>JACSRE010000197.1 GCA_014879945.1 Myxococcus sp.
CCTCCCGCGGCGCCGCCGCCCGCTGAGCCGCCGCCCATCGCGTTCGGCGTCTCGCACTGCCCGCTCTGGCACGTCTGTCCGGTGCCGCAGGTGCGGCACTCGGCGCCGCTCGACCCGCAGGCGGCGATGTTGCTGCCCGACTGGCAGTCACCGTTGGCGTCGCAGCACCCCGTCGAGCAGGTCGCAGGCCCGCACCGGCGCACGGGCGGGGTACACGAGAAGAACGCCGCCGGCAGCAGCGCGGCGAGCACGACGAGACGAATCGAGTTCACGGGAGTTCCTCACACACGACGGCCAGCCCCTGCAGTGCCATCAAACCGATGACCCACGCAAGGGGCCCCGCGAATTCGTGGTGAGCCCGCGCTTGACGTCAGCGGCAGGTGCCGGGCGCCGCGACCACCGCCCGGGCCCCCGGGGCGCCGATCAGCACGACCAGATCTCGCGTCGAGTCGGCGTTGGTCCGCGCCAGCACCACGTCCTCCACCACCGTGCCGGGCGAGTAGCCGCTGGCTACCGACGAGAACCCGAAGGACGCCGCCGCGCCGGGGAGCACCGACACCACCGAGCTCGCGCTGCCGGCCGAGGCCAGATCGAGCAAGCCGTCGTTGTCGAGATCGGCCAGCACCTGCCGAGGCGGGAGGATGGGGATCGAGGTCGAGCTCTGCAGGGTGAAGCCCCCTGCCCCGTTGCCCGCGTACATGTACCGGCCGAACACGAGATCGGGCTTGCCGTCGCCCGTCATGTCACCGGCCTGCACCGAGAAGTTGGTCGCCGTCGCGGTCGACAGCGACGTGCCCACCAGGAAGCCCACCGAGCCAGGCAAGGCCACGTTCAGCCAGGGCTGCAGGGCGTTGAAGGTCGAGTTCGCGGTGATGAGATCGCGGCGCCCATCGAGGTTGAGGTCGGCGAACGCGAAGCTCGAGACCGCCGTCGTCATCACCGTCACCGGCGGCGCGAAGCTGCCTGAGCCCAGGTTGCGGTACACGTCCACGCCCACCGCGGAGCCGACGATCAGGTCCTGCGCGGCGTCGTTCGAGACCTCGGCGATGGCCATGAAGGTGGGCTGCGCGCGCAGCGGCAACACCGTGGGAGGGCTCAGGGTGGAGTTGGTCGCGCCCAGGCGCACCTCGAGCACCGGGCCCATGCCGCCGTCCATCGACCCAAGCGCCGCCACCACGAGATCCTGCGAGGCGTCGCCGTTGAGGTTGCCGATGGCCGTGCGGTCACCCCGGGTCGAGAAGAGCGGGCCCGCCGTGAAGGCTCCCGTCGCCGACCCGAAGAGGACCTGCGACGTCGAGTCCTGGGGCACCGTGCCCGAGATGCTGCACTCGATGCCCAGCTGGTTCGCCGAGGTGCAGCTGGTGTCGGGCGTCGAGTAGGTGCACGCAAGGAGGCTCGAGAGCAGCGAGCTGGAGCATGACGGGCTGCGCATGACGGGGGCGAGCGACGACGCCGACGCGTAGAAGTAGTCGTACCAGCTGCCCAGCCCCACCGAGCGGCAGGCGACGTTCATCGTCGTCCCCGACGGGAATGAGATCGGGGCGCAGACGGGCCCCCACTGGCCGTTGACCAGCACCTCGAGCCGGCCCTGCACCGTGTTGTTGACGGTCGTGACGGGGTCGACGAGGCGGGCGTCGGGACCCGAGAAGACCCCCGCCACCGGGCCGGTCGCCACCACGTCAGAGAAGCCGTCTCCGTTGAGATCGCCCGCCACGATGCGGGTGGCGTTGGGCACGCTGGTGCCCGTCAGCGCCGCGAAGCCGCCGCTGCCGTTGTTGACCGCGGTGACGAGGTTGGTCCCCGACGGCGAGAAGAGCTCGGGTCGCCCGTCTCCCGTCACGTCGACCGCCGCCAGCCCGTTGAAGAAGGTGACGCCGAAGGTGATGCCGAGCACCTGGGCGGCCGAGAACGTGCCTCCCACCTGGCTCACGAAGACGCGCACGTCGGTCGACGCGATCACCACGTCGCGCCGGCCGTCGCCGTTGACGTCGGCGATCACGATGGCGCGCGCGGCGCCCGGCAGGGCCAGGTAGCTCGAGGCGCCGAAGGCCGGGGCGCTGGTCAGCGGGAACACCCGCGCGCCGTACGTCGTGCCTGCCGACACCACCGGCACCACCACGTCGGGAATGCCGTCGGCGGTGACGTCGCCCACGTCCATCATGAAGGCCGAGCCCGAGACGCCGGTGGTGAAGGTCTCGCCCGCGGGCAGCTGCGCCAGCACGGCGGACGCAGAGGAGAACGGCGTCGTGCCGTTGCCCGTGCCGGGGTAGACGTAGATGGCGTTGCTCGCCGCGGTGGCGATGAGGTCGAGGTTCGCGTCGGCGTTCACCGCCGCGGCGCGCACGTTCGAGACGGTGCCGATGCCCAGGCCCGCGCTGACGCCGGTCGAGAGGGGGCTCCCGGTCAGGCCATTGCCCGCGAAGAGCGCCGCCGACTGCGTGCCCGACGAGGTGTTGAAGCTGAAGACGACGTCGGCCGGCGCGGCGCCCGAGAACTCGCCGATGGTGGCCGAGGTGGGGGCGAACGAGCCGCCGACCGCCGACGAGGCGGTGACGGTGTACCGGGTGAAGGTGCCCGTGCCGCTGTTGCGGAGCACGTCGACCGAGGTGCTGGTGCTCCACAAGACGATCTCCGGGCGCCCGTCTCCGGTGAGGTCGCCCGCCACCAACTGCAGCGGCACCACGCCCAGCGAGGTGGTGGTGAAGGTCGTCGAGAAGGTGCCCGACGGGCCCGTCATCGAGGCGTTGGGCAGGCCGCGGCGAACGTACAGCGTCGACGACTGGGCCGTCACCATGTCGGCCAGCCCGTCACCGTCGACGTCCACGATCAAGAACGGGAACGAGGAGGTCGTCATCGCGACCGACGGCAACATCGACGCCAGGCC
Source organism: Myxococcus sp. (assembly GCA_014879945.1). GTDB lineage: Bacteria > Myxococcota > Myxococcia > Myxococcales > Myxococcaceae > Xiheimicrobium. The sequence goes on from JACSRE010000197.1 coordinate 2,885, forward strand.
CACGCCCGACGCGCAGAACGCGCGGCACTCGCCCTGGGAGCAGCGATCGCTGGCGTTGCAGACGGCGTTGCAGGCGCCGCAGTGGCTCCCGTTGGTCTGGGTGTTGACGCAGGCGCCGTTGCACGAGGTGATGCAGCCCGTCGTGCAGATGCCGTTGGAGCCGCAGACGCCGCGCTCGAGCGCGACCGTCGAGGAGCAGACCGCGCAGGTCGGGCCGCAGGCGAGCGTGTAGTCGGTCGGCACGCACTGGTTGCCGTTGGCCGGGCAGCGGTTGGTGCCGGCCCCGCACTCCCACCCGCAGGCGTACTGGCTGGTCGGCGACGGGCGCGCACAGGTGGTGGTGGTGTTCGGCGGCCCTGCCGGGCAGGCGTTGCAGCTGGTGCCGCAGGTGTCGACGCTGCTGTCGGCGACGCACTGCGTGCCGCAGCGGTGGAAGCCCGACATGCAGGTGAAGTCGCAGACGCCGGAGGTGCAGACCGAGGTGCCGTTGGCCGGGGGCGTGCACGTCTGGCAGCTCGGCCCACAGCTGGTGAGCGAGTCGGCGACGCAGACGTTGTTACAGAAGTTGGGCGTCGTCGTCGACGCGCAGCGCAGGCCGCAGTTGGTGCCGTCGCAGGTGATGGTGGTGCCGCTGCCCACCGGGCCGTCAGGGCACGGGGTGCACCGGTTGCCGCAGGTGTTGACGTTGAAGTTGGTCACGCACTGGCCGTTGCACTCGTGGTACCCGACGTTGCACTGCACGCCACAGCTGGTGCCGTTGCAGGTCGCGGTGCCGTTGGCGGGCGCTGGGCACGGCGTGCACGAGGCGCCGCAGGTCTGCACCGAGGTGTTCGGCGCGCAGGCCGAGTTGCACTGGTGAAAGCCCGCGGCGCAGGTGTAGGTGCACTGGCCGGCCACGCACTGCGGGTTGGTGGCGCCCACCGGGGGCGTGCACGTCTGACAGCTCGCGCCGCACGAGGTGATCGACTCGGCCACGCACTGGCTCCCGCAGCGGGCGAAGCCGGGGTTGCACTGGAAGGTGCAGGCCGGCTGGCCGCCGCCGGCCGACATGCACTGCGCGATGGCGTTGGCGGGCACCGGGCAGGCGGTGCAGCTGTTGCCGCAGGTGGCGACGTCGAAGTTCGAGACGCAGTCGGTGCCGCACTGGTGGAAGCCGGTGGCGCAGACGAAGCCGCAGTCGTTGCCGTCACAGGTCGGCGTCGCGTTGGGCGGCGTGGTGCAGGCGTCGCAGCGGGTGCCGCAGGTGAGCGCGTCGAAGTTCGAGACGCACTGGTTGCCGCAGCGGTGGTAGCCGGCCGCGCAGGTGAAGTCACAGGCGCCGTTGGTGCAGGACGGAATCGAGTTCGGCCCGCCGCTGCAGCTGAGGCACTGGGCCCCGCACGCGGTGACGGTGTTCACCGGCACGCAGCCGCCGCCGCACGAGATCGAGCCCGTGGGGCAGACGCAGACGTTCCGCATCGGGTCGCAGATCTGCCCGTTGCCGCAGTTCTGGTTCGTCTGGCAGCCGAACTCACACTTGTTGCTGGCGAGGTTGCAGTAGTGGCTCGCCGGACACGAGGTCGGCGTGCACATCGTCGGCAGCGCCTGACAGCTGCCGCTGGCGCAGTACTGGCCCGCGGTGCAGGCGCGGCCGCACATGCCGCAGTTGCTGAAGTCCGTCTGGGTGTTGCTGCACGAGGAGCCGCAGAGGGTCAGCCCCGCCGAGCACTGGAGCACCACTCCGCCACCCGCGCCGCCGCCCGCGCCACCGGCGCTCCCGCCGCCCATGCTGCCGCCGGTGCCCCCGCCCGTCGCCGCGCCGCCACCCATGTTGGGGGTGGTGCACTGGCCGCTGTTGCAGGTCTGGTTGGTGGAGCAGGTGCGGCACTCCTCACCCTTCGCGCCGCAGCCCGTCACCGAGCCGCCGCTTTGGCAGAGCCCGTTGGCGTCGCAGCAGCCGATGGGGCACGTCGCGGGGCCGCACGGACGCACGGTAGGCGGACAGCCGAAGAGCGAGAGCGCCCCCGCGCAGAGGATCAGCAGCTTGAGTTGGTTCATGAAGATCAGTCCCGGAAGGTGAGGCCTCGGCCTACAGACACCTGAATTGGCGGAGAACCGCAAGAGCGGCGCACCTCTGACGACATGCCCCACCCTCGATTCAAGGGGTTGTGTATCGAAACGGCTACTCGGCGCGCATGGCGTCCACCGGGTCCAGCCGCGCCGCCCGCGCCGCCGGGTAGATGCCGAACACCAGGCCTACGCCCGAGCTCATCACCAGCGACAGCACGGCCGCCCAGATCGGCACCGCGGTGTAGAGCCCCAGCGCCCACCGCCCCAGGCCCGCCAGGCCCAGGCCGATCGCCAGGCCCACCAGCCCTCCGACCAGCGACAGCGCGAAGGCCTCGGTGGCGAACTGCGCGAGGATTCGGGAGCGGCGCGCGCCGAGCGCCTTTCGCACGCCGATCTCGCGGGTCCGCTCCGAGACCGACACCAGCATGATGTTGAGAATGCCGATGCCGCCGACCAGCAGCGAGAGCAGGCACACGCCGAAGGTGGCCGCGGTGATCACCTGCGAGAGATCGTTGAGCGTCTTGGCCATCGACTCGTTGGTCGACACCTCGAAGTTGTTGTCTTCATCGGGCGCCAGGCGGCGGCGCTGGCGCATCAGCCGGGTCACCTCCTCCATCGCGGGCTCGAAGCGCTCGAGATCGTGCGCCTCGACGCTGATCGAGACCGTGCGCCGCTTGCCGTAGAGCGCGAGGAAGCCGGTCATGGGCGTCAGCACCACGTTGTCGAGGTTGAACAGGCCCAGCACCTTGCCGCGCCGCTCCAGCACCCCGATGACGGTGAAGGGGCGCCCGCGCAGGCGCACCTCCTGGCCGATGGGGTCGAGGCTGGGGAAGAGCTTGTCGGCGACGTCGGGCCCGAGCACCGCGAGCTGGCGCCCGTCGAGATCCTCCTGCTCGTTGAAGTAGCGCCCGTTGGCCACCACCACGCCCGACGTCTCGGGGTACTCCACGGTGGTGCCGAGGATGAAGACGCCCGGCTGGGTCTCGGTCATCGCGGTGCGCACGCGCTGGCCGGGCTGCCACGACGAGGCGCTGGTGCGCTTCACCGACGGGCAGTGCTCGAGAATGGCCCGCCTGTCGTCGAGGGTCAGCACCGGCCTGGCGGCGATCTTGTTCCAGTTGAGCCGATCGCCCCCGCCGAACCGAAAGCCCTGGGGCCACTTGTCCACCCGGAAGACGTTGGCGCCCAGCTGCGAGAGATCCTTGTTCACCTTCAGCCGCAGCCCCTCGAGCAGGGCCATCATCGTCATCACCGTCGCGACGCCGATCACGATGCCCAGGAGCGTCAGCGCGGTGCGCAGCGGGTGGGCGATGAAGGTGCCCGCCGCCAGCCTCAGGTTGTCGAAGAAGGCGCGCAGCATCGTCACTCCTGCCTGAGCGCTTCGACCGGGTCGAGGTTGGCCGCCCGCGCCGCGGGCCAGATGCCGAAGAGCAGGCCCACCAGCGCCGCGAAGAGCACGCCGAACACCACGGTGAGGGGCTTCACGGTCGCCGCCAGCGGCGTCACCAGGCTCAAGACCTTGGCCCCGCCCAGGCCCACCACCGTGCCCAGCGCGCCGCCGACCGCCGACACCACGATCGCCTCGAGCATGAACTGCACGATGATGGTGCGCTTGCGCGCGCCCAGCGCCCGGCGAACGCCGATCTCCCGGGTCCGCTCGCGCACCGACACCAGCATGATGTTCATGATGCCGATGCCGCCCACCAGCAGGGTGATGAAGCCGATGCCCAGGGCGACGCCGTAGAGCGCGCCGGTGAGCTGCTGGTAGGTGCTGGCGAGCTGCTCGGGCCGGTTGATGGCGAAGTCGTCGGGCTTGTCGGGCGGCGTCTGGCGCGCGCGCCTGAGGATGCCCACCAGCTGATCCTCCACCGCCTCGAGCTGGTCGGGGTTCTTCACCGCGATGCCGATGGTGTAGCTGCGCCGCCCCGCGAAGAAGCTGGTGAAGGTGCGGAAGGGAATGACGACCCGCAGGTCCTGCGAGCTGTCGAGCAGCTTGCCCTTGCGCGCCAGCGTGCCCACCACGGTGAAGGGCTTCTTCCCCACGCGAATCGACTGCCCCACGGGGTTGACGTCGGGGAAGAGCGTGTCGGCCACGTCGGCGCCCAGCACCGCCACCAGCCCGCGGTTGTCGTCATCGGACTGGGTGAAGAAGCGGCCCCGGCTGACCTCGAAGCCCGTCACGCGCGGCCACTCCTCCGAGGCCCCCGAGATCACCACCGCCGGCAGCTCGACGCCCAGGAAGGCCACGTCGGCGTTGTCGTCGACCATCGGCGTCACCGTCTCGCAGAGGCTGCACTGCGCGCGCACCGCCTCGACGTGGGCCCGGGTGAGGTTCTTGCGGTTCCTGAACTCCCACCAGTTGCCCATCTGCACCCAGGGCTGCTTCGAGACGTAGACCGAGGTCGAGCCCAGCGTCGCCAGCTGCTTCTCGAACGAGCTGTCGAGGCCCTGGGTGATGCCGAGGATTGCCAGCAGGGTGGCCACGCCGATGCCCACGCCCACGGTGGTCAGCAGCGTGCGCAGGCGGTGCGCCGAGAGCGAGCGCACGGCGATCGACGCGCCCTCGACCAGGTCCACGCGCCAGCTCATGGCCGAAGGCCTCCGAACGCCACCTGCTCGCCGGGCCCGTCGCCGACCACCAGCCCGTCCGACAGCCGCACCGCCCGCGGGCACCGCGCCGCCAGCTTCGGCTCGTGCGTCACCAGCACGATGGTGTGCCCCTGCTGGTGGAGCTCCTCGAACAGCTTCACGATCTCTTCGCCGGTGGCGCTGTCGAGGTTGCCCGTCGGCTCGTCGGCCAGCAGCAGCGACGGCTCGGCCGCGAGCGCCCGCGCGATGGCGACCCGCTGGCGCTGACCGCCCGAGAGCTCGGTCGGCTTGTGCAGCATGCGGTTGTCGAGCTTCACCTTCTGGAGCGCCTCGATCGCGCGCGCGCGGCGCACCTTCGCCTTCTCGCCCCGGTACACCAGTGGCAGCTCGACGTTGGCCAGGGCCGTCTCGCGGGGGAGCAGCTGGAAGTTCTGGAAGATGAACCCGATCTCGCGGTTGCGGATGTCGGCGAGGGCGTCGTCCGACAAGCGCGAGACGTCGTGGCCGTTGAGCCGGTAGGTGCCCCGCGTCGGCGTGTCGAGGCAGCCGATCACGTTCATCAGCGTCGACTTGCCCGAGCCCGACTGCCCGATGATGGCGACCCACTCGCCCTTCTCGATGTGCACGGTGACGCCGGCCAGCGCGCGCACCAGCTCGCCGCCCACCACGTACTCCCGCGCGATGTCGTCGAGCTCGATCAGCATGGCGTCAACCGCGCTTGCCGCCCTTGCGGCCGCCCTGCCCCGGCTTCACGGCGTCGACCGTGTCCCCTTCTTTGAGCTCCTTGGCGAGCGTGCGGTACGGCCCCTCGACGATGCGCTCCCCCTCGGCGAGGCCCTCGACGATCTCGATGTCGGTGTCCGAGGCGATGCCGGTGCGGACCCGCCGAACGCTGACCTTCTGATCGGGGCCCACCACGAAGACCACCTTCGCGAAGCGGTCGCCGGTGCGGCCCTTCGGCTGCAGCGGCTTGCCCTCGACGGGCACCGCGGCGTCGCTGAGCGAAGCCTCGGGGCGCACCGTCACGGCCTGCACCGGCACCACCACCGCCGACTCGCGCTGCTCCGCGGTGATGCGCACCTCGGCGCTCATGCCCGGCATCACGCCCGGCGGCCTCGAGGTGAGCGCGACGGTGACGGGGAAGCTGGTGGTCTCCTGCTCGGAGCCCTGGTTTCGAATCAGCGCCTTCTGGGCGATCTCGACCACCGTGCCGTCGAAGGTCTGGCCCTCGAGGGCGTCGATCTTCACGTCGGCGCGCTGCTCCGCGGCCAGGTGCACCACCTCGTGCTCGCCCACCTCGATCTTCACCTCCATCGACGCCAGGGCGGCCAGGGTCAGCACCACGTCTTCGTTGAAGTCGCTGCCACGCACGCGCTCGCCCACCTCACGCGTGCGCTCGATCACCGTGGCGTCGATGGGCGAGATGAGCGTCGTCTTGGCGAGGTTGTTCTGTGCTTCGTCGAGCACCGCCTGCTGCTGGCTGACGCGATCGTTGAGCGCCGCGACGCGCGATCGGGCGGCGGCGACCGACGACTGCGCGCCCTCGACCTCGGCCTGCGACGAGAGCCCCTTGGCCGCCAGGCCCTGCACCCGCTCCAGCTCGCGCTGGGTGCGCTCGACCTCGACGGCCGCGGTGGCCACGTCGGACTTCGCGGCGTTCTGCGCGGCCTGGGCCTGGCGCACGTTGGCCTCGAAGCGCCGGCGGTCGATGCGGCCGAGCACCTGGCCCTTCTTCACCTGATCGCCCTCCTTCACCGTCAGCTCGATCAGATCGCCCGAGAGGCTCGAGCTGATCTTCACCGTGGTGGCGGGCTGCACCTTGCCGGCCCCGGTGACGGTGCGGGTGATGGGCGCCCGCTTCGCCGCGCCCAGCTGCACCTCGACGGGCGGCGGCGGCCGCTCCCTGAGGCCGGCCACGGTGATGGCGACGAGGCCGGCGACGATCACCAGCGCGATGAGGGCTTTCCACCAGGTCATGGGGTCTCCGCCGCGGCGACGGGGCCGCCGGTGAGTCGTTCGAGGGCGGCAGAGGCGATCTCCACGTCCACCCGGGTCTGGAGCTGCGAGAGCTCGGCCAGCACCGCGCGCGTCTGCGCGTCACGGACCGACAGGCTGGTGCTGGCGCCGGCGGCGTAGCGCTGAGCCTCGGCGTCGAAGCTCTCGTCGGCCAGCGCCCGGTTCTTCGCGGCCAGCGCGGCGATCTCACGCTGCGCGGCCATGGCGCTGGTGGCGCGCACGATCTCGGACTCCAACTCGATGGTGGCCTGCCGCTGCTGGCGCTCGAGCTCGGTCAGCTGGGTCTGCGCGCGGGCCACCTGGGTGTCGGTGGCGAAGCCGCTGAACAGATCCCACGAGAGGTTCACGCCGACGTTGAAGAGGTGCTGCCTGGCCGGGTCGACGAACAGCTCGGCGGTCGGGGCGGTGCGGTTGTAGCTCGCGTTCGCGCTCACCCGGGGCAGGTAGTCGGCGCGCGCGATCTCGACCGCGAGCTTCCCGCCCTTGCCCTGGGCGTCGAGCACCGCGAAGAGCGGCCGCCGCTTTCGGGCGAGGGTGAGGAGCGCGCCCGCGTCCTGGGCGCCGGGCAGGAGCGGCGCCTCGAACTCGGCAGGGCGCTGCGCCACCACGTCGCGCGGCGGCTGGCCCAGCCACTGAAACAGCGACGCCTCGGCCGCGATGATGGCCTGGCGCTGGCGAATGACGGCGATGCGGTCGTTGCCGAGGTTCACCTCGGCGTCGAGCAGGTCGCGCTTCTGGGCCCGGCCGGCGGTGAAGAGGCTCCTGGAGCGCTCCAGCAGATCCGCGCTGCGCGCCGCGGCGTTCTCGAGCACCTTCAGGGTCAGTTGGGCGCGCAGCACCTCGTAGAACCGGCGCACCGCCTCGAGCTCACTCGAGGCCTGCTGCTCGGCCAGCTGCCCCTGCGCCGCTTCCTCGAGCGCGCCCGTGCGGGCCAGCTGGTTCCACCACCGGCCGCCGTCGTAGAGCAGCTGCGCGACCGTCAGCCCGAGCTGGAAGTTGCCCTGCGTGAAGGCAGGAATGTCGACCGGCCGCTGCACGAAGGTCACCGTGCCGTCGGAGGCGAACTGGGGCGCGGTGGTGAAGCGCCGCTGCGGGCCCCCCAGGGTCTGGGTCACGCCCAGCGACAGATCGACCTGCGGGAAGAGCACCGAGCGGGCGTCGGCCCGATCGAGCGCGGCGCGGCTGACCGCCAGCTCGGCGCGAACGGCGTCGAGGTTCTGGCGGGCCGCCTGTCGCACCTCTCCCAGAGTCAGCGGCGCGGCGGCGAGCAGGAGCGCGACGATCATCGACCAGCACCTCCGCCGCCGCTGGCGAGCCCGGGGAGCCCGATGGTCACCGCCGCGACGACGAGAAAGTAGAGCAGCGCGCCGATGGGCACCGCGCGCGCGAGAGACCACTTCGTGGCCGCCGCGAAGCCCAGGCCCAGCAGCAGCGCCGCCCACAGGTGGAAGAAGTCGGCCAGCTCGAGCAGCGCGCGCGTCGCGGTGGGCTTGAAGCCCGACGGCGTCTTCGGCTCCCCGGCCACGGCTGTCGTGGTGGGCGCCGCGCCCGCGAGCAGCTGCCCCAGGGACGAAGGCACCAGCGCCTTCGCCATCGCCGGCGAGAGGCTCGGCTGCCTGAGGGCCGCCGCCAGGGTCACCCCCTGCCCCACCGCGAGCGGCAGCATCGCCACGCAGACCGCGGTGAAGAGCTCGGTGAACCCCGCCCGCCGTCCCAACAGCCAGCTCATCAGCCACAGCCCGGCGGCCGCGCACAAGGCGATCATCGGAACCACGAACAGCCCGCTGGCGACCCCCGCCACGATGGCGACGCGCTCGGCCTGCTCCACCTGCTCGGCGATCTCGCGCTCGCTCACCTTCGAGAGCTCACCCGCCGCCTCGAGCTTCGGGAGCACCAGGCGCGCCTGATCGAGCCGAACCGCGAGCGCCGCCGAGGCCGCGGCCGTCAACCCCACCGACAGCAGCAGCGGCAAGAGCCACGCGCGAGAGGACACCGCCTCACCGACGGCCGACACCGGATCGAACAGCACCGCGAGGACGCGGGGGGCGCGCATGCGCACGCCATACCTCTGCCCGACAGGGGACCGTTCGACAATCGCGTGCCCCGCCTGTTCGCCCATGACGGCGCCACAACGCGTGGCGGAGGCGGTCATTTCAAGGAAACCTGCGGCCTCAGCCCACTGGAGGCTGCCGCGCCGCGCGGAGCGTCGCCAAGGCGGCCAGCGCCTCGTGCCGGGCCTGCGCGGTGTCGAAGTTCTTCGCCGACAGCAGCACCTGGAAGACCCGCCGCTGGCCGACGTCAACGCCGCGCACCACCAGCGAGTCGCCGACCTCGAGCAGCGAGGTCACCACCGCCCAGTCGAACGTCAGCGCTCCGGCCGTCAGGCCCTGCTCGTCCACCGCGATGGGCACCCCCGCCTGCATCGTCAGCCCCGCGCCCTCGGCGAGCTTCGAGCGCCCCAGGAGCGCCAGCGGCACCAGCAGCGCGGTCGTCGCCCAGACCAGGGGCGCGATCACCAGGAGCCCGCACAGCCCCACCGCCACCGGCTTGTCCACGACGCTGGCCACGAAGGCCAGGCCCACCACCAGCACCAGCGACACGCCCACCCGGACCCGCCGCGTCAGGCGCTGGCTGCGCTCGAGGAAGGTGGTGAAGCGCTGCTCCAGCACCGCCACCGCGGGCAGCGCCTCTCCGTCGCCGGCCACCACCATCGGCTGGGTGTGAACCTGCCCCACGAACGGGCCGATCAAGACGCCTCCTTCGGCGCCGGCGGGGGCGCCACCTTCCACCGCCGATGCAGCCACAGCCACTGGTCTGGGTACTGTCGAATGAGGCCCTCGATGATCGCCGTCAGCCTCGCGGTGTGCTCGCGGAGCGCGCGCTCCTTGTCGCCAACCTCGGCGAAGGGCACGGGGCCCTCGACCACCATCTTGAGCCGGGACTCTTCGCGCACCGCGGCCACCACATACACCGGCGCGCCCGAGACCCGCGCGGCCATCGAGATCGCCGGGGTGGTGCTGGCGAGCCGCCCGAAGAAGGGCACGAAGACGCCGTCCTTCGCGGGCAGCACCTGGTCGATGAGCTGCACCACCGCGCGGCCGCGGCGCAGCGCCGACACCATGCGCAGCAGCGCCCCCCGCTGGAGGATCAGCTCGACGCCCGCGGCCTTGCGGTTCTTGACGACCCACTCGTTGAAGGCGCCGGCGAGCGGCCGCACCACCGCGCTGAACTGGCACCCACGACGGGCCATCACCTCGGCGAACAGCTCCCAGCTGCCGAGGTGGGCCGAGGCCACCAACACCGGCCGGCGCCCGTCCACCAACACGTCGAGGCCCTTCCAGTCGGCCACCTCGACGGCCTGCGCGAGCTCCTCGTCGGTCAGCAGATCCGAGGTGACGGCCTCGACCGCGGCGAGCGCGAGGCTGTCGTAGACGCCGCGGGCGATGGCGCGGCGCTCGGCGGCGCTCTTCTCGGGGAACGCCTGCGCGAGGTTGTCGAGGGCCACCCGGCGCCGAACGCCGAGGCGCCACGCGACGGAGGCGACCAACGCCGCCAGCCGCCGCCGGGTCGAGGGCGCGAGCCACCGCAGCCACCGCATCGCCGCGCCCACCACCAGCCGGCCGAGCGGCCCCCCTGGCGTGATGTCGGGCTTGCGCGCGACGGGCGACGTCACTCGATGCTGTCCGGGATCGCCGCGGCCTGGCAGGCGCTCATGCCGCGCTTCACCGCGTCGACGTTGCCGTTGAGCCGCGCCGCGTCGCCGTAGGCCTTGAGCGCGGCGGCGCACTGCCCCTGCCGCCTCAGCGCGTCGCCCTGGGCCAGCGCGTCCTGCACCCGCTTGATGTCGGCCAGCAGCTTCTCGGCGTCGGCGTGGGCGGCGGTGTCGGCGGCGATGTTCTCGAGGTCGATGCGCGCGGTGTTGAGATCGCCCTTCTCCCAGTTCGTCTGCGCCGACTTGAGCTTCTCGTAGGCCGCCTGCTCGTGCACCGCCTTCACCGCGGCCGCGGCGATGGTGGTGGCCGCGTCGTCGACCTTCGGCGGCGCCTCGGGCCCGGGCTCGACCACCGGCTTCACCTGGACCACGGGCTCGACGACGGGGCCGGTGGCGTTGGCGACGGGCGGGCTGCCTCCCCCCAGGAGCACCGCGAGGCCGCCACCGATGACGGCGACCAGCACCACCACCAGGCCGATGATCGGGCCCTTCGAGCGGGGCGCCTGCGGCGGCAGGGACACGTCGGGCGCCGCGCCGCGCGGGCTGATCGAGCCGACGCCGGGCAGCTCGGTGTGCGGGTGCGGCCCGGTCGCCAGCGGCCCCGGCGGCACCGTGGGGTGCTGGAGCAGCGTCGACTCCACGGCCGCGCGCCCCGCCTCGGTGCCCGGGAGCGCGACCCCCACGCCCGTCGCGGGCAGCGGCGTCGCCATCGCCACCGACGCGCGGCTGGCCTCGGACGCCACGCGCTGCAGCGGCGGCAGCGACAGGTGCAGCTGCGTCGGGAGCGCCTGCGACAGCGCCCGCGCGAAGGCCACCATGTCGGGGTAGCGATCTTCGCGCCGCTTGGCGCAGGCCTTGTCGAGCACCGCCTGCAGCGGCGGCAGATCGAGCTCGGGGAAGTACGAGCCCAGCCGCGGCAACGGCTCCATCACCTGCTTGCGCATGATCTCGGCGATGGTGTTGCCGTCGAAGGGCTGGCGCCCGGTCAGCGCCTCGAAGCAGACCACCCCGAGAGAGTAGACGTCGGCGCGAATGTCGACCTCGCGGCCCTCGACCTGCTCGGGCGACATGTAGCGGGGCGTGCCGGCGATCGCCCCGGCGACGGTCAGCTTGGTGCTCGCGTCCATCAGGCGCGCGATGCCGAAGTCGAGCACCTTGGCGTGCATGCCCCGCATGCCCTTGCGGATCATGATGTTCTCGGGCTTCAGATCGCGGTGCACGATCTGCTTCTCGTGCGCGTCGGCCAGCACGTCGGCGACCTGCGTCGTCACCTCGATGGCCTCGACGATCGACAGCCGGCCGCGCTCGGCGATGGTCTTCTTGAGGTCGTCGCCCTCGCAGTACTCCATGGCGATGAAGAGGTTGCCTTCGTCGTCCTGGCCGAACTCGTGAAAGGTGACGGCGTTGGGGTGCACGACGCGGGCGTACGTCTTCGCCTCGTTGAGGAAGCGCCGCGCGATCTCGACGTCGGTCGAGAACTCGCTCTTGAGGAACTTGATGGCGACGCGGTGCCCGATGCCGACCTGCTCGGCCAGGTACACCGCCCCCATGCCGCCCTGCCCCAGCTTCTTGATGATCTTGAAGCGGCCGGCGATCAGCTTGTCGACGAGGCGGTCACTGCGGTTGAGCCGAATCGTCTCGCTGCGCCCGCACGAGGGGCACTTCGGATCGTCCGCTTCGTATTCGGCACCGCACGCCTGACAGATGAAGAACGCCAACGGGGGCTCCTGTGAAGACTGAACGTCCCGCGGGGCGCGGTCACTTCTCGGCGGGGAACCGGGTGCTGAACAACAACCGCTCCAGCTCCGAGGCGCCCACCTCGGGAGAATTGCCGAGGGCCAGCGAGGTGCGCAACACGGCCGTGCGGGGGTCTTCCTTGAGGTCGGCCTCCAGCGCCTTGAGGGCGCCGAGCTTGTCGCCCGCCTGGTAGAGCGACAGGCCGCGATAGAAGGCGTACTCCTTGTTCGCGGGGTCGGCCCGCAGGGCCTCGCCGAAGTGCTGGGTGGCGCGCTTGAAGTCACGCTCCCCGAACTCGGCCAGCCCGTCGAGGAACGCCGTCACGCCCACCGAGTTGGCCGCCGCCACCCCGGAGTCGGCGGCGATCTGGAACAGCGGCCGCGCGCTGCGCAGCGTCTCGGCGGGCAGCTTCTCGCTGCCGAGCGCACGCTTGTGAATGCCCTCGGCCTCGGCGACGGCCGCCGCGCGGAGCTTCTGCGCCATGTCAGCCAGCTCGGGGCCCAGGTAGCCCTCCCGCACCAGGGTGCGCAGCTCCTCCGCCGCGCCCTCTGGCCCCAGCACCACGCCTTTGTCGAGCTGGGCGAAGAACGCCGCGCGGGTCTCGACGTACTTCTGCGACAGATCGGGCGGCTGGCCCTTGGCGTTCTTCAGCTTGCGCTCGCACTGATCGCTCTCGGCCGCGGCCTTCTTGCGATCGGGCGAGTCGGGCACCGACTTGAGGAACACCCGGTACGCGTAGCACCCGCGCATCAGCTGCTTGGCCAACACCGACGCGCGGCCAAGCTGCAGGTACGTCGCCACGTTGGCGGGGTCGACGCGGGTGGCCTTGAGGTACTGGTCGGCCGACTTGGCGTACTGCTTCTTGTTGTAGAGGCGGCTGCCCTCGGAGATCAGCGCGTCGGCGTTGCCCACGCCCGGCCCCACCAGCGCCTCGGCCAGCGAGAGCGAGGCCCACAACGCCACCGCCACCATCGTCACGCGCTCAGAAGCCATAACCCAACCCCACGTTGAAGCCCCACTGGTGCGAGTTGTTGAACCGCGGCTCCGGGCCCGTCGCGTTCGGCGGCATCATGCCGTCGTTCGGCGCCTCGAGCCGCGAGCTCTCACCGAGGAGGAAGTAGGTGAAGTGGCCGCTGCCGAAGAAGTACAGGCCCTCGACGACGAAGAAGCGCACGTTGAGGCGCGCGGCCGCCAGCAGGTCGAGGATCATGAAGCCGTCTTTGTAGAAGGTGGACCCCGGCTCGATGATCTGCCCGGTGCGGAACTCGGCGCCCACCTGGAGCTGGAACACGAAGCGCCACGCGGCGAGCCTCAGCTGCGGCTGGAGCGCGCGGATGGTGACCATGTGGATGCGCACGTTGTTGATGTCGGCGGGGCCGGCGATGCCCATGTCGACCTCGCGCTGTGCGCCCGGCGCGTAGCCCACGCCCAGGTTGAACTGCTCCACGTTGGTCAGGTAGCTCACCCCCACCACCGCGACGCCGAAGTACTTGCCGCCGGTGCCGTACTCGAGCGAGCCGCCCATCAGCATGCGCGAGGGGCTCTTGATCTCGGTGGTGCGGCCGGTGCCCGAGTTGCCCCACCGGCGGCCCACCAGGGAGTTGCCCAGCAAGGAGCCGTACTCGTAGCTGAGCTGGAAGTACGAGCGCTTCTCGTACGTCAGGTCGGTCTCGCTCGCCGGAGGAGGCGGCGGGGGCACCGGCGTCGTCACCTTCACCGCCTGATCGGGCACCTGCCCCTTCACCTCGGTGGCCTTCGTGCCGCCAGGGCCGACCACCACCGCGCCGGGCAGCGGCTCGAGCGTCTTGTCGAGCACGTACTGCTCATCGGGCTTGACGCTGATCGACTGCTCGAAGGCCTTGTGGTTGTCGGCGGTGAGGCGAATCACGTGCTGCCCGGGGAGGATGCCGCGATCGACCCGGTCCTTCGCGACGAACTGGCCGTCGATGAAGACCGAGGTGCCCGCGGGCGCCCCCGTCACGATCAGCCGCGCCGCCACCTTCTCGAGCGCCTTCTCGAGCGACGCGCTGCCCTTGATGGGCACGATCAGCGTCTCTTCGATCGGCTGGTGGAGCTTCAGATCGATCTTGATCACCCGCTCGCCCGGCAACACCTGGGTCGTCAGCGGCGTGGTGCCCATCTTGGTGTCGTCGACGTACACCGCGGCGCCCGGCGGGGTGGACTTCACCTCGAGCGTCGAGGCCACCGGCACCACCTTGGCCACGGCGCCCAGCAGGGCCTTCTCGAGCACGGGCGCCGCCGAGGCCGCGGGCGAGACCTTGTTGATCGCCGGCTCGTAGGACACCACGCGGAACTTGAAGCCCGCCTCGTCCTGGCCGCCCTGCACCATCACGATGCGGCCGAACCCGAGGGTGGCGACGAACGGGTCGATGGGGTCGGCGCAGCGCTCCCCGACGCCCAGGCACGGCAGCTCGTCGACCTTCTTCCCCTTGAGCGCGGCGGCGAGCTCGGTGCGCCCGATGACGTGCTCGGCGCGGTCGCTGGCGGCGATCAGCTTGTCGAGGGCCTTCTCGGTGCGCTCCACCAGCGCCTCTTGACCGGGGTACAGCGGGCGCACCAACCACAGGGTCGTCTCGGCGGCGGCAGGCGTCGCCAGGAACATGAGGGTGACTGCCAGCATCCCCCCGGAAAGCCTCGCAAAACGCGTCATGGTCGAGGCCTTCCTATCGGACTCCCACCGCGAGTGGCCACATATTCCTCCAGCTCATCGAGGGTCTTCGGCCAGTCTTCTTTCAGCAGCCGCGACAGCGACCGATCGGCGAGCAGCCGGCCTTGCGCCTGACACCGCGCGCAGTAGTTCGTCTCGTTCTCGGCATAGACGATGCGCTGAACGGCGGCGCCGCACACCGGGCACGGCTGCTTGTGCTTTCCGTGCACCGCCATCTCGGGCCGAAACGCGGTCACCTTCTCGGGCCAGTCACCGCCGGCCTCTTCGAGGAGCCGCGCCTTCCACTCGGTCAGCACCTCGCGGGTGGCGGCGTAGAGCCGGCCGATCTCTTCGCCCGTCAGCGTCCGGGTCTGCTTGATGGGTGAGAGCTTCGCGCGATGGAGGATCTCGTCGGAGTACGCGTTGCCGATGGCCGAGAAGAGCCGCGGGTCGGTGAGCGTTCGCTTGAGCGTGTGGTTCTCGCTGCGCAGGCGCTCGGCGAACTGATCGAGGTGGGCCGTCATCACCTCGAGCCCACCGCGGTCGAGCTGCTTGAGCATGGCCTCGCCGTGCACCACGTGAATCGAGGCGCGCTTGCGCGTGCTGACCTCGGTGAGCACCAGGGTGCCGTCAGGGAAGTCGAAGGCGGCCAACCCCGAACGCCCGGGAATCTTCGCGCCCTTCTCTCTCCAGAAGAGCCGGCCGGCCACCATCAGGTGGATGACGAGGAAGAACCCGGCTTCGAGCTCGAAGACGAGGCGCTTGCCGACGCGGCGAAAGCCCAGCACGCGCTTGCCGTGCAGGGAGACGAGGGGGGGCTCGACGGTGCGCAACACGAACGGGCTGGCCAGGCGCACACGCTCGAGCACCTGGCCCTTCGCGCGCGCCTCGAGCGCCGACAGGTAGACTTCGAGGTCCGGGTACTCGGGCATGCCCCACCTGCCTCTGACTGACGTCGTCGCCGGGGCTCGTCAGAAGCGGGAGAGCAGCGCCTCGGCCCAGGCAGTGTACGCCTTCTGGCTCGGGTGGAGGCCATCAGCGGCGAACAACCTCCGGGCGCCCTGCTCCTGCATCAGGGGCCAGAGATCGACGTAGCGCCCGCCGGCCGCCGCCGTCTCCTCGGCGAGGATGGCGTTGTACGCCTCGATGCGGCCCCGCAGCTCGTCGCGGTCTCCGAACGCCTCGGCGATCGGCGCCTGGCTCCAGTCGGGCTGGGGGATGACGATGATCCGGCCGCCCTCGAGGCCCGCGGCGGCGAGCCGGCCGAAGATCTGCTTGAGCCGCGCGCGGTACTCAGCCGGCCCCTTCCCGCGCACCAGATCGTTGGCGCCGACCGCGAGGGTGACGTGGGTCGGCTTCACCACCTCGAGGGCGGGGAGCTCGTCGCGGATCAGCTCTCGGGTCGAGTAGCCATTGACCGCCACGTTCTCGAGCTTCACCTCGCGCCCCGACCTCTTCAGCAGCGCGCTGAGCTGGCTGGGGAAGTTGAGGCGCTCGGGCGTTCCCGTGCCGATGGTGAAGCTGTCACCGAGCGCGAGGTAACGGATGGGCGGCGCCGCGCCGCCATCGACCCCGCCGATCAACCAGCTGAGGAGTGCCGCCGAGAGACCCACGTGCACCTCCGGGGTGATCTTTTCGCCACCGTGGGCGTATTGTCCCACGCGAAAGGAGCCGTCATGGCCCTGCGTCACCTGATCGCCTCTGCCGCGCTGCTGTCCCTCATGGCTACGCAGCCCGCCGAGGCCCGGTTTGGAAAACGGAGCGGCTCCTCGAGCTCGGGGTCGAAGTCTGGCGGCAGCTACCACGGGGCCGCGCCGGTCAACTCGGGCTCCGGCTCCGGCTCCAGCTCGGGCAGCTCGCGGGGCTGGTCGGGCGCCTCGGCGTCGTGGGGGCCGCTGTACCGCCCCTACCGCTCCGGCTACTGGTCGGGCGCCTTCGTGCCCGTCTACGGCTACGGGTACTGGAGCCCCGCCCCGGGCGCGATCGTGGTGCAGAACGAGCAGTCGGTTCGCCCGGAGCCCGCCGGCCTTCGCATCACCGCGGGCCTCGAGGGCCTGTACTCACTCTCGACGACCAACGGCAGCGGCTACATCGTCGGGCTCTCGGCGCTCTTCGAGGGCGACCGGTTCGGCGTCTCGCTGCTGGGCCAGACGGTGCAGACGCAGCTCAACCAGCTCACCCAGCTCAACGCCCACCTCACCTTCGCCTTCCTCACCGGCCGCTACGGGCGGCTGCGCGTGGAGCTCGGGGCCGACACGTTCTTCGCGCCTGATCTGATCGTGATGGCGCCCACCGGAGGCCTCTCGGGCCAACTGTGGATCGCGGGCCCCTTCGCGCTCGAGGGCGCCGTCTTCGCGACGCCCTGGCCCATCTACCAGCTCGATCTTCGAGCGGGGGTGGTGCTGGGCATCGACTCCATCGGCATTCGCGCCGGCTGGCGCACGCAGATCCTCGAAGACCGCGGCATCGTCCCCGGCGTTCCCGATGACACCGCCGGCTGCGCCCAGCTCCCCAACGGGAACTGGAGCTGCCGTGACGTGGTGATGGGGCCTTACGTCGGCATCGGCATCGCGCTGTAGCCGGCCTCTCAGAAGACGTTCTTCCCCGTCTCGGTCAACGGCGGCACCGACACCGCCGGCAGATCGCCGGTGTGCGCGCGCCGCGCCGCGACCTCGACCACCATCGTCTTGAGCTGCCGCGACATCACCCGGAACATGCCCGCCAGCAGCTCGGGGCGATCGCCCAGCAGGTCGAGGAAGTCGCGGCGGTCGATCACCAGCACCGTGGTGTCGACGGTGGCCACCACCTCGTTGATGCGCGGGGCGCCGTCGAAGAGCGACGTCTCGCCGAAGCTCTCGCGCGCCTTCATGGTCAGCACGATCTCACCGTCACGCCGCGCCTCGGCCGCCCCCTCGACGATCACGTAGAGCGCGTCGCCCGGGTCACCCTCGGCGTAGACGCGCTCCCCCTTCCGAAACGACTGCTCCTTGGCGACCCCCGCGACGGCCGCCAGATCATCGACGTCGCTCTGCGCGAAGATCTCGACGCCCTCGAGCGCGAAGAGCCGCTTCACCGTCACGTCACTCATGTCGTCCTCCTTCGGAGGTCTGGTCCAGATGCCCTTGCTGCGCCCCACCCGCCGCGCGCAGGCCCGCAGGGTGAAGTCTTCGCTGCGGCACAGCTCCTCGACGAACACGCGCGCGGCGTCTTCGTCGCCCAGAGGCAGGCTCTTGAGCGGCGCCTCGAGCGCGTCGACGATCAGCTCGCGCTCGTCGTCGCTGAGCACGTTGTCGATCAGCTCGAGCGCCCAGGCGCGGCGGTGGGTGTCGGTGCCGGTGAGGTGCGCGTGGGCGCGCCGCAGCACCCGCGAGTCGTGCAGGAGCCCCAGCAGCCACAGCGACAGCTCGAAGGCCTGCGAGAGGCGGTCGCTCAAGATTCGCGTCAGCAGCGAGGAATCGCCGAAGGCCGCGCGCACCGAGCGGTAGGCGGGCAGCAGCGCCTCGCGCGTGCCCCGGCGCCGCCCCAGGGCCTCCATCACCCGCGCGCGATCGACCGCGAACTCGGGGTGGTCGTCATGAATTCGGGCCAGGGCGGCGCCGACCCGGTAGTGCAGCTGCGCGTCGTCGCGGGCGTTCGACTGCAGGAGCGCGTCGAAGGCGGTCTGGGTGCCGATGCGCCGCATGACGCGGGGCAACTGGGTGCGCAGCGCGAGCGCGCGCGAGCGATCGTCGAGGGTCGCGGCGAGCAGCGGCACCAGATCGTCGCCCATGGCCGCCAGCGCGTCGCGGGCGAACCGGCGCTCATCGCGCCAGCTCAAGAAGCGCAGCAGCTTCGGCCCCAGCTCGAGGTGCAGCCCCTCGCCGGTCGCGACGATGGCCACCTGCCGCACCGAGGGGTCGGCGTCGTCGAGGCAGCGCCCGAGGATGGGGGCGTGGGCCGGATCGCCGAGGCGGCCCAGCAGGCGGGCGATCTCCCGGCGCTCGGCGGCGGGCGCGGTGCTGCTCTTCTCGGCCAGCTTGTCGAAGGCCGCGAGGGCGCGCTCGTCTTTCGGCCCCGGCAACGACAGCAGCGAGCCCACGACCGACGCCACCAGCCCGACGTCGTTGCTGGTGAGCAGCGGCGGCAGCAGCGCGCGGGCCTGCGCCGGGGCCAGCCGCCCCAACGCCCACACCGCGGCGTCGCGGGGGCGCCTGGCGCCCGACAGCACCAGCGCCTCGAGCTGCCTCGAGACCGAGACGATCTGATGGCGCTCCGCCAGCTGCACCCCTCGGGTCTGCACCCGCTCGTGCGGGTGGGCGACCAGCTGCTTGATGTGCGCCTCGTCGATCACCCCGGCGTACTGGAGCAGATCGGCGGCGCGCAGGGCCCGCTCCGGCGCCGGCGAGCGCAGCCCCTCGGCCAGGAGCTGCAGCTCGGTGCCCACGAGGTTGGCGCTCTGCGCTCCCGCGACGCGCACGTGGAGCGCCTGCAGGTAGCGCGGCCTGATCCTCGACAGCACGACGAGGAGGCCGACGCACACCAGCCCCACGGTGGCCAGCACGCCGTTGATGCCCACCGAGGCCGAGACCGCCAGCAGCACCATGCCGGCCGCGCCCATGCCCGCCTTGCGCAACAGCCCGTCGATGGTGCGGCGCACGCCGTCGCGCACCTCGTCGGGCAGCGGCGCGTACAGCAGCTGCACGGCCACCGGCAGCAGCGACCAGCTCGCCGCGCTCTCGAAGAGCTTGAGCACCCAGGCCGCCCAGACGCCCGGCCAGACGAAGGTGGCCAGGGTGAGCGCGCCGATCAGCACCGGCACCATCGCGACGTAGCGCAAGATGCCCAGGCGCCGCAGGAGCGCCTCGGCGGCGATGAACTGAAACACCACGCAGAACACGCCCGTCCACAGCTGGTGCGCGGCGAAGACGTCGGCCATGTCGGCCTCGCTGAGCCGATCGACGGCGCGCTGGCGGAAGACGAAGTCGGTCAGCTGCTGGATGAGCGAGAACCCCAGCACCAGCAGGGCCAGCAGCGACGCGTAGGGCAGCCCCAACACCGTGCGCACCGACGCCACGCTGGCCCGGCTCGCGCGCGCTGACGCCGTGTCTTCGGCCTGGTGGAACCGGAAGGCGGCGCTCCCGGCGAGCAGCAGCGCCCCGCCTCCAGCCAGCAGCGCCGGAGCCCCGGCCGCCCGCGCCGCCAGCTGCGCGCCGAACCCGCCGACGATGGCCCCCGACATGCCCACCCCGTTGATCCAGGTGAAGGCCCGGCGCGCCTCGCGCGCGTCGAAGGCGTCGCCCACCGCGCCCCAGAAGGCCAGCGCCACCTGCGTCGCGAACGCCTCAGCGAAGAGGTAGGCGACCAGCGCCGTGAACGGCACGTCGAAGCGCACCGCCACCAGGAAGGCGAGCGAGGCGAGGCCGCCGACGAGCGCGAGCCACCCGGGGCTTCGCCGCGCCCCACGCCGCGAGCCGACGACGGCCAGCACGCCCGTCAACACCGAGGCGGTCAGGTACAGCCACGGCATCGCGGTCGTCTGAAAGCGCGAGAGCACCAGCGCGTTGGTCGCCGGCTTCAACATCGCGATCGAGCCGATGAAGCAGAACTGGAACGCCGCCGCCGGTGCCAGCCGCCGAGCCCACGAGCGCGCCATCGGGCGTCACTCCGCCGGGAAGGTGAGCTCGGCCTTGCCCACCGACGAGGCGACCTTGAGCGTCATCGGGCCGCTGACCGCCTTCGGGAAGCGCACCCGATAGCCGACCCAGAACGACTCCATGTAGCTGTAGATCGATCGCTGGTCGGTGCTGGCGCGGCCGATGCGCTCGATCAACACCGGCGCCAGCTCTCGGCCGTCAACCACCAGGGCGATCCGCCACATCGAGCCGGGGCGATCGAAGTCGTCCATCTTGGGGTCGTTCGCGTGCACCGCGAGGTGGAACTCGGTGACGTCGCGCAGGCGCTGGCGCTCGGCCTCCATGGCGGCGCGCTCCTCTTCGGGCGGCATGGCCCGGAAGCGACCGAACCGCTTGACCCGGGCCTCCATGAAGGGCGTCGATTCCCAGGTGGCGTGCACGAACAGGCGGGTGTCGAGGTAGTCGTAGACGGCCTGGCTGCGCGTGTAGCGCTCGAGCGTCTGCTGGTAGGCAGACTCGAGGGCCTGATCGGCCTCGGCCGGCGGGGGCTCGGTGCCGACGCGGGGAATGCGGGCGGTGGCGCAGGCGGCGAGCGCCAGGGCGCACGGCAGCGACAGCCACCTCATCGGGGGAAGTCCTCGCGGGTGAAGAGCGAGAACACCTTCACCCCGAGCGCCTCGATGGCCTGGCGCCCGCCCTCCTGGCGATCGACGACCGCGAACGCCGCCAGCGGCAGCAGCTGCTCGGCCCGCGCCCGCTCGATGGCCTTGATCGTCGAGGCGCCCGTGGTGACGACGTCTTCGACGATGGCGACGGGCGCCCCGTCGGCGAGCGAGCTCTTCCCTTCGATCCACTGGCCGGTGCCGTGGCCCTTGGGCTCCTTGCGCACCAGGAAGGCCTGCAGCGGCCGCTGCGCGAGGTGGCTGACGAGGCTCACCGACGAGGCGAGCGGATCGGCGCCGAGCGTCAGCCCGCCTACGCCCACCGCCCCCGGCGCCTCGCTCATGATCTGCGCGAACATCAAGCGCCCGACCAGCCAGTGCCCCTCGGCGGTCAGCACGGTCTTCTTGCAGTCGATGTAGAAGTCAGACTCGCGGCCGCTCGAGAGCACGACGCGCTTCTTCGCGTAGCTCTTCTCGGTCAGCAGGGCGAGCAGGCGTCGGCGATCGGCCTCGAGCGCCAAAGGCCCGAGATCGAAGCCGTTCATTTCTTGCTCTCCAGAAACGCGACCAGGTCGATCGAGTAGCGCAGCTGCGACAAGAGCGCGTCGCGGCGCTCGTCGTCGAGCTGATCGAACACGTCGGCGAGCAGCGAGAGGTCCTGGTTGCACTGCGACAGGCGCATGGTGACGTCGGCCGCGAGCTCGTCGGCGTCGACCTCTTCTTCGACGTTCTCGGGCGCGAGGGAATCGTCGTCGGCCAGGGCCTTGGCCAGCATGTCTCGCGCGGGCGGCGAGAGGCGCCCCTCGGCCTCGAGGCGCTCCTGCACCTCTTTGAGCGCGCCCGCGTCGACGGCGCGGGAGTGGATGGCCGAGGCCAGCGCCATCAGCATGGCGTCGCCATCGGACAGCTCGGTGTGGAGCCGCGCGACCACCTTCTCGCGCTGCAGGAACCGCAGCGCAGCCACGCGCCGGAAGCCGGTGATGATCTGAATGCGATCGGGCGGCACCAGCCGCACGTCGATGGGGAACAGCTGGCCCAGCCGCGCGAGATCGGTGGCCAGCGCCGTCACGTCTTCCAGCGACGCGTCGCTGCGAATGCGGAACGTCTCGTCGGGGTCGAGCCGCTCGAGGGGCAGCAGCGCCGGCGCCGAGTAGTGCCGGGGCACCTCGTGCCGCTCGACCTCGGCGGGGTCTTCCTCGTCCCTCGTCGCCTCGCGCGAGGCGTCACCCACCGCGCCCGCGTCGTCGGCCGGCGCGGCAGCCTCGGGCTCGGCCTCCGTTTCCGACGCCTGCTCGACGCCCCCCTCCCCCGGAGCCTGCGCAGGCGAGACCTCGGGGGCGGTGTGCAGCGGGGTGACCAGCACACCAGAAGACTCCGCCGGCGGGGTCGCGCCGTCAGGAAGCTCGCCGTTCTGGGTGTTCGAGACGTCGGACATGGAGAGACCGGCCTACTTCTTCTTCTTCACCAGCACCTTCTTCTTTCCGCCATCGCCCACCAGAACAGGCTGCGGCGGCGGCGGCGGCGGTGCGGGCTTGGTCTCGGGCTTGGTGCTCTCGACGCGCGCGAACGGCGGCGGCACAGGCTTCGACGGCGCCCGGGCCGGCATCGCGGGGCGCGCCGGAACCGAGACGGGCCGCGCGGCGGGGCGCACCATGGGGCGGCTGGCCGGGCGCTCTCCCTGTGGGCGCGGCTCGGCGTTGCCCATGTCCACACGGCCGCGGAAGCTGGCCCCGTCGACGATGATCACGCGCGGGCTGTTGATGTCGCCCACCATGCGGCCTTCACGGGTCAGCTCGACGCTCTCAGAGGCGGTGATGTTGCCCACCACCACGCCCGAGACGATCGCGTTGCGAACCGAGACGTTGGCCTTCACGATGCCGCTGGTCTCGACGATGAGCGTCTTGCTCAGGTTGAGCTCGCCCTCGACGCGGCCGCGCACGGTGAGATCTTCGTCACCGCTGAGCTTGCCGCTGATGAGGATCGAGGGGCCGATCACGGTGCTGTCCGCTCCGCCCGACGAGAACTCCTTGGTAGCCGCCATGAAATCAACGCTCCTTCACATCCATGTCGACGTTGCCTTTGAAGCTCGCCCCATCGGCGATGAGGATTCGGGGCGCGCGCACGTCGCCCACCACGCGGCAGTCGGCCTTGAGCTCGACCTTGTCGGTCGCGCCGATGTTGCCGGTCACGCGGCCCGCGATGTCGACGTTCTGCACCTCGATGTCGGCCTCGACCACGCCCGAGGCCTCGACGAAGAGGCTCTCCTTGAGCGAGATCTTGCCCTTCACCGTCCCCTGAATCACGAGGTCCTCATCTCCGGAGATCTCTCCGTCGATGACGATGCTCGAGCCGATGATCGTGTTCGCCATGTGTCGTCCTTCGCCCTCGAAGAGTGCTTCGTTCGTTGAAAGTCAGCGCTTCAGATGTCGTCAGGCAGCTTCACGTCCATGTCGATGGAGCCGTTGAAGACCGCGCCGTCTTCGATCACCACGCGGGTGGCCTTGATGTCGCCGTTGACCTTGGCCGCCTGGTTGATGCTGCACTTGGTGCCCGCGTCGATGTTGCCCGAGGCGGTGCCGTTGATGGTGAGCTCGTCGGCCCTGATGTCGGCCTCGACGACGCCGCTGGACTCGATGGTGAGGTGGTTCTTGAGGTTCACCTGGCCCTCGACGCGGCCCTCGACGACGAGATCGCCGCCGCCGGTCAGGCTGCCGCGAATGGTGATGCCCTTACCGATGATGTTGATTTGGTCGTTCGTGGCCATGAGCGCGTGAGGTTCCTACGTCAGAGGTGGTCCGAAATCCACGCCACAATGTCGCCCATCGGCTGCTCCTTGTTCACCTCGCAGAGCACCTCGTGACGGAAGTCGGGGTAGTCCTTCCACGCTTTGTCGGCCGAGGCGACGGTGTCGAAGAAGGCGCGCGCGGCGGGCATCGAGGCGATGCGGTCTCCCGTGCCGGCCACCACGAAGAGGGGCACGGTGACGTCGCGCCCCCGCCCGGCGAGGCGCTCCTGGGCGCCGGTGGCCGCGAAGTACCAGCGAGGCGTGGTGACGTGCAGGTAGATGGGGTCTTCGGCCGAGGCCCGCTGCCAGGCCACGTCGCGCGAGAGATCTTCCACCTTCAGCTCGTTCGACAGGTGCAGGCCGGGGAGGATGCCGCGAATCAGCCGCGCGCCGAGGATCTTCAGGGGCGGCGGCTCGAAGGCGATGCGCAGAAAGGGCGCCGAGAGCACGAGGCCCTTGAGGTCGGCGGGGCTTCTGGTGGTCGCCCAGTGGGTCGCCATGAGCGCGCCGTGGCTGTGGGCCAACAAGAAGGTGGGCAGCGAGCGCGCAGCGCCGCGGAGCTTCTCCCAGAAGACCTGCAGGTCGCCCAGGTACTCGTCCCACACGCCGCAGTCGGCCCGCCGGCCATCGGCCTTGCCATGGCCGCGGTAGTCGAAGGCCATCACCCCGAAGCCCGCGCCGACCAGCTGATCGATCACCCAGCGGTACCGGCCGGAGTGGTCGCCATAGCCGTGCACGACGCCGACCCAGGCCTTCGGCTCTGCGTCAGGGACCGACGAGCGCCAGAACAGGCGCAGGCCGTCCTTCGCCGAGAAATACCCTTCGTCGTGTCGAGGCACGCACACCCTCCGTTTGCGTGGAGGCGGCACGCTACACGCGCGGTGGCGCGAAGTGATGCACTTTCACGAGAGATTTCGGCGCGCAGCCAGGCTCAGCCGCCGAGCCCCTTGAGCTTCTTCTCGAGGTCGCTGCGCTGGGCGGGCCGATCGGCGGCGTCTGGGCTCGCGGTCAACAACTCCAGAGCGCGCTTGAGCACGGCCTCGGCGCGCTGTCGCTGGCCGGCCCTCGCGCACGCGTCGGCCAGGTGCTCCAGGAGCGTCGGCTCATCGGGCGACTCGGCGACGGCGCGCTCGAGCAGGTTGACGGCGCGGTCGAGCTGCCCGCGCCGGAAGGCCACCCACCCCGCCGAGTCGAGGTAGGCCGCCGAGTCGGGCCGCGCGTCGAGGGCCTTCGACACCAGCCGCTCGGCCTCGTCGAGGTCGCCGCCGCGGTCGGCCAGGGTGTAGCCGATGAAGTTCATGGCCGCGGTGTTGGTGGGGCTCTGCTCGAGCACCTGCCGCATGGTGTCGACCGCCCGCCGCCAGTCGCCCTTTCGCTCGAGCGCCGCGGCGAGCGCGAAGAGCAGCGGCTCGTCGCCCGCGTTCTGAGCCAGCGCGTCGGTCAACAGCGCCACCGCGTCGTGCTGGCGGCCCTGGCGGTCGTAGAAGCCAGACAGCGCGTCGAGCACCTCGGGCGTCTTGCTGGTCTGAAACACCTTCAGCAGCGCCGCCTCGGCCTCTTTGGGTCGGCCCGCGCGCTCCAGGGCGCGGGCGCGCGCCGGCACCAGGCCGCCCAGCTGCGGGCGCTCTTCAGCGAGCCTGGCGAAGGCGTCGAGCGCCGGCTTGTGCTGGCCCAGCGACGACTGACACATCGCCTTGTGCAGGCGCGCCTCGTAGGACAGCTCGGAGCCATCGCGGGGCACCCCGTCGAAGGCTTCGGCGGCCTTGGCCCAGGCGCGCACGCGCTCGTGCACCAGGCCGGCGTAGAAGTGGAGGCGGGGCTCTTCGTTGTGCCTGCGGGCGGCGTCGAGCACGGCAGCGGCCTCGGTGAGGCGGTGCATCGCCAGGTACGAGAAGGCGACCTTGACCACCGTCTCGGGGTCGCGGCCGAGCGAGAGCAGCTGATCGAAGTACGCGCGGGCCTCGGCGGGCTGGTCGACCCGCAGCGCCATGCGCCCGGCCGAGAGGAGCACCTCTTTGTTCTCGGGGTCGCGCTCGACGGCGCGGCTCCACGCGTCGAGGGCCTTGTCGCTCCGGCCGGTGGACTCGTACACCCGCGCGAGCGCCGTCCAGCAGTCGAGATCTCCGGGATCGCGCTCGACCGCGCGGGTGAGCAGGCGCTCGGCGCGCGCCAGGTCTCCGCGTTCGGCCAGGGCGAGCCCCAGGCGCCGGTAGCCGATGGGCTCACCGGGCACGGCCCCGCCGAGCTCCTCCACCGTCTTGACGGCCTCGTCGACCTTGCCCTGATCGAGCCACAGCTGGGTCAAGACGAGGTACGCGTCGGGGTCGTTGGGGCGCAGCTTGATGGCCCGGTTGAGGTGCGCGCGGGCGCGCGTCGTCTTCTGCGCCTCGTAGAGCACCCGCCCCATCAGCAGCTGCGCCGAGGCGTAGTCGGGGTGGCGATCGATGACGCGCTTGAGCTGGGCCTCGGCGCGCTCGAGCTCCGAGGTGCGGGCGTACTGCTCGGCGAGCTGGGTGAGCAGGTAGGGGTTGGCGTCGTCCGACGCGAGGGCGAGCCGCAGCTCATCCATCGCGCTGCGGTGGTTGCCCTCGTGGTGCGAGAGGCGCGCGCGGAGAAAGTGGGCGTACGAGGCGGCGCTGGGGAACTGCGTCGAGGCGTCGGCGGGGGTGCCCATGGCCTCGCGCATCGCCTGCAGATCGACCGCCGGGCGCTTCGGTGGCGCGGCCTCGACGAAGGGGCCCAGCGCCAGCACCAGCAGCAGCGACGAACGCGACATCAGCGCCCCAAGGTTAACGGGCACGGTCATCGCTACGCCAGCAGCCGTTCGAGCAGGAGGTCGGCGCCCTGTGGGCCTTCGCGCACATCGAGGAGGCGCGCCTCGAAGCGCAGCCCCTCTCCCTCGAGGAGGGTGCAGAGGCGGTCGACCAGCAGGCGCCCCTCGTCGAGCGGCGTCTCAGGCAGCAGCACCGCGAAGACGCCGCCGCCGAGGTGGCCGACGACGTCGGGGGACCGCAGCTCGCGGCGGATCACGCCGGCGCACGCGGCGATCTTCGCGCCCGCGGGCCCCGAGGGCTTGAGCACGCCGACGGTGAGCGCGCGATCGAAGGGGCGGCGGCGCGACAGCTCCTGATCGAGGCGGTTGACGAGCCCGAGCTGGTTGAAGAGCCCGGTCTCGGGGTCCAGCCCAACCGCAGACGCCGTGCGGGTGTTGCGCTTCATGGTGTCGCCCACCCGCGTGAGCAGCTGGCTGAGCGAGAACGGCTTGGTGAGGGTGTCGACGTGCCCGAGGTCGAGCGCGCGCAGCTTCTCGGAGAGCTCGGAGTGGCCCGAGATCAACAGCACGGGGATCGCGGAGGTCTCGGGCGCGCGCTTGAGCTCGGTGAGCGCGTCGAGCCCGTCACGGTTGGGCATGAAGATGTCCATCACGATGATGTCGGGCGCGAGCGTGCGCGCCTTCCGGAGCGCTTCGTCACCATCGTGCGCCACCTCGACGCGGTAGTGGCCCGAGAGGCCCAGGCTGCAGACCCGCGCGAAGACGGGGTCGTCTTCAGCCAACAGCACCAGCGGCGCGGCCGCGGCGGTGACGGGCCGGCGCTCGGGCTTGTCGGTGCGAATGGGGAGCGTGAACGAGAACCGCGCGCCGCCTTCGGTTGGCGCCTCGGCCCAGATCTCGCCGCCGTGACGCTCGACGTAGTCCCTGCAGATGGTCAGGCCGAGGCCGGTCGAGCGCTCGAACACCATCAACAGATCGTTCGGGTCGCCCACCGCGCCGTCGTCTTGCACCTCGACGAGCGCGACGTCACCGTCGGGCTGGGGCTTGCGGCGCGCGCGAACCACCACCGCGCCGGCGCCGACGGCATGCTTGATGGCGTTGGTGATGAGGTTCTGGAGCACCTGGCGGATCTTCTGCTCGTCGCCGACGACCTCGAGGCTCATGGGCGCCTCGGCGCGCAGCGCGACGCCTTTCTCACGCGCGAGGATCTGCAGGTCGTTGACGGCCTCCTGGCAGATCTCCGAGACGTCCATCGCCTTGGTGAAGAGCACGATGCGACCGTCTTGATCGCGGCTGCTCTCGAGGAGCGACTCGACCAGCGCCAGCATCTTGCGGCTCGAGCGCTGGATCGCCTCGGCCGAGTGCTTGAGCCCTGGCGGCAGAGAGGCATCGGTGAGGAGGAGGTGGGCGTGCCCCAGCTGCACGTTGAGCGGCGCGCGCAGGTCGTGGCTGAGCACGGCCATCAGCTCGTTCTTGCGGCGGTCGAAGGCCTTGAGCCGCAGGTTGGCCTCCTGCAGCTCCTTGAAGCGCTCGAGGTACGCCGACTCGAGGGTGGTCTGGGTGCGGGAGACCGACGCCTGCGCCTGAACGTGCTCGGCGACGTTGGCGAGCGCGACGCAGATGGCCGAGATGAAGTCACGCTCCTCCTGCTCGAGGAGGGCGACGCGCTTGATCACCAGCGCCGCGAAGGCCGCGGGCTCGTGGGGCACCGGGTAGACCCAGGTGCCGTCGCCGCCGGCGGGCGCGCGCGTCTCGATGGCCGCGCGGACCGTGGGCGCCAGCGCCAGGTCGATGGGCATGCGGGAGTCGGCGTCGACGAGGTAGGCGCGCCGGGGCCCCTCGCCCTCGAGCTGCAGCACCTTGAGCTCCTCGCAGCCCAGGGCGTCGCGGAGCCGGGGCGCCACCACGGTGGCCAGCCTCGAGAGCGCCTGGCGATCGGTGGCCGCGCGGGTGACGTCGAGCAAGAGCTCGAGCCTTCGCCGCACCAGCTCGTCGCGATCGGCCGCGCGCCGGGCGCGAATGCCCGCCAGCAGCTGCTGCTCGAGCTCCTCGAGCGAGCGCGCGACGACGTCGACGTCGAGCCTGCCGAGGCTGCGCGCCGCCACCCGGCTGCCGTCGAAGACCAGCGGCACCCCGCGCGCCTGAGGGCTCTGGCGCAGGGCCTCGAGCGCCGTCGAGGCCGAGCGCGCTGGGAGCGAGATCACGATCGCGTCGGGCCGGCTGCGGGCCACCGCCTTGAGGGCCTCGGCGGGCCGGGCGGCGGCTTCACACCGGAAACCGCGCGCCTCGAGGCCGGCCGCGAGCCCCGGCGTCCGCCCCCCAAGAATCAACACGCGCCCAGAAGACACGCTCGCAGTGTAGCAAGGTCGCGGGTAGAGTCCGCGCCGGCCGCAACCCACATCGGACCCATGCACCGTACACTCCTCCTCATTGGACTCCTGCTGGCATCCACCCCTCTGGCCCAGACGGGAGACGAGTGGAGCAGCCCCTTCACCGCTCCTCCTGCCAAGCCGACCACGCCCGCCGCGCCGCCCCCTGCGGCCTCGGAGCCAGCGAAGAAGACGACGGCCCCTGCCGCGGCCGCGCCCGCCGCGCCGCCCGCCTCGGACGCCAAGGCAAAGACGGAAGAGCGCCTCAAGGCCGCGACCGGCAAGGCGGACCCGGCCGACGACAAGCTGCCGATCGTCTCGAAGAAAGAGACCTTCCTCCCCGGCACCGAGCCGCACAGCCCCTCGACGTGGATCACCAGCCTCGACACCCCCGGCAACGCCCGCGTGACGCTCGGCCAGGTGACGATGGGCACGGCCTTCGTCCCCAGCGCGCGCATGGGCCCCAAGGGGCTGGTGCGCGTGGGCTTCCTCGGCGAGTACCTCAACCAGGTCGACTTCCCGGTCCGCAACGCCCAGAACATCCGCTCGGGCATCACCTTCGCCGCCAGCTTTCAGCCGTTCAGCTTCGGCGAGGTGTACGTGGGCTACAGCGCCGCGGCGAACACCAACAACCGCACCTCCCCGAACCTCATTCAGGCGCTGGGCGACCTGACGCTCGGCATCAAGGCCTCGAACGAGTGGGCCAGGGGGCTGCACGCAGGCATCGATCTTCGCCTGCTCACCTTCTCGGGCGTCGGCAATCAGGGCATCGATCGGTTCGCGGTCGGCTTCAAGCCTACCGCCCTGGTGACCTACGACGTGCGCACGCTCTCGCCGAAGGTGCCGCTGATCGCGACGGCGGCGTTCGGCTTCACGCTCGACTCGACGGCCAACCTCGTCACCCAGCGCCTCAACGCCTCTGAAGAGTTCGCGCTCGGCATCAACCGCTTCAACCGCTTCAACTTCGCCGCGTCGCTCGAGGTGCCGCTGCCGATCGTCACGCCGTTTCTCGAGTACACCCTCGCGGCGCCGCTGGGCGTGCCGAGCGGCCTCTTGACGGGCCCCGACGGCTCGACGGTGCCAGTGGCGGCCGCCATGCCGCAGGCGCTGGGGCTGGGCCTGAAGGTCACCGCGGTGAAGGACCTCACGCTGCTGACCGGCGTGAACCTGGGGCTGACGCGCAACGTCGGCCTGGGCGTGCCCGCGACGCCGCCGTGGAACTTCTTCGTCGGCGCCAGCTTCGCCATCGATCCGTTCCAGCGTGGCGAGACCAAGACCGTCGAGACGGTTCGCGAGCGCAAGGTCGAGCAGAAGGTCGAGATCGCGAAGGCCCGCGTCGAGGGCACGGTGATCAACGCCGCCACGAAGGCGCCCATCGCCGGTGCGGTGATCGCGGTCGCCGGCGTGCTGCCCAGCGCCTCTGACGCCCAGGGTCGCTTCACCACGCTCGAGCTGGCTGACAGCAAGGCCGCGAAGCTCTCGGTCACGCGTGATGGCTTCAAGCCCGCCGAGCAGAGCGTGGCGCTCGAGGCCGGCAAGACCGCGAAGGTCGAGATCGCCCTCGAAGAAGACGTGAAGAAGGGCGTCTTCGAGGTCTCGGCCAGCAGCAAGAAGAAGCCGGTCAAGGCCACCGTGGTCTTCAAGGGCGCGACCGAGGCCACCATCGAGACGCTCGAGAGCGGCCCGAAGGAGCTCGAGCTCCCCGCCGGCACCTACACCGTCACGGCCACCGCCGAGGGCTTCCTGTCGAAGACCCGCGAGGTGCAGATCTCGGCCGGCGCGCGCATGCAGGTGGCGTTCGACTTCAGCGCGATGCCGAAGAAGATGCTGGTCGTCTTCAAGGGCGACAAGATCGAGATCCTCCAGCAGGTGCACTTCGCCACCGGCAAGGCCACCATCCTCACCGACTCGTTCGAGCTCCTGCAGCAGGTGGTCGACGTCATCGTGCGCAACAACGTCAAGCGCGTCTCGGTCGAGGGCCACACCGACAACAAGGGCGCCAAGGCCGCCAACCAGACGCTCTCCGAAGAGCGGGCGCGTGCGGTGGTGGACTACCTCATCGCACAGGGCATCGAGCCCAGGCGGCTCGACGCGGTGGGGTATGGTGACACCAAACCGATCGCACCCAACCTGACCGCGCGGGGCCGAGAGCTGAATCGCCGCGTCGAGTTCATCGTGCTGGAGAAGTAAATGCGCCGACTGCTGAGCGGAGTCGTGGTGGCAGCCCTCTGCTTGATGGGCTGTCCTCCAGAGAACCCACCGCCGCCAGTTCCGCCAGCACCGCCGCGCGCGTTCCTCACCTTGCCCAGCACCACGGTGGTGGCGCCCAGCATCAAGGGCTCCGTCACCACCATGGGCTGCAAGAAGGTGGGGCAGGTGCAGATCCTCGAGAGCGGCAACTTCTTGATGGACGCGCGCTACACCGGCGAGCCCACCAACTGGGAGATCCTCCCTGCCCTGCTCAACCCCATCTATCCGATGCGTGGGTTCTCGACCCCGCTGTCGCTCTCGGCGAAGGTCATCTGCGAAGAGGTGAACACGCTGGCCGACGGCGGCTTCACCGCGCGCGAAGGCACCTCGCAGCCGCTCAGCCTCACCTTCCTTCCGGTCGACTCGGTGCGCACCGACATGGGCCGGCAGACGCTGCCCGACGCCTTCGTGGCCGAGGGCGGCGTGGCTGGGCAGCCGACGACCTTCATCGGGTGCGCCGCGACGCAGACGGGCCGCGCGCTGCTGCGGGTGGACTCCAACGGCACCATCGTGGCGGTGAACGAGGCGATCCCCTTCAACTGTGACTTCAGCTCCGACATCACCGATCGCAACACGACCTCGGGCACCCGCTGGCTGTGGATGCCGCAGGTCGGCGCGTTCTCGTTCGACGGCAACCTGAACGTGCTCTCGACCTTCCGCGGAGAGATCTCGCGGCTGTCGGTCTCGCCCATCGAAGGCGACGCGATCATCACCATCGAAGATCCCTCGGCGGGTACCAAGGCCCAGGTGATGCGCCTGCGCGCGCGCCCGGCGATGAACGAGGGCTCGATGATGTGGACGACGCTGCAGGGCCCGTTCGACACCGGCTACCCGGGCCAGTTCAACAGCGACCCGGTCGTGGACCCCGGCACGCGGCGCGTCTTCACCTCGTCATGGCAGTTCCGCCTGGGCTCGCGGCAGGGCGTCATCGCCGTGCTCGTCTACGACTACAGCAACGGCTTGCTGGTCAACGGCCCCAACCCGCCGGCGGTGCTGTCCTTCGACTTCCCCAACCCGATGAACCGCCCCATCAAGCCGGTGGGCGCGTTCAAGGAAGACGGCACGCTGTTCTACGCGCCGTTGCTGACGGTCGGGAGCGACGACCAGCTCTCGACGACCGTGCTGGCCTGCGCGACCAACACCTCGGGCTGTCAGAGCGCCGCCCGACGGTGGACCAGCCCCACCTTCCAGGGCGAGCTGCAGACGCTGGTGCCCTTCTCGCGCGGCAACTACATCGCCGTGGTGGGGGGCTTCGCGACCTACTTCCTGGGCGCCTCCGATGGTCGCGTGAAGAACTTCGGCATCAGCGACCCGCGAGAGCCGGTGCGACCGACCGGCAGCCTCATCACCATCGGCGTGGTGCCGGGCAGGGGCAACGACTTCTACCTGCTCAACGCGCCCATCCCCTCGGGCCAGTCGCTCTCGTTCCCGACCGAGATCATCGCCGTCGACGCGCCGCCCAGCGGCGATCTGTGGACGCTGGCGGTCCAGGGCGGCACCCAGCCCGCCGACTCGCTCTTCCTCGCGGTCGACGACAACGGCCAGCCGTGGATGCGGGTCGGCGTCGATCAGGTGCGCCCGCTCGGGCTGATGCAGTACCGCCTGCTGAAGGGCTCCAACCGCTGACGCGTCAGGCGCGGCGGGCCACCAACAGCGCCTCGACGTTTCCAGCGGGCCCTGGCACCGGGCAGTCCATCAGGCCCACCACGGCCAGCCCCTGCTCCTGCACGAAGCGCGCGATGCGCTCGATCGACTCACGGCGCGCCTGGGCGTCGCGCACCACCCCGCCCTTCTCGATCTGCGCCGGGCCGACCTCGAACTGCGGCTTCACCAGGGCCACCAGCACGCCGCGCTCGGCCAGCTTCGGCAGCACCCCCGGCAGCACCAGGGTCAGCGAGATGAAGCTCACGTCGATCACCATCACCGAGACGGGCTCGGGCAGGTCGTCGTCGGTCAGGTGGCGGGCGTTGACGCGCTCGCGGCTCAGCACGCGCGGGTCCTTGCGCAGCTTCTCGTGCAGCTGGCCGTAGCCGACGTCGATGGCGTGCACCCGGAGGGCGCCCCGCTGGAGCAGGCAGTCGGTGAAGCCGCCGGTGCTCGCGCCGATGTCGGCGCAGACGGCGCCGGTGACGTCGACCGAGAACTGCTTCAGCGCCGCCTCGAGCTTGAGGCCGCCGCGCGACACGAAGGGCAGCACCTCGCCCTTGAGGCGCAGCTCGGCCTCGACCGAGACCCTCGTGCCCGGCTTGTCCACGCGCTGATCGTCCACCACCACCTGCCCCGCGAGGATGAGCGCCTGCGCGCGGGTGCGGCTCTCGGCGAGGCCGCGCTCCACCACCAGCAGGTCGAGGCGCTCCTTCTTCATCGCGGCCCCTGTTCGAGGAGCGCACGGCCTGCGGCGCGCAGCCCATCGGCGTGAAGGCCGAGCGCGCGGCGCTGCGCGTTGGCCTCGCCATGGGGCACGAAGCGATCTCCCGGCAGGCTGACGCGGCCGACGCGCGGGCAGAGCCCCTCGTCGGCGAGCACCTCGAGCACCGCGTCAGCCAGCCCACCGCGCGGCATCGCCTCTTCGGCGAGCAGCAGCGCGCCGCTCCGCGCCGCCTCGCGGACCCGCTGCCGGTCGAGGTTCGCGACGTCGCCGGCGTCGAGCACCGCCCAGGGCTGCCCACCGCACGCCTCGACGGCCTGGAGCCCCAGCACGCCCGACGTCACGAAGACGAGCGACGGCGCCTGGGCGCGCACCAGCCACCGGGTCTGGGGCGGCGGGAGGACCTCCTTCGGCCGCGCCCCGGTGACGACCCCCCGGGGAAACCGAAGGGCTGACGGCCCCGAGCGCGCCACCGCCGCGTCGAGCAGCTCCGCCAGGTCGTCGGCGTACACCGGCGAGGTGATCGACAAGCCCGGCAACGGACGCAGGAACGACACGTCGAAGCTGCCCTGGTGGGTCGCGCCGTCGGCCCCGACCAGCCCCGCCCGATCGATGGCGAAGATCACCGGCAGCCGCGGGAGCGCCACGTCGTGGACGAGCTGATCGTACGCGCGCTGCAGGAACGTCGAGTACACGCAGACGACCGGCCTGGCGCCCGCCTTCGCCAACCCCGCCGCGAACGTCACGGCGTGCTGCTCGGCGATGCCGACGTCGAAGACGCGCCGGGGAAACCTCGCCTGCAGGGCCGACAACGAGCTGCCTTCGACCATCGCGGGGGTGATCACCACCAGCGCGGGGTCGCGCTCCATGCGCGCCTCGAGGAGCGCCGCGAACGCGTCAGACCAGGTCGTCTGGCCCGGCCGCGCCCGCACCAGCTTGCCCGCGCGCAGCTCGTAGGGCCCCATGGCGTGCCCGCGCGTGCGGAGGTCGGCCTCGGCCGGTGAGAACCCCCTGCCCTTCTGCGTGCGCGCGTGCAGCACCACCGGCTTCGACGACGCCTTCGCCTGCCGGAGCGCCTCGATCAGCCCGTCGACGTCGTGCCCGTCGAGCGGCCCCACGTAGACGAACCCCAGCGACTCGAAGAAGCGGCGGGCGTCGCTCGACAGCAGGCCGTGCACCGCGCCCACGTTCTGCGAGATGCTCATGCCGTTGTCGTTGATCACGAGGGTGAGCGGGCCCGACGCGACCGCGGCGTGGTTCAGGCCCTCGAACGACAAGCCCCCCGTCAGCGCGCCGTCGCCCACGATCGCCACCACGTGGCCCGGCTGCGCCGTCAGCCGCAGGCCCTCGAGCAGCCCGACCGAGACCGAGATGGCGGTGCACGCGTGGCCCGCGCCGAAGGCGTCGTGCGCGCTCTCCGACGGGTCGAGGAACGGCGCCAGCCCGCCTGCCTGGCGGAGCGTGGGGAGCCTCGCGCGGCGCCCGGTGAGGAGCTTGTGCGCATACGCCTGGTGCCCGACGTCGAAGACGAGCCGATCGACGGGGCTGTGGAACACGCGGTGGAGCGCGACGGTCAGCTCCACCGCGCCGAGCGACGCGCCCAGGTGACCGCCGACCTGCCCACACACCTCGACGATCGCCTCCCGCAGCTCGGCGCACAGCCCGGGCAACGCCTGGCTCGGCAGCGCCCGGACGTCGGCCGGAGAGTCGATGCGCTCCAACAAGCTCAACGGGTGCGCTCCACGGAGTAGTCGGCGAGGGCCGCGAGGGGGCCGGCGATCGGCTCGACGGTCTGCACGGCCTGCTTGGCGCGCTCGACGAGCTCGGCGGCCAGCCGCCGCGAGGCCTCGAGGCCCACCACCGCGGGGAAGGTGAAGCGACCCGCCGCGGCGTCGGCCCCGGCCGGCTTGCCCAACTGCTCCGCCGACGCGGTCGCGTCGAGGAGATCGTCGGCGATCTGGAACGCCAGCCCCAGGTCTTCGCCGTAGCGGGCCGCGGCGCGGAGCGCGGCCTCGGAGCCCCCGGCGGCGAGCACCCCCAGCTGGCACGCGGCGGTGATCAACGCCCCCGTCTTCAGGCGGTGCAGCTGCATCAGGTAGTCCTGCGCGGCGGGCCGATCGTCGGCGATGTCGAGCACCTGCCCGCCCACCATGCCGCCGGCGCCCGCCGCCAGCGCCAGCGTGCTCGCCATGCGCGCGCGGGTCACCAGCTCGGCGTCGGGCCCGGTCGCGATCACCGTGAACGCGTCGGTCAGCAGCGCGTCACCCGCGAGGATCGCCAGGGCCTCGCCGTACGCCTTGTGGCTGGTCGGGCGCCCACGGCGCAGATCGTCGTCGTCCATCGACGGCAGATCGTCGTGGATCAGGGAGTAGGTGTGAATGCACTCGAGCGCGCAGGCGCCGTCGTCGGCCATCGCGCCCCCGCCGCCCAGCGCGTCCGCGAACGCCAGGCAGAGGACGGGCCGCAGCCGCTTGCCGCCGTCGAGGAGGGAGTACCGCATGGCCTCGGCGAGGCGCATCGGGGTTCTCGTCGCGATGGTCTGCATGCGGTCGGCGAGCAGGCGCTCCACGCGCTGCTGCGCGCCCGGGAGCCAGGAGGACAGGTCGAAGGCCATTGGCCGCATCTGTCACGCCGCGGCGGTGAACGCACCTGTCTGCTTAGAAGGGCACGTCGTCGTCCTCGGCGGCAGGGGCCTGCCGTTTGGGCGCAGCGGCGGCGGGGGCCCGCGCCGGCGTCTGCGCCGCGGCCGCCGGGAGCTCCTTGACGTCGATGGGGGCGGTGCGGCCGTCCTCCGAGAGGAGCTGCTCGATGCGCTTCTCTGCGTCGGTGAGGAGCCCCTCGCCCTGCTTCACCAGGGTGATGCCCTCGGCGAAGCGCTCCAGCGAGTCTTCGAGCGAGAGCTCACCGCCCTCGAGCGCCTCGACGATCGACTCGAGCCGCTTGACGACCTCGTCGTACTGCACCTTCCCGCCCGTCTGCGCCGGCTTCGCCACGTCTCACCCCTGGTCCTTGCCATCGGCGCGCGACTCGACGCGCACCTCGAGCCAATCGCCTCGATCGAGGCGCACCGTCAACAGATCTCCGCGCGTGACGTCTGCCGCGCGCCGCACCACGACGCCCTCGCGCGCGACGATCGCGTAGCCGCGCCCCAGCACCTTGAGCGGGCTCAGCGCGTCGAGGCGGGCGCTCAAGGCCTCGAGCCGCCTGCGGTCGCGCTCCAGCCGCCGCCGGAAGGCCACCGGGAGCGCGTCGCCCGCCGCGTCGATGCGGCGCCTGGCCTCGCGCAGGTGCGGGCGTGGGGTGGCGCGCTCGAGCGACAGCCGCAGCCGCGACAGGCGCGCGCGCTCGTCGCGAAGCCGCCGTGAGAGGCCTCCGCGTACCCGCGCCGACAGGGTGGCGAAGGCCGCCCGCCGCTCGGCCAGCCGGTTCTGAGGCCGCAGCCGACCCAGCCGCGCCTCGAGCTCTGCGAGGGCGCGCTGCCGCGTGCGCACCTGCCGCTCCTCGGCGCGCCGCAGCCGCTCGGCGAGATCAGACAGCCGCAGGCGGTGGGAGGTGAGCTGGCGGCGCGGGTCGGCCAGCGCGCCGCGGGCGGCCTGCAGCTGGTGGCGGGCTTCGAGCACCCGGCGCGCGGCCGCCTGCGCGAGGCGCCGCCGCGTGGTGCGCAGCCGATGCTGAAGGTCGGCCACCTCGGGCACCACCATCTCGGCTGCGCCGCTGGGCGTCGGGGCACGGTGATCGGCGACGAGATCGGCCAGGGTGACATCGACCTCGTGGCCGACGGCCGAGATGACGGGGATCGGGCTGTTGAAGATCGCCCGCACCACCCGCTCCTCATTGAAGGTCCACAGATCCTCCGCCGAGCCGCCACCGCGCGTCACCACGATCACGTCCACGTCGGTGCGCGCCAGCCACCGCAGCCCGCGCGCGATCTCGAGCGGCGCCTCGTCGCCCTGGACGCGGGCGTTGCAGAACAACACCGACGCCCCCGGGTGACGCCGGTGCAGCACCTTGAGGAAGTCGCGCCACGCCGCGCCCGACGAGCTGGTGACGACGCCGATGCGCCGCGGCAGCATGGGCAGCGGGCGCCTGGGCCTGGTGCGCCCCTCGCCGATCAGCCCCTCTTTGACGAGCTTCGCCTTGAGCTGCTCGAAGGCCAGCGCCATGGCCCCGACGCCCTCGGGCTCGAGCTTCTGGGCGATGAGGCTGTAGCGCCCCTGCACCTCGTACAGGTTGAGCCCGCCCTCGATCAGCAGCGAGAGGCCGTCGCGCACCTGAAAGCGCAGCGTCTTCGCCAGCGTCTGCCAGACCCGCACGTCGAGCTGCGCGCCGGCGTCCTTGATCGAGAAGTAGAGGTGGCCGCGCACGTTGGGCCCGCGAAACCCCGTCACCTCGCCCCGCACGATCAGCCGCGAGAACCCGGGCTCGACCGCGTCCTTCAGCTGGGCGGTCAGCTCCGAGACCGTCAAGATCCGGCGGGTCGGGGGCTCGGGCGCGGGCTTCCTCCAGGCAGGCACCGGTCGGGCCGGGGCCTCGGTGGCCGCCGGCGCGCTGGCGGGAGCCTCGACCGCTCGCGTGGGCGGCGCCGGCGCGGGGGTGGGAGGCGATGGGGCGCGCGCCGGTGACGCCTCTGGCGTGGGCCCAGGCGAGCGACCGAAGAGATCGCCCTGCTTCATTGCCGCTGGAGTTCCTCGAGCCGCGACTTCGCCTTCTGGTGATCGGTGTCGTCGGGCGGCGTCATCATGATCACCTCCTTGAAGAGCCGGCCGGCCTCGTCGGGGCTCGTCTCACGCAGCTGGTAGCCGCGCAGGTAGATGTCGTGGGCCTGCTGCCGCCCCTCCTGGATGATCGCGTTGGCGCCGGGGTGCCCCTGATCGACCTCGAGCACCGTCTGCGCCTTCTGAATGGCCACCACCCAGTTGCGCACCGTCTTCGCGTTCGAGGCCTCTTTGTAGAAGACCGTCGCCAGGCGCGTGCGCAGCTGCTTGGACAGATCGCTCGACGAGCCGCCGGCGATCTTTTTGTCGAGCAGGTAGAGGTTGCGCAGCTCGGCCGACGACAGGTTCTCGAGGTTCTTGTTCTTGGTGTCGAACTCCTTGATCTGCGCCTCGAGCGCCCGGCACTGGGCGTTCTTGGCGGCGCAGGCCTGCGCGAGCGACATCGCGCCCGACTGATCGCCGTTGCGGAAGCGCTGAATCACCTCGAGGTGCGGCGTCTCGGGGATCGCGGCCGGCAGGTTCGGGTTCTTGATGCGGTTGATGTTGTCTTCGGCCTGCCGCTTGATGTCGGGGGCGTCGCGATCGTCGGGGCGGGCTACCAACACGTCCTCGGCCATGGCCTTGACCTGCTCCATCGCCGTGAGATCTCGCGGGCTCGCCGACAGCTGCTTGCGGGCGTCGATCACCTTGTCGCCCAGCTTCGTCTGCAGCTGCTCCTTGAGCTCGTTCTCGCGCCGCTCCATCATGGTGTTCTTGATTCGACCCAGCGCGAGCGAGGCCTTGCCGAGCTGGTTCGCGGTCAGCGCCGCGGCGGCCTCTTCGAGCGCCTGCTCGTTGGGGATCTCGGTGTTGGCCCGCTCGAGGTAGGTGGCGATCGACTTGGCCTCGAACTTCGGGTCGAACTCGACGATCTGCTCCAGGCGCGCCTTCGCCTCGACCCACTTGCCCTCCTTGGTGAGGTTCTTGGCCTCCTGGAAGGCCGTGGTGAGCTCCCGGCGCTGCGCGGCGATGCCCGCGGCGATCACCGCGTCTGCCTCGGCCTTCTTCTTGGCGATGGCGCGGTACCCGACGAAGAGGGCCATCACCACCGCGAGGGCGCTGCCGGCGATGATGAAGACGCGCCGGCGCTTCTTGGCGGCGATGGCGGGGTCCTCGGCGCTGCGCGAGGTGCGCACGGGCCGGGCGCGGCCGGGGGCGGCGCCGCCCGTTCGCGCGGTGCGGACG
>JACSRE010000071.1 GCA_014879945.1 Myxococcus sp.
GGCGTCGGGGGCGAGGTGGCGGGCTGGAAGGCGCCCGTCTGCCCGCTCGGCTTCTTCGGCAGCGGCGGCGGCAGCGGCGGTGGCGCGCCGGTCGGCGCAGGGGGCCCGGCAGGCGGGGAAGGCACCGCGGCGCCGTTGACCGGCGCGACGAACCCGCCCGTCGCCGGCTTCTTTGCCGGCGCAGGCCCGAACAGCGGTTCGTCTTCGTCGTTCAGCTCTTCCCGCAGCTCGAAGAGCGGATCATCGGTCACGGCCATAAGCCCCTGAGGGTGACCCTAACCCTCTTCCTTCGGTGGAGCGAGAATGCGAGCGTCAGCCGAAATGGCGTCACGATTCCGCTTGCCCAATGGGCTCACCGTCGTCCTCGAAGAGAATCACGCCGCCCCGGTCGCCGCCTTTCAGCTCTGGGTGAAGGTGGGCAGCGCCGACGAGACGCCAGACGAGGTCGGCCTGGCGCACCTGCACGAGCACATGCTCTTCAAGGGCACCGCCCGCCGCGGCCCCGGTGAGATCGCCCGCAGCGTCGAGGCCCACGGCGGCGAGATCAACGCGTGGACGAGCTTCGACCAGACCGTCTACCACGTGGTGATGGCCAGCCGCTTCGCGCGCGAGGGCCTCGACGTGCTGGCCGACGCCATTCGCCACTCGGCGTTCGACCCCGACGAGCTCGGCCGAGAGATCGAGGTGGTGTGCGAAGAGATCAAGCGCAGCCACGACATGCCCTCGCGGCGCGCCTCGAAGGCGCTCTTCGGCAGCGCGTTTCGCGTGCACCCCTACGGGCGGCCGGTCATCGGGTTCGAGGCCGACGTGCGCAGCCACACCCGCGAGCGGGTGCTGGCCTTCTACGCGAAGCACTACACGCCCTCGAACATCGTGCTCTCGGCCGTGGGCGACGTCACCGAGGCGCAGCTGCGCGCCTGGGCCGACGAGCTGCTGGGCGGCGACTGGAGCCGGCCGACGGTCGCGCGGCGCCCCAGGCCCGGCGAGCCGCGCTTCGACGACGTGCGGGTCAGCCTCACCACCGACGACGTCAAGGAGTCGTGGCTGCACCTGGCCTTCCAGATTCCGGGGGTCGATCACCCCGACGCG
The DNA here is from genome assembly GCA_014879945.1 of Myxococcus sp. GTDB lineage: Bacteria > Myxococcota > Myxococcia > Myxococcales > Myxococcaceae > Xiheimicrobium. The sequence goes on from JACSRE010000071.1 coordinate 1,090, forward strand.
CCGGCGCTCGACGTCTTCGCGATGCTGGTGGGCCAGGGCGACGCGTCGCGGCTCTCGCTCGAGGTCAAGCGCAAGCGCGGCCTGGTGAAGGACGTGAGCGCCTGGGCGTGGACGCCGAAGGAGCCGGGCCTGTTCGCGGCGTCGCTGCTGGTCAGCACCGACGCGGTGGAAGACGGCTTCGAGGCGACCGCCCGGGTGCTGGCCACCATGTCGGCGGTCGAGGTCGATCAGGCCGAGCTCGACACGGTGAAGTCGCTCATCGAGGCCGACGCGGTCTACCAGCGCGAGACGGTGCAGGGCGTGGCGCGCAAGCTGGGCAGCTACGAGTCCACCATGGGGGGCATCGAGCGCGAGGCCCAGTACTACGAGGCCATCTCACAGGTGACGACCGCGAAGGTGCGCGAGGTGGCCGCGCGGTACCTCACCTTCGAGCGCGCCTCGGTGTCGGGCCTGCTGCCGAAGGGCGCGAGCTTCACCGAGGCCAGCGCGCGCGCCGTGCTCGCCCGGGTCGCGAAGGAGCGCCCCGAGCCGCTGCCCGCCCGCAACATGGCCGCCAACAGGCCGCTGCGCACCATGGGCGCCGCGCGCAAGGAGCGGCCGGGGCTCACCGTGCAGACGCTCGCCTCGGGCGCCACCATCCTCGTGCGCGAGGAGCGCGCGGTGCCGCTGTTCAGCATGCGGGCGAGCCTGCTGGGCGGGCTGCGCTACGAGACGGCCGCCGACAACGGCATCACCTCGCTGCTGGCGCGCACCATGACGCGCGGCACCGCCAGCTACGAGGCCGAGCAGATCTCGCACCTCGTCGACTCGCTCGCCGGCTCGGTCAACGCCATGGGCGGCCGCAGCTCGATGTCGGTGCGCGCCGAGTTCCTCTCGAAGCACTTCGAGCGCGGGTTCGACCTCTTCTCAGAGATCTTCAACCACCCCTCGTTCCCCGAGGCCGAGGTGGCGCGCGAGCGCAAGCTCCAGCTGCAGGACATCGCCGCCCGCGAAGATCGGCCCTCGGCCGTCGCCTTCGAGCTCTTCGCCAGGACGCTCTTCACCCGGCACCCGTACCGGCTCTCGCTCTCGGGCGAGCCGGCGTCGCTCGAGGCGCTGACCCCCGAGGCGCTGCGGGCCTTTCATCAGAAGTACTTCGACCCCTCGCGCCTGACGCTGGCGGTGGTGGGCGACGTCGACACCCACGCGGTGATCGAGGCGGCGACGCGGGCCTTCGGCGCCTCGCGCGGCGCGCCCGGCACGCCCGAGATTCCGCACGAGCCGCCGGTCGAAGGGCCGCGGCGCGCCTCACGCACGCTGCAGAAGGCCCAGACTCAGCTCATCCTCGGGTTCCCCGGCGCGCGGGTGACCGACCCCTGGCGCCGGCCGCTCGAGGTGCTGGCGACGCTGCTGTCGGGCCAGAGCGGGCGCCTCTTCATCGAGCTGCGGGACAAGCGCTCGATGGCCTACTCGGTCTCGGCCACCACCCTCGAGGGCGTCGACCCCGGGTACTTCGCCGTCTACATGGCGACCAGCCCCGAGAAGGTCGACGCCGCGCTCGCGGGCATGCGCGACGAGCTGCAGAAGCTCAAGGAGCAGCCGGTCGGCAAGGACGAGCTGCTGCGCGCCACCCGCTATCTGGTCGGCTCGCAGCAGATCGGCCTGCAGCGAAACGGCGCGCGCGCGGCCACCATGGCGCTCGACGCCTGCTACGGCCTGGGGCCCGAGCGCTACCTGCGCTACGCCGACGAGATGGAGGCCGTCACCGCCGACGACGTGCTCGAGGTCGCGCGCCGGGTGATCGACTTCGGCAAAGAGACGCTGGTCACCGTCGGGCCGTGAGCGCGTGCTAAGGGAGCCAGCCATGCGCGCGTTGGTGGTGCTCCTCTTGGCGACGATGCTCTTCGCCGCGGGCTGTTCGCTGTTCGGCAACTACGAGCTCGAGGGGCTGCCCTGCGACGCCAGCGCGCCCCAGGGTCAGGAGTGCCTGCCCGACGCCGGGTTCACCTGTGTGCGGGTGGACGGCGGCGCAGGTGCCTGTGTGCGAATGAAGTAGCGGCGGCGCGTCACCTTTCTGACGACCCCGGTTTCTGGTGGCGAAGCGCGCGCGTGCCGATGAGAGATCATCATGGCGGCGGTTGAGCCCATCCTCGGAATCGATCTCGGCACCACGTTCTCGACGGCGGCCCTCGTGGTGGACGGCAAGTTTCACTACGCGCTCGATGGGCGCGGCGACTCGTGCATTCCCAGCGTGGTGTACTTCCCCCGCACGGGCCCGGTGCTGGTGGGCCACGACGCCGAGCGCATGCGCGCGACCGACCCGGTGAACACCATCGTCGGCATCAAGCGCGTCATCGCGCGGCCGCTCGACAGCCCGGCGGCGCGGGTGCTCGACGCGGCCTCGGTCTTCAAGCTCAAGGGCGCGGGCGCCGGCGAGGTCAGCGTGGTGACGTCGTCGGGCGAGTACACTGCGAGCCAGGTCGCGAGCTTCATCGTGCGCTACCTGAAGGAGCGCGCGGAGGCGCGCATGGGCCGGCCGGTGAAGAAGTGCTTCATGACGGTGCCGGTGGCGGCGGGGCCCGAGGTGCGCGAGGCGATGTTGCGCATCGGCCGCATGGCGGGGCTCGAGGTGCTGCGCATTCTGTCCGAGCCGGTGGCCGGGGCGCTGGCGCGAGGCCTGGCCGGAGCCGGCGCCTCCGAGGCGCCCTCCATGGTCTACGACTTCGGCGGCGGCACGCTCGACACCACGGTGGTGCAGCGGCAGGGCGCGCGCGTCAGCGTGCGGTCGGCCGGGGGCGACGACTGCCTGGGCGGCAACGACTTCGACCTCTCGTTCGCGCGGCACGTGGCGTCGGTGCTCTGGGGCCAGGCCAGCGTCGACGTCACCAAGGACGTGCTGCTGTTCGACAGAATCCAACGGCAGTGCGAGCTGGTGAAGCGCGCGCTCTCGGGCGCGAAAGAGGCGCGCTTCCTGGTGCCCGACGCGCTGGGCACCGCCGGGCAGCGGCGGAACCTCGACGTCATCGTCAAGCGCGAGCACATGGTCACCCCGTGGAAGGAGCTGGTCGACCGCTCGATGACGGTGGCGGCCGAGACCATCGTCGCGGCCAACGTGCGCCCGAAGGAGCTGGCCTCGGTGATGCTCATCGGCGGGACGACGTTCGTGCCCATGGTGCGCGAGGCGGTGGCCAGGACGCTGGGCGTGCCGCTCGACATCGAGGCCGACCCGCAGACGGCCGTCGCGCGCGGCGCCGCGCTGCTGGCGGTGATGCCGCAGATGCTGCTCGACTGAGCGTCACCCGGTCACGCGTCGAGCTTCTTCCCCCACATCAGCTGACGCCCCGAGGGCGTCCTCGGGTTGGGCCTCCACACGCGCAGGAGCCGGCCGTTGGGCTTGAACTCCAGATGGCTGACGACGACCCACGCGTGCCCCAGCATCTCGGCGCGCACCAACCGCCCCGCTTCCCAGATGAAGCGCTCGTGCAACACCGTCCGCAAGTGCGCGGGCGCCTCCTTCAGCGCGGCGATGTCGGCCGGCGTCAGCTCACGCCGGGGCCACATCGCGAGGTTGCTGTAGCCGGCCTTCTCGACCACCCGCCCCTCCTCCAGCCGCAGCTCCCGAACTCCGTGAGGTGGGGTGAAGTCGTGGTCGACGTCGGCGAAGCGCACGGTGCGAATGACGGCGGGCCGGTGGAATACCAGCTCGACCGACGGCGAGGCCTCGGTAGCGTACTGGCGCTGAACGACCAGGCGCTCGGCGTCGTCCAGCCCGCACTCGAAATGGCCCACGCGGGCCGAGGGCAACGCTCCCGGGCACGGGACCTTCCGCGCGAGGCGGAGGCCGGCGCGCTCCCACCGAAAGGGCTCTGGGTCGAGCGGGCAGGTCAACCCCTTGAACCACACCCACCGCCTGACCTCCGCGAGCGCCGCCGCCTCGAGCTGGGCGCGGCGCGCCTTCACCTCGTAGAACCAGTCCTCCAGAGCGCCTTCGAGCATCACCGAAGGGTGAGCCCTGCGAGTCGCTTCGTCCAGCCTCATCGCCCGGCGGGGGCGCGCTACGGCACCGCGCCGGGGCTGAAGGGCGTGTGCGGCTTGCGCGAGCCGTCGATCAACCCGCGCGAGGTGACGAACCACACCGTCATCAGCTCGTTCCACGGCCAGCGAGAGGCGCACGCGGCGAGGTAGTCGCAGGGCCGCCCGTCGTCGCAGGTGACGCCCAGCGGCAGCGCGTCGATCAGCTCGGGCAGCTCCGAGGCCTCGACCGCGATGGCGTCGTCACCGGTGGGGAGCAGCCGCTCGTGCTTCGACAGCAGGCAGGTGAAGTCGCGCGGCGCCGGCACCTCGAGCTCCGAGAACCGGGTGGCCCAGCGCCCGGTGCGCTCGTGGAAGGCGAGCTGCTGGTTGGCCAGCGCCCGGATCAACGTGTGGCCCTCGCCCAGCCGCGCGTAGCGATCGACGCGCAGCTGGCCCGAGAGCAGCAAGCCCGCCAGCGTCAACACCGGCACCGCCACGAAGGCGATGAGCCAGGTGCGACGCGTGCGGCGGCGCTCGAACGCCTCCCGCTCCCGCTCCTGCGCTTCCCAGTCGGCGCGCATGTTCAGAAGGCGGGGCGCATGAAGACGAGCCTGGCCACCGGCAGCGTCTTCTCTCCCACCGTCTGCCAGCCGGCCATCACCGCGACGGCCTCGACGCGGGCGCCGTTGCCGAAGTCGCCGCCCCAGGAGCGCTTCGGAGGCATGAAGACGAACACCTCGCGCTCCCCCAGCTGCAGCACGCCGATGTTCTCAGCGAGGCCCGACGACACCACGCCCTGCATGAAGACCGCCTGCCCGTTGAGCGCGTCGGGGGCGTCGAGGCGCGCGAGATCGGCAGACCCGGCCTTGAAGCTCAACCGCGGCGCGTACGCCGAGACGGCCTCTTCGAAGCTGGCCACCTGGGGCCCCCGCGTGAAGGCCCCGGGCGCGCCGGCCTCCCGGCGACGGAACACCTCATCGTCGATGGCGCGCAGCGGCGCCACCAGCGCCTCACCCCGCACCTGGCGGCACGCGCGCATGCGCTCGGCGCGGGCCAGCAGGTCGCCGTCTCCCAGCGACTCGGGGGCGCGCGCCCCTTCGAGCTCGAGCACCAGGCAGGCCGAGAAGGCGTCGAGGGTGCGCTGGCCCACCTCGTCGAGGCTGATGGGCCGCTCGGCGAGGGCGAGCTCGTTGAACGCGCCCTCGAGGGCCGCCGCCTCCACCCGCCCCACCCCGTCGACGAGCGCCACGCTGCCGACGTCACCGCGGGTGCCCACCAGCCGCACCTGCCCCGTCACCCCGCGCGCGTGGCACTCGCTGTCCTTCTGCCCCAGCTCCTGCTCCACGCGGCGCTGCTCGACCGTCTCGCCGGTGCGAAGAAACGCGATGCCGCCGACCGCGAGCGCCGGCAGGCCGATGCCGAGCGAAACGAGCGACCACCCCTGCATCACCGTGCGCGGCGGGGGCCCGAAGCGGCCGGTGGTGTCGATGACGGTGGTGTCGGGCGCAGCGCTGAGCAGAAACGAGATGCCGAACAGCGCGGCCGAGGCCAGGGTGGTGGCGACGCCGGTGGAGAAGGCGGCCCCCGCGGCGGGCGCCGTCTTCTCGGTGATGCGCTCCTCGGCGTACTCCTCGATGGCCAGCTCCCGGCAGACGTCGTGCTCCGTCACCTGCACCTCGAGCGACGGCCACGTCACCTGCACCAGCCCGCGCAGCCCCCCCTCGAGCACCATCGGCCGGGTGAAGGTGCGCAGCAACGGGCCGCGCTCGGTGCGCACGTTCTGCTCGATGGGCGCGCAGGCCGCCGACAGCGCCAGCAGCGACGCCAGCCCCCGCCTCACGGCGTGCCTCCCAGCAGGCGCACCAGCTCGGGGCAGTCGCTGAACACCTCGGCGACGTCGGCGCACGAGGCCTTCACCTTCTGCGAGCTGCCCTGGCGCAACAGCGGCACCCGGCAGTCGAGCACCTGCGCGCGGGTCGGCGAGGTGAAGGCGAAGCCGTCGCTCCCACAGCCGGTGCGCATCAGCAGCGTCGTCTCGCAGCTGGCCGCCTCGACCGAGAGCTTCTGCGTGGTGACGTCGCACACCGGCCCGAAGCAGACGCGGGTGATGACGTCACGACACACCGCCGCGTCGGGCGCCTCGGGGCCGGCACAGCTCAGCAACGACAGCCCGAAGGCGCAGAGGACTCGCACGCGCGGCACTGTACCCAACCTCTCGACGCATCCGTCAGATGACCGACCGTCATCGGGAGGACCTCCCGTTGGCCGACAGACAGCGCAGGCGCGCGCGCCGACACTGGCCGCATGAAGACACCCAATCGGTCGTGGAAGCTGTGGGCGGTGGTCGGCGCGGCCTTCACCCTCGCGGCGGTCGTCTCGGTGGAGCTCTTCGCCGACAACGTGAAGGCCATGTTCGGCATGAGCGCCGACGGGCTGTCTGGCGATGAGGTCCTGCACCCCGGCGGCAGGACCTTCCGGGCGGTGGGCCTCGACACCAGGAAGCTGCTCCGGAACTTCGGCGAGGTCGTCTCCAACGCGCCCCCCTCGCCGCAGCCGACCGCCGTGCCCCACGCGCTGACGGCCACCGACGTCGACGCGCTCTCGACCTTCGCCATCGACGTCGACACCGCCTCGTACACCTACGCGCGCCGGCAGCTGCGCAGCGGCAACCGCGTCGAGCCGTCGACGGTGCGCGTGGAGGAGTGGGTCAACGCGTTCCGCTACCACCTCGAGGCCCCGAAGGACGCGCCGTGGGCCATTCACGCCGAGGGCGCGCCGTCGCCCTTCACCCCGGGCCGCACGCTGCTCAAGGTGGCGCTCCAGGGCCGGGTCTTCACCAACGCCGAGCGCAAGCCCGCCAACCTCGTCTTCCTCGTCGACACCTCGGGCAGCATGATGGGCGCCGACCGCCTCGACCTCGCCAGGCGCGCGATGCACCAGCTGGTCGACGCGCTCGACGAGCGTGACTCGGTGGCCATCGCCACCTACGCAGGCGGCTCGGTGCTGGTGCTCCCGGCGACCAATGCCAGGAAGGCGCCCGCCATTCACGCCGCCATCGACCGGCTCGGCGCCGGGGGCGGCACCAGCATGGAGAGCGGCATGGTGCTGGCCTACCGCGAGGCCGTGAAGGGCGTTCGGGAGGGCGTCTCGTCGCGGGTGCTGGTGTTCACCGACGGCGACGCGAACATCGGGGCCACCCACTCCGACGCGCTGCTGGCGGCGGTGAAGCGCTACGTCGACGACGGCGTGACGCTCACCACCGTGGGCTTCGGCATGGGCAACTACCGCGACCACACCCTCGAGCAGCTCGCCGACAAGGGCAACGGCCAGAGCCTGTACATCGACGACGCCGCCGAGGTGGAGCGCGTCTTCTCGACCCAGCGCCTCGCGAGCCTGCTGCAGGTCATCTCGAAGGACGTGAAGGTGCAGGTGGCGTTCGACCCGCGCGTGGTGCGCAGCTACCGCCTGCTGGGCTACGAGAACCGCGACGTGCGCGACGAGGACTTTCGCAACGACGCCGTCGACGGCGGCGAGCTGCACGCCGGGCACACGGTGACGGCGCTGTACGAGCTGGAGCTCTCGGGGGCGGCGGGCGCGCTGGGCGCCGTCTCGGTGCGAGGCCTGCAGCCGGGCAACGGCCGGGCCTTCGAGGTGTCGCAGCCGCTGGGCCAGCAGGTGCTGGCGCGCTCGGTGAACGAGGCGAGCGCCGACTTCCGCTTCGCGACGGCGGTGGCGATGGCGGCCGACGTGCTGCGCGGCAACCCGGCGGCCGGCGTGACGTTGCGCGAGGCGAAGGCGCTGGCCGAGACGGCGGCCTCGGACTGGCCGGAGCGCCGCGAGTTCGTCGGCTTGCTGGAGCGCGCCCTCTCGGGTCAGGCTGGGCCACCGATGAACGCGGCCTACCACTACTGATGCGGCCCTCTCGGGGCGGCATCGCCTTCGCTGCGGCCGTGCCGGTGGCGTTCGCGCTGGCCTGGCAAGCCACCGCGCTGTCGCCGCCGGCCCGCGCCGTGCAGCCGTCGCCACCCGAGTTCGTCGCCCTCGTCGACGGGCGGCCGGCCTACGAGGCCTCGCTCCCCACCGTGAACGAGCCCGCCGCGGCGGCCGACCCGCTGGCCTGGGTGAACGCCTTCCGCTCGGAGGAACCGGGGCCCGAGGCGGGCGCGGCCGTGCGCGTCAACCTCGAGGGGGCCCCATCGCCGCGGGAGCCTGGCGCGCTGCTGCTGCGCGTCTCGGTGCAGGCCCGACGCGTCGGGCCGGAGGGCGCGGCGCTGAAAGAGGGGCGCTTGACGGTGTCGTTCTACGGCTCCGAGGTCGCGACCTGGAGCGCGGGTGACCAGCGCTGGCAGCCGCCCTCGGCGCTCGCGCGCTATCAGCTCGACGAGGTGTTGCGGGGCCAGACCCGCACCGTGTTTCTGCAGGTCGACGCCACCGGGCGCTTCGGCGGCTCGCTGGGGGTCGTCGAGCTCACCGGCGTCGACGGCGTGACCGGCGCGCCGGTGCGGCTGCGCGCGCCGCTCCAGCGAGGCGCCGTTCACCCGCTCGCGCGCGCGTCGCCCGACTTCCGCTTCTTGACGGCGGTGTGGGTGGCGGCCGAGGCGGTGCGAACGCCCCATCACCTGGCGCTCTTCGAGATCATCGACGTGCTGGTGAGCGACACCGCCCCGGGCATCGCCGAGCGCGAGCGCTTCGTGTCGAAGGCCGTGCCCATCCCCAGCGACCGGGCGCGCTTTCCGCAGCTGAACGGAGGCGACCGCTACTGACGGCGCTCGGGGCGTGACGGTCCGGCGCCCACCGGCGAAGAACGCGAGGTATGACGCCCGCATGTCCTGGGTGTCCGTCACCGTCGATGTTCCCGAAGCCGAGTCGGAGTGGATTCAGACGTTGCTCACCGAGGCCGGCGCGTCCGGGCTCGAGGTGCGCGACGCCACCAACCTGTCGTTGCCTTCCGTGCGGGCGCCAGCGAAGGGCGAGGCCATCGTCATCGGGTTCTACGACGACCAGGCCAACGTCGACGAGGCCGTCGCCGCGGTGAAGGCGCACCTGCCGAGCGCGCCGGTGCTGGTCGAGGCCGTGGTGGAGCAGGACTGGAGCGTGAGCTGGCGCGAGCGCATCAAGTCGGTGTCGGTGGGCCGCCTGTGGGTCGGCCCGCCGTGGGAGAAGCCGAACGCGCCCGCCGACAAGGTGTGCCTCTTCATCGAGCCGAAGATGGCCTTCGGTACGGGAGACCACCCCACCACCTCGCTCTGCCTGGCCGCCGTCGACGCCTACCTCGCGGCGCACCCGGGCTGCTCGGTGCTCGACGTCGGCACCGGCACCGGCGTGCTGGCCTTCGCGGCGAAGAAGCTGGGCAGCGGCCGCACCGTCGGCGTGGACAACGACCCGGTGTCGGTCGAGCTGGCGAAGGAGTGCGCCGAAGAGAACGGCCTCTCTGGCCTCGAGCTGTCGGGCAAGACGCTGCGGCACATCGACGGCGTCTTCGACCTGGTGCTGGCGAACATCCTGGCCAACACCCTCATCGAGCTGGCGCCGCTCATCGCGCCGAAGGTGAAGGACCGGCTGGTGATGGCGGGCGTGCTGGTGCACCAGGCCGACGAGGTGAAGCAGGCCTACCGCGCGCAGGGGCTCGAGACCGCCGGCGACGCCGTGGAAGGCGAGTGGATTCGCATCGACATGGTGCGCGGCCGTTGAAGCGGGTCCTCGTTCCCGACGCCGCCCCCGGCGAGCTGCGCCTCGTCGGCGCCCGGTTTCATCACCTCGCGGTGGTGCTGCGGGCGCGGGCTGACGAGGCGCTCGAGGTGTTCGACGGCCGGGGGCAGCGGTTCGACGCCGTGGTGGTGTCGGTCGAGGCTGACGCGATGACGCTGCGGTTGGGCGCGGGCCGAGCGCTTCCGCCGGCGCGGCGCATCACCGTCGTCCAGGGGCTCCCCAAGGCCGACAAGCTCGAGCTGGTGCTGCAGAAGGGCACCGAGCTGGGCGCGAGCGCGTTCTGGCCCGTGGCGATGAAGCGGTGCGTGGTGAAGCTCGAGGGGAAAGAAGAGAAGAAGCTCGAGCGCTGGCGCCGCATCGTCGAAGAGGCGGCGCGGCAGTGCGGGCGCGCTGAGGTGCCCGAGGTGCTCGAGCCCGCGCGCCTCGACGAGGTGTCGCTGGAAGACACCACGATGCTGGTGCTCGACGAGGCCGAGCGCGCGGTGCCGCTGTCTGACGCGGTGAAGAGCCTTGGGCCGTCGCGCGCGCTGGCGCTGGTCATCGGCCCTGAAGGCGGGCTCGAGCGCAGTGAGGTCGACGCCCTCGTCGCGCGGGGCGCCATGAGCGTCACGCTCGGGCCCAACATCTTGCGCACCGAGACCGCGGCCCTCGCGGCGCTGGTGGTGGTGCGGCACCTCGATGGCTCGATGGGCTGAAGAGCAATCGGGAAATCGGTCCGCGGTGGGCGTGGCGGATCAGCCACGCCCACCGCGGAC
>JACSRE010000154.1 GCA_014879945.1 Myxococcus sp.
TGTCGACATCCTCGGTCGACGACAGCAGCGACTTCAGCGACAGCGCGATCTTGTCCATCCGATCGAGCGCCGTGGTCAGTTCACGGGTGCGCGCGCCGTTTGTGGTCCGCGCCGAGTTCACGCCTTCGAGCGCCGATTGCAGCTGGCCAAGCGAGGCGCCGACCGCGTTGCCATCGTCGGCGTTGAGCGCGTTCCGAAGCGACAGAAGCGCGTCGAGCGCCGGGCGCACCACGGCGTTGCCGTCGACGTTGACCTGCAGGCTGTGCCCCGGCTCGATCAGATTGTTGATCGGCCCGGCCGTGCTGCCGACGTTCGACGTCAGATTCGTGCCGTCGAAGGCGTACGGCTCGGTGTTGATCGCAAACCCCGAAAAGATGTAGGCGCCACGGAAGGTCGTGTTGCCGATGCCGACGGCGTGTTCGATCAGGCCGTTGATCTCGTCGGCCAGGCCCTGGCGCTCCTCGGCGCCGAGCGTGTCGCCGCGCCCCTGAAGCGCGACCTGGATCGAGCGGTTGAGCGTAGTGACGATGTCGGCCAGCGCGGCGTCGTTGACGCCCAGCCGTTCCTGCGTCACCTTGCCCGAGTCGACGTAGGCGTGCGCGCCGGTGGTGCACGAGGTGACGCCGGTTCTGCAGCCGGGGCTCGGGTTGGTGGTGCAGGCCTGGCCGGCGACGCAGGCGACACAGCTCCCGGCCGCGTTGCAGACGCGGTCAGGCCCACAGCTGGTGCCGGGCGTGAGGTTGGTGGAGTCGATGCAGCGGGTGCTGCCCGTGGTGCAGTCGATGACGCCCGACTTGCACGGCGCGCCCGGGTTGGCGCTGCAGGCCGCGCCGGCCGTGCACAGGCCGCAGAAGCCCGCGCCGTCGCACACCTGCGACGCGCCACACGCGGTGCCCGCGGCCTTCGGGGCGCCGTCGGCGCAGGTCTGCGCGCCGGTGGTGCACGAGGTGACGCCGGTGCGGCAGTCGGGTGAGGGGTTGGTGTTGCACGCGCCGCCGGCGGCGCAAGCCACGCAGACGCCCGCGGCGTTGCACACCTGGTCCATGCCGCAGGTGGTGCCGGCGGCCTTGAGCGCGTCGTCGACGCAGACCGGCGCGCCGGTCGCGCACTCGATGACGCCCCGTCGGCACGCGCTCCCGGGGTTGGTGGTGCAGGCGGCTCCGGTGGTGCACGCGACGCACACGCCCATGTCGTTGCAGACCTGGTTGGCGCCGCACGAGGCGCCCGCCGGCGCGTTGGTGCCATCGACGCAACCGGGCGCGGCGCCGCAGGTGGTGACGCCGCGTCGGCACGGCGCGCCGGGGTTCGACGCGCAGGTCGCGTTGGGAACGCACTGCAGACAGTTGCCGCCGACGCAGACGCGGTCGACGCCGCACGCGAGCCCGGAGGGGGCGGGGGCCCATCGACGCAGACGGCGCTGCCGGAGCTGCACCGGATGATGCCCGAGACGCAGGGGGTGCTCGGGTTGCCCGAGCAGCTCGCGCCCTCGGCGCAGGTGATGCACTGGCCCGCGGTGGTGCAGACGCGCCCCTCACCGCACGCGCTGCCCGCGGGGCGCCGGCGCGTCGAGTCCGCGCAGGTCGACATGGCGCCGCACATCGTCTCGCCTTCGACGCAGGGGTCGGGGTTGGTGGCGCACGGCGTGCCCTGGGTGCAGGTGACGCAGGCGCCGCTCCGGCAGACCAGGTTGGCTCCACACGCGACGCCGTTGGCGCCGCTGGGGCCGTCGATGCACGTCGCCACCCCGTTCTGACAGAGCGTCACGCCGGTGCGGCACGGCGCGCCGGTGTTGCCGGTGCAGGGCTGGTTATCCTGGCAGCCGACCGCGCCTCCGCCGGTCGCGGCGCCGCCTGCCGCCCCACCTGCGGAGCCGCCGCCCGAGGAGACCTGGCCGCCGCCGCTGGAGCCCCCCGCCGGCCCGCCTGCGCTGGTGCCGC
>JACSRE010000304.1 GCA_014879945.1 Myxococcus sp.
CGGCCCCCAAGAGCGCGCCCGCCACGGTCGTCTCGGCGCGCCGCCTCAGCACCGCGCCACAGAGCGCTGACTCGGCGGTGACCGCGCGCGCCACGCCGCACCTGCGCCCGGTGCAGCCGGTGCCGCTCGACGATCACGAAGAGAAGACCGAGAGCGTCGCCCTGGGCTCGGAGCTGTTCGACCCGGCCACCGGCCGCAACCGCGCGCCCGACCCGCTGATGACGGTGCCCCTCATCGAAGATCTGCCCGCGACCCGGCCGCCGCCGCCGCCCGCGCCTTCGGTGCCGGCGCCGCCGACCCAGCCGGCGACCCCGGTCGCGCGCGCCGAGGCGAAGAAGCCCGCGCCAGCGCCCGTGGAGCGCCCGGCCGCCCGCCATCACGAGAAGGCCGCTCCGCAGCAGCCGAAGGCCTCGGGCCACCGCGCCAGGCCGACGCCGTCGATTCCCGCGGCCGCCGAAGGCAAGGGCAAGCCGCACCTCTTCGTCGAGCTCTACTGGGGTGAGACGCGCAAGTACGCCAGCTCGCACCCGCGCATCGACGACAAGAAGAAGCTCATCGCGCGCGACGACGACAACGCGCCGCTGCCGCTGTGGGGCTTCGGCACCGAGGGCAGCGACTTCGTCTTCGCCGAGCAGAAGGGCGACCTCTTCCGCGTGTTCGTTCCTTCGACGGCGGCGGTCGAGCGCCGCGCCCAGGACGGCAACTTCTACCCGGTCGGCGCGGAGTCGCTCGAGGTGGGCCCGGGGCAGCGCCGCTGCGTGACGCTCGGCACCGGCCACGCGGTGCGCTTCACCGGCGACAAAGAGATGACCCTGGTGGCCTACGTGCAGCCTCCGCTGCCCCGGCCCTTCGTCAACCCGCTGCGCGGCCTGCCCTGGCTGGTGCTGACGTTCCTGGCCCTCTTCACCAGCGCGTTCATGGCGTTCGCCATCTTCGCGTTCGAGCCCGAGTCGCCCGACTTCAACGCCAAGAACGTTCCTCCGGTGGCGGTGCGGCTGATCGCGCCCCCGAAGAAGGAAGAGAAGAAGAAGATCGAAGAGAAGCTCAAGGAGCTGAAGAAGGAAGACAAGAAGAAGCCCGAGCCGAAGGTCGAGAAGCTGGTGGCCAAGCCGGTGCCGGCCGAGACCAAGAAGGCCCTCAAGTCGGTCGAGAAGCTGGTGGCGGCGGGCCCCGCGATGAAGGACCTGCTGGCGGCGGTCGACAAGCTGGGCTCGGGCCCGGGCGCGAAGAACGCGAAGAACGACTTCAAGCTCTCGGGCCTCATCGGCAAGGCGCCCATCGCCAACGCGGGCATCGGCACCTTCGGCCTCGGTGGTGGCGGGGGCGGCGGCATGGGCATCAAGGGCGCTGAGCTGCTGCGCGGCAAGGGCGGCGCGGGCATCGGCGCGCTGGGCGCGGGCAACATCGGCAAGGGCAAGGTCGGCGGCGCGGTCACCTCGGCGGTCAGCCGCAACATCGGCGCGCAGGGCACCATCGACAAAGAGGCGGTGGCGAAGGCCATCAACGCGCACCTGCACGAGGTGTCGAGCTGCTACGAGCGCGCGCTGCTCCGGGAGCCGGGGCTCGCCGGGAAGATCGTGCTGGAGTGGCAGATCACCACCAGCGGCAGCGTCGGCTTCGCCAAGACCAAGTCGTCGACGATGAAGAGCTCGGCGGTGGAGCAGTGCATCTTGTCGTCGCTGAAGACCTGGCGCTTCCCCCCCGCCAAGGGCGCTGGCGTCGTCATCACCTACCCGTTCATGTTCAACTCGGTCGGGTACTGATCGGCGCGACCTCGGCGCGCGGCGGGTGAACCCTCGCTCGCGGCGCCGAGGCCCTTCTTTTCCCGTTCCCTTTCAGTGGCAGCGGCTATGATCGGCGCCGTTTTGTCGACGCTCGCGCTGGTGTGCGGATCGATCGATCGCGGGAGGGTGACGTGTACCGAGTACTAGTCGCACTGAGTCTGTTGGCTCCAGTCCTGGCGTGGGGGCAGAGCGAGCTCCTCGAAGCGCCGCCCAGCAGCGTGAACGCGCTGCAAGACCGGGCCTACCGGCTTCAGAACGAGTTCACCGTCATGGTGGGCGTGCTGCCATCAGACCCGTACACCAAGGGCCTGTTCGCGCAGGGCGGCTACGCCTTCCACTTCAACGACTTCTTCGGCCTCCAGGCCCGCGGCGCCTACTCGCTGCCGGTCGCCAGCTCGCTGCGGCAGCAGCTCGAGCGCGACTTCGTCAGGCTCCCCACCGAGTTCCCGCGGGTGCTCTTCTTCGCCGGCGGCGACCTGATCTTCAGGCCGCTGTACGGGAAGCTCTCGGTGATCAACAAGAGCGTGGTGCACGCCGAGCTGCACCTGCTCGCGGGCGGGAGCGCCTTCGGCTTCACCGACGGCATCACGCCGTCGCTTCGCCCGGCCATCAACGTGGGCGGCGGCGGCCGGATCTTCCTCGGGCGCAACGCGAGCCTGCGCTTCGACATCGTCAACCACATCGTGCTCGCGGCTCCGGGCTCGATGACGGGCATCACCAACGTGCTGGCCATCAGCTTCGGCCTGGCAGTCAACTTCGGCGGGACTGAATGAGGCACCTTCGGCGACTTCACCCCGGGCTGCTGGCGACCGCGCTGGTCTTCGCGAGCGCCGCGGCGGCGCAGACCCAGGAGCTCGAGAACCCGGGCGTCACCTCGGCGATCCAGGACCGGCCGTACCGCATGCTGCACGAGCTCGACCTGTGGGTCGGGGTGCTGCCGCTCGACGCCTTCTACGTGGGCGTGTACGCGCAGGTCAGCTACGTCTACCACTTCAGCGATCGCTTCGCCTGGCAGGTGGGCCGCGGCGCCTACGGCCTGGCGGCGCGAACGCCCCTGCGCGCCGAGCTCGAGCGCACCTTCGGCGTGCAGCCCACGGCGAACGACGAGGTGCAGTTCTTCGTCGGCTCTGACGTGATGTGGAAGCCCTTCTACGGGAAGCTCGCGGTGCTCAACCGCGCGGTGATTCACGGCGAGGTGCACCTGCTGGGCGGCGCCACCCTCTTCAAGTTCTCGAACTCGGGCTTCCGGCCCGGCATCAACATCGGCGGCGGCGGGCGCATCTTCCTCAACCGCTACGTCAGCTTCCGGCTCGACCTCACCCACAACGTCGTCCTCCCCACGGGTGGTGGAACGACGAGCTTCGGAAACGTGATGACCGTGAACCTCGCGCTCGCGCTCAACTTCGGTGGGAACGACTGATGCGGACCGCCCGACGATCGATGGCCCTGTGCTGTGTGCTCTCGCTCGGTGCGCTCGCCCAGGCGCCCGCCGCGGAGCCCGCCCCAGCCGCGCCTGCCGCGGCCGGCGACGGTGGCGTCCCGGCGGCCGCTCCGGGTGGCGCCGCACCGGCCGCCGCGGCCGCGCCGGCGCCGAAGAAGATCAACCCCAGGCTCTTCGATGAGGCGCTCAACGACTACTTCGCGGGTCGGCCCAAAGAGGCGGCGCCCAAGCTGTTCGACTACACCGAGAACCTGCCCTCGACCGACGAGAACTACGCCTGGGCGCAGTTCTTCCTGGCGCGGTCGCTCATCGAGCTGAAGCTCTACCATGCCGGCGCGGTGTACCTGGCGCGCATCGCCCGCGAGCGCACCAACCCGGCGGTGCTGACCAAGGCGCTCGAAGAGCTCCAGCTGCTCACCGATCGGCCCCACGACGAGGTGATGATCGACGAGCAGGTCTTCGGGGCGCTCGACCTGGGCTTCCTGCCCGCCGAGGTGGCCGGCTATGCGCACTACCAGCAAGGGCTGGTGGACCTGCGGGTCGGCAACGAGCGCTGGGCCACCACCCACTTCTCGAAGCTCCCCGAAGGTGGCGCCGAGGCCTCGCGCGCGAAGTACGCGATGCTCGTCACCCGCCTCAAGCAGGCCAAGAAGGACCTGCCCAAGGAGATGATCGAGCAGTTCTTCGAGCTGGCGAAGGACGAGAAGCTGACCCTCGACGCGCGCAACGACGCCATGCTCGCGGTGGCCCGCCTGCGCTACGAGCTGGGCGACTTCACCGGCGCGCTCGAGGCGTACAACCTGGTCAAGCTCCCCGCGCTCGACCCGGGCCGCGCGGCGCTCTACCTCGAAGAGGCGTGGACGCGGTACCAGCTCGGCCAGGTGCACGCCGCGATGGGCCTCTTGACCACCCTCGACGCCCCCTCGTTCCGCGAGGAGTTCCTCCCCGACAAGTTCCTGCTCAAGGCGCTCATCTACCGCGACCTCTGCCACTACCTGCCTGCGAAGCGCTCGGCGAAGGAGCTCACGCGGCGCTACTCCGACTCCCTCGACGCGGTTCGTGAGCGCGAAGACCTCACCCGCGACCCGCGGCTGCTGCGCGCGGCCTCGGCGCGCGGGAGCACCCGCCGGGCCCGCACCTTCCTCGAGTCGCTCGAGCTCGAGGGCGAGCTCCTCGGCCGGTTCGCCGGCACCTTCGGGGAGCGCATGTTCGGCTACATGACGCGCGTCTACGATCTCTCTCGCGCCGAGGCGGTGCGCGTCTACCAGCAGCGCCTGACCGAGTCGGTGCGCGTCGAGGCCGACAAGCTGCTGCGCGCCGCGGAGCAGGTGCGGCTGATGGAGTACGAGGTTGGCCTCAAGCTGTACGAGCGGGTCAAGAAGGGCTCCAAGCTGGTCGCGCTGCTCGAAGAGGAGCCCCTGCGCGCCAACCAGGTGTCGTTCAAGTTCGCCGACGAGTACTGGAATGACGAGCTGCGCACGTACCGCTTCTCGCTCAAGTCCAGGTGCATCGAGGAGACGGCCCGATGAGTGCGGTAGCCCTGTTGACCTGTGCGCTGCTCGCCCAGGCGCCTGTCACCAAAGTCGAGAACCCGCTGGTCACCCGGCAGCGCGAGAAGCAAGACCTCGTCGAGAAGCTGCGCCGCGACATCTTCAAGGTCGACCGCAGCATCAACGAGACCGACAAGCTCATCGCCAAGAGCCGCAACGCGCCCTACCTGCCTGACCTGCAGTTCCGCCTGGCCGAGCTCTACGTCGAGAAGAGCCGCTACGTGTACTACCTGCAGGCCGAGACGCGGCCCGAGGGCTCCAAGGGCGCGCTCGTCTCGCCCGAGACCAAGCTCTACAAGCAGAAGGCGATGCAGATCTACAACCGCCTGCTCCGCGAGTTCCCCGACTTCAAGGACGCGGACAAGGTGACGTTCTACCTGGCGCACGAGCAGCGCGAGATGGGCGAGTTCGACGGGCTGCTCAAGACGCTCGCCGATCTGATCAAGAAGTACCCCAGCTCGCCGCTGCGCCTCGACGCCGAGCAGATCCTCGGCGACTACTGGTTCGACAAGGCCGACCTCAAGCAGGCCGAGGAGCACTACAAGGCCATCCTCGACGCGCCGCCGTCGCCCGTGCACGACCTCGCCCGCTACAAGATGGGGTGGATTCGCATCAACCAGGCCAACCACAACGAGGCGGTCACCTTCTTCGAGGCGGCGGCCGCGTCGGCCCCGCTGCCCGGCGCCGACCTGAGCAAGGCGCTCAACGTCAAGCGCGAGGCGCTGCTCGACCTCGTCTACAGCTACACCGAGGCGCGCCCCGCCAAGGGCGCCATTCAGTACTTCGAGAAGCTGTCGGAGTCGCGCGCCACCTTCTCGCTCGCCCTCGACAAGCTGGCCAACCGCTACTTCATCAAGCAGCAGTTCGAGTTCGCGATTCCGGCGCTGCGCAAGCTGCTCGAGATTCAGCCCGACCCTGAGCTCGAGGTCGAGCGCGTGGGCAAGCTCTACGACTCGCTCAAGGCCGCCAAGGGCAAGGTGCAGCCCAAGCCCGAAGACGTCAGCTTCATGGTGCGCGCCGCGGTGCAGGTGAAGCTCGACCCCACCAAGGACGAGCCCAGCCGCAAGCGCACCCTGGGCGAGCTCGAAGAGATGGCGCGTGACCTCTCGACGACGATTCACGCCCAGGCGCAGAAGAAAGACGACAAGCCGCTCTACGTCGAGGCCGCCGCCGCCTACCAGCGCTACCTCGGCCTGTTCCGCCCCAGGCAGTACGCCACGGTGATCATGCAGAACCGCGCCGACGCGCTCTTCGCCGCGCGCCGCTACGTCGACGCGGCCCGCCAGTTCGAGGAGCTCGCCACCTACCTCGACATCAAGGACCCGAAGGCCGCCGAGAAGAAGGCCGACGCCTCGAAGGACACCGTCGACGTCACCAAGGAGGCCAAGGAGGCGCCGAAGGACCCGAAGGCCGCCGCGCCGAAGGACGCGAAGGACGCCAAGCTCGCCGCCGTGGCCAGCGTGGGCGCGCCCGGCGCGACCTCGCAGCGCACGCTGTCAGACACCAAGACGCACGACGAGGCGCTCTACGGCGCCCTGCTCTCGCACTTCTCGGCCCTCAAGCCCGGCGAGGTCGAGCGGCTCACCACCTTCGAGGTCGCCGACGCGCGGCAGGCGCTCAAGCTCCTGGGCGCCCAGTTCATCGGGCGCTACCCCAAGAGCGAGCACGCGCTCGAGGTGAAGTTCAACATCGCGCGCGCCTACTACGAAGACGGCGACTACAAGAAGTCGGCCGAGCTCTTCAAGGAGTTCGCGGTCAGCCACCCCGACCACAAGGACGCGGTGGTGGCCGGCAACCTCTCGTTCGACTCGCTGCGACAGGTCAAGGGGTACGATCTCGCCGAGGAGTACGGCAAGGCCTTCCTCGCGGCGAACCTGCCGCCGGCCTTCAAGGCCGAGGTGCCGAAGATCCTCCGGGGCTTCAAAGAGACCAAGATCGGCGACATCGCCATCGACGCCTCGAACGAGACCGGCGACATCATCACCGGCCTGCTGAAGGTGGCCGACGAGAACAAGGGCCAGGACATCGGCGAGAAGGCCCTCTACGGCGCCTTCGCGGCCTCGCGCGACAAGCGCGATCTGCGCCGCGAGCGCGAGATCGGCGAGCGCTTCATCAAGGAGTACCCGAAGTCGGAGTTCCTCTCTGACGTGATGATCACCCTCGGCCGGCAGGCCGCCGAGTCGGGCCGCTTCCAGGACGCCGCGGGCTACTTCGAGGCGATGGGCAAGCAGTTCGCCGGAGACGCCACGGGCCTCGACTCGCTGCTGTCGTCGGCGCGCCTGCGCATGGCCATGGGCGATCTGCCCGGCGCCATCAAGGTGCTCGAGCAGACGGTCGACCAGGCCGGGGCGCGCAAGGTCGAGGTGCTGACCCTGCTGGCGCAGACCCACATGAAGATGAAGGCGACCGGCAAGGCGCGCGCGACCGCGGAGCAGGTGATGAAGATCGACAAGGTCAACGCCACCGCCGCCGCCATCATCTGCGAGGTCGCCGCGAACAGCCCGGGCGAGAAGATCGAGCCGCTCATCGCGATGATGACCGCGGTCACCAACTCCCAGAACGCCGCTGGCGACGACCCCGCGAAGGCCATCTGGTACCTCGCCGAGATGCTGTACCGGCAGTTCAAGGCCATTCCCAACGACAAGGTGGAAGAGAAGGTCGCCGCGCTGCAGCAGCTCCAGGGGCTGTACCAGCAGGCAGCGTCGATGGGCTCGGCCGAGTGGGCCGTCGCCTCGCTCTGGCGCATCGCGAACTCGCTGCAGCACATCGCCGAGGCCGTCGAGACGACCCCCCCGCCGCCGGGCCTCAAGGCCGAAGAGGTCGAAGAGTTCCGCGCGGCGGTCAAGCAGCAGACCGACCCGCTCAAGGCCCAGGCCGACCAGACGTACGAGACGTGCCTGGCGCGCGCCGACTCGCTCGAGGTGTTCAGCGCGGCGGTGGTGGGCTGCCGCAAGAAGGTCGACGAGGCGAGCTCGCCTCTGCGCGGCCCGCCCGCCGAGCGGCCCGTCAACGTCGAGGAGCTGCAGAAGAAGGCCGAGGTGACGCAGAACTCGGCCGACTTCGAGGCCATCGGCATGGCGTTCCTCGGGGCAGGTCAGGTGAACAACGCCATCCTCAACTTCAACCGCGCCCTCGAGCTGGCGCCGGCGAGCGCGGGCCTGCACTCGGCCATGGGCTACGCCTTCCTCCTCAACGGCGACGCCAACGCGGCGCGCTCGGAGTACGGGCTGGCCCTCGAGGCCGACCCGACCTTCGACAAGGCCCGCGCCAACCTCGCGGCCCTGCGCTGCCGCTTCCTCGACGTGGCGGGCGCCAAGCGTGAGGTGAGCGTGATCAAAGACGTCTCGGCGCTCACCGGCCCCGACGTGGACCCGGAGTGGAAGAGCTGCAAGTGACGTCGCCGCGCGCCATCGGAGCTCTCAGGTGGGCCCTCGCCGCGGCGGCGGGGGTGGTCGCGCTCTCGGCGTGCTCTCCCCCCGGGCAGGCCGCGCCGCCGAAGTTCCGGCTCGAGGGCAGCCTCTCGCAGCTGATGAACCTGGGCTACGACGAGGCCCGGCTGCGGCTCGACTACGACCCCAACAACCCGAGGCCGAGCGACACCCTCGGCATCGAGTTCGTGAGGGTGCGCCCGCTGAGCATGGACACGCTGAGCGACGGCGGCATGGTCATGGGCGCCGGGGCGAGCGAAGACATCGTGCTGAAGATTGGCTACCAGCTCGCCGGAGACGCGCCGCCCGCGAACCAGCGGCTCGACCTCACCTTCCTCGATCAGAACAACATGTCGCGCACGACGCTGTCGCGAAACGTGCTCAACGACCCCCGGCGCTCCTTCCCTCCGCTGCGCGTCGGCAGCCTCTTCCTCGACCGGGCGCCCGACCGCGTCGCGATGAACACGGTGCACGGTGAGTTCAACCTCACCTTCGAGAACGGCATCGAAGTGGCTTCGGGCCGCACGGTCTTCGGGACGTTCGCGGCCAAGGTGATCCCTCCATGAGAAACTCGTGCTTGTTCCTGGTAGCGCTGGTGGCGGCGGGCTGTGGCGTCAAGCGGGTGCCGCAGGCCATTCTCGAGAAGCTGCCCTACGAGGCGAAGATCGAGCTGCTCGAGAGCGAGAACGACCTGGCGCTGGCGGTCGACCGCCTCGACGAGGCGCGCGCCGAGGTGAACCGCACGCGCGACCAGATTCGCCGCGCGAAGGACCGCTACTCGGCCGCCAAGAGCGAGGTGAGCGCCGCCCAGGACGCGCTCTCGCGCGAGGTCGCCGAGCTCGCGGTGCTGGAGTCTGACGCGCGGGTCGAGTGGCTGCGCGCCAAGCAGCGCGTGAACGTGCGCGACGAGTCGCTCGCCGACCAGAACATGACCTGCGCGCTCACCCGCTACGAGCAGTCGCGGCTGACCGCGGCCCGCAAGGCCAAGCTCGAGGGCAGCGAAGACTACGACCCGGCCGTCTTCGAGCAGCAGGTGAAGGACTGCGACGCCGACTACGCGGCCCTGAAAGAGAAGCTGAAAGAGACGAGCAGCGAAGCCGAGGCGGTGAAGGCCGAGTGGGAGAAGACCCGCGCGGCGCTGGCCAAGAAGACCTTCGACGCCCGCGCGTCACCGTTCGTCGAGTGAGGCCCACGACATGATCCTCCTCTCGCTCACCCTCGCGCTGTCGGTCGGCCAGAAGCCCGACGCCGAGGCGCTCAAGCGCACCGTCGCGGTCGAGGCGGCCACCGTCGAGCGCAGCCCCGACGACACCGAGGCGCTCTACCGCCTCGGCCTCGCCTACCTCGCCCTCGGCGACGCCCGGCGCGCCATCAAGCCCCTCGAGGCGCTGGTGAAGGCCGACGCCGAGTCGCTCGACGGCAAGCTGCTGCTGGCGCGCGCCTACCGGGGCGCCAACGAGAGTCAGAAGGCCAAAGAGCTCCTCGACCGCGCCATCCTCGCGCAGCCCGACGAGCCGACGCTGCGCGCCGAGCGCGCCGGCCTGGCCCGCGCCCAGGAAGAGACCGAGCTGGCCATCGAGCACTACTCGAAGGCGGTCGAGCTCGCGCCGACCGACGCGAACCTGCGCTTCAACCTCGCCGAGGCCCAGCAGAAGAGCTCGCGCCTCGACCTCGCCATCGCGGGCTACCGCAAGGCGCTCGAGCTCGACTCCGAGCTCACCGCCGCGCGCGTCAACCTGGGCAAGGCGCTGGCCGAGAAGGGCCTGTTCGGCGAGGCGAAAGAGATTCTGGTGGCCGTCAACAAGGACACCCTCGACGACGCCGAGGCCCACTACAACCTGGGCGTCATCTTGATGCGCGAAGGCAACGCCTCGAGCGCGGTGAAGGAGTTCGAGCGCACGCTCGCCATCGCGCCACGCCACGCCCAGGCCCTCAACAACCTCGGCGTCGCCTGGGACGCGATGGCCGACACCAAGAAGGCGCTCGAGTACTTCAAGAAGGCCGGGCAGGCCGAGCCGACGTTCGCCGAGGCCTTCTTCAACCAGGGCATGAGCCTGATGAAGCTCAACCGCCCGGCCGAGGCGACCCGCGCCTTCGAGGCGGCCCTCAAGCTCGAGCCGGGCAGCACCGCGCCCTACGTGCAGCTGGGCACGCTGTACCTGAAGCAGGGCAAGAAGGACCGCGCGGTCGAGGCGTTCAAGCGGGCCATCGAGCGCGCTGAGGAGCAGGACAAGGCCGACTCGGGCTTCAAGGCCCTGCTCAAGCGCAACGAGATGCGCCGCACCACCGACGCCTACCGCGGGCTCGCGCTGGCCTACCTGCAGCTGGGGAAGGTGGACGAGGCGGTGAACACCCTGAAGCTCGCCACCGAGAAGATGCCCAAAGACGCCTCGGCGCGCGAAGCGCTCGGCGACGCCTTCCTCGCGCAGCGCAACTACGACGGCGCGGTGGAGCAGTTCCAGAAGCGCCTCGAGTTCGAGCCGAGCATCGACGCGCGCCTCGACCTCGCCCGCGCCTACACCAGGAAGCGGGTCGCCAGGCAGGCCGAGCCGCTGTACCGCGACGTCTTGAAGGAGGACCCCGCCAACCGCGCCGCCAGGCTGGGGTTGGTCGACCTCTTCACCGCGCAGGGTCGCTTCGCGGACGCCGAGGGCATTCTCAAGGAGATGATCGGCACCGACCCGCTCGACGCGCACGCGCTGATGCGCCTGGGCATCATGAAGTCGCGCATGCAGCGCCCGAACGAGGCCCTCGAGCCGCTCGAGAAGGCGGTCGAGGTGAACCCCACGCTGCTCGACGCGCGCGCCGAGCTTGGGTTCCTGCTCTTCCGCGGCGACATGCAGAGCAACGCCGGCCGCTGCGTGAGTATCATGAACGAGATCCTCCTGACCGACGAGCGCCACGTGCTCGCGCACCAGTACCGCGGCGTGTGCCTCTTCGCGCAGGGCAACAAGGCCAAGGCCGAGGAGTCGTTCAAGAACGCCACCCGCATCGACCCGTCGTTCGGCAACGCCTGGCTCTCGCTGGGCGAGCTCTACGAAGACCTCGGCAACAAGGACGAGGCCAGGAAGTCGTACGAGACGGCCGCGAAGTTCGACATGCCCGAGGCGACCGAGGCGCTGAAGCGGCTCAACAAGTAGCGCCACCGGCCCGAGGCACAGGGCTCGACGAGGCGCAGGGCTCGACGAGGCGCAGGGCTCGACGAGGCGCAGGGCTCGACGAGGCGC
>JACSRE010000107.1 GCA_014879945.1 Myxococcus sp.
CATCGCCCGTCAGCAGCGCGAGGGGCGACAGCTTCGCGCGGCGTGACCTAACCTGTTCGGCGCTCTAGGCCACGCGGGCGATCGGCTCACCCCAGTCGACGATCGCCCACCCGCGCCGCGCCGCGTGGCGCCGCAGCCGGGGGTCTGGGTTCACCGCGACCGGCGTGCGCACGACCTCCATCACGGGCAGGTCGGCGAAGCTGTCGGTGTAGAACGCGCTCTCCTCCACCGAGGCGCCGATCGCCTCGGCCTCGGCGCGCGCGTGCGCCAGCTTGCCCTCGCCGAAGCAGACCCGGCCGTCGATCAGCCCGGTGTGGACGCCGTCAGGCCCGACGTGGAGGCGGTTGGAGCGCACCGCGTCGAAGCGCAGCTCGGTCGCGGCCCGCTCGGCCAACAGGTGCGACGACGAGGTGAGCATCACCAGCCGGTCGCCGGCGCGGCGGTGGTGCTCCACCACCTCGAGCGCGCCCGGCCTGAAGGTGCCGCGCACCTCGGTCTCGTAGAAGACGTCGGTGCGCGCCTGGAGCGCCTTCGCCGAGGTCCCCGTGATGTGCGTGACGGCCTCAGCCACCATCGCCTCGCCCGAGGCGAAGCCCAGCTGGTAGCGCGCCAGCCACCACATCGCGCGCATCGCCTGGCGCTTGCTGATGTTGCCCAGGGCGAGCTCTCGACGCACCCACAGCGTCCCCGAGTTCACGGAGAGCAAGGTGCGGTCGAGGTCGAAGAAGGCCAGGCGCATTGCGGACGAGCTGGGAGTAACGGGACGTTCGCTCAGGTGCACGCAAGAGACCAGCCCTGTTCAGGTCAAGCCAGGGGCCGTGACGAGGCCGCGCCGCATAGCTCGTCGCGCAGCAGCCTGCCCTGCTCCGACGCGGCGCCGGGAGGCCCTTCGCCAGCACCTCGGGCTCGAGCGGGTCGAAGCGCCGGTGCGTGGCGATGACGCGCAGCCCGCGCGCGTTCGGCAGAGGTGGAGCCGCCGGCCGTTGGCGCCGAGCGGGAGCGCGTCACCTGCCGGCCGTCTCGGCGTTCTCGCAGCCCCTGGGCCCCATGACGTGAGACGCTACCCGCGCACCAGCTCGAGCTCGATGCGCCCGTCGAGCTTGAGCGCCAGCAGCGCGCCGGTGAGCTGCTCTGCTTCGTGCCGCGTCAGCAGGTTCCGAAAGCCGTCGCCGTCGGCCACCTCGGCCTCCATCACCGCGCCGCGCTCGAGCCACCGCATGAGGCCGGAGCCCAGCAGCATCGGCACCATGCCCTTGACCGGCCACCGCTCGGCGCGGGCGCTCAAGAGGGCCGCCAGCTGCGCGGGCTTCGGGCGTCGATCGCTGACGCCCTCGTCTGGGTAGAGCACGGGGGGCGCGAGCAGCGCCTCGTCGGTCGAGTCATCGAAGAGGTAGCCGTAGCGCGTCGGCACCCGGCCGCTGGTGGCGAACAGCAGCGTCACCGCGGCGTCGGGGGTGGGGCGCCGCAGGTGGAGGATGCGCTGGTCGCCGGGCATCACGCGCACCATCAGCTCGACGAGGGGCCTGGCCTGCGCTGCCTGCCGCGCGACCCGCGCCGTCACCGTCTCGATGACGTGCTCGAGGGCCTCGGCGATCGCGCTCCGAGCGAGGTCGGCGCGACGGTCGAGCTCAGCCCGCGCGGCCTCGAGCCCCCGCTCCGCTTCGGCGCCGAGCGCCTCGAGCCCCGAGCGCCTGGCGAGCGCCTCGGGGCCTGCGCCGGGCGCGACCGCGCGAACGGCCCCCAGGAGCAGCTCCCCCTGCTGCTCGAGGCGCCGGCGCTCATCAGCGAAGGAGCGCTCGAGCGAAGCAGCCTCGGCGCGCAGCTCATCCCACGCCGCGTAGGCGGCCTCGATGGTCTCGGGACGGGACGCGAGCGCCGCGGCGGCGCTGCCGGTGGCGAGCGCGGGAGGAGGCTCGATCAAGGCCCGAGCGACCGGCGTATCGACGGGGGTGTCGCGCCTCAGCGCCCCCGGAGGGGTGGCGCGGAGCGGGTTGGACTTCGAGGGTTCAGGCGTCGCCTTCTTCTTCTTCGCCGCCATGAAGCCCGCGCGTCAGACCGGCTTCGCAGCCGAAGCGGCGGCGCCGCCGTTGCTCGCGACGGGAGCGCCCTTCTGCAGCTTCTGCTTCACGTCCTGGCGGAGCTCGCGGCCCGGCTTGGGCGCCAGCATCAGCCCCAGGCCGACGCCCACCAGCACCCCCGCCCCGAAGAGGGCCAGGGCGGGCACCAGCTTGTCGCTCGACGAGCGCCGCTCCTCGAGCCCGATCAGATCGAGCAGATCATCTTTGTCCACCTCTGCGAGCCGCTTCAGGTTCTTGAGCACGTTCGACGCTCCCGCCATCATGACGATGACTCTTGGGGTTCTTCTTCTTCAGCCGGTTCTTCCTGCTCCTGCGACGCGAGCACCTGATCGACCGCGGCCTCGGCGACGTCGAGCAGCCGGTCCCGCACCGCGGGGATCGCGGCGAGCTTCATGCCGATGCGCAAGATCCGCAACGTCGTGGGCGTGAAGAGCCCGCCGCCCAGCAGGTAGCCAACGCCCACCGCGGCCGCCACCATGCCGTAGGGCGACTTCTCGACCTGCTCGGTCAGCCCCACCGCGTCGGCGACGCCGTTGAGCGCCGAGTTCGCGTCGCGGAGCGCGTCGGTGACCTGCTCGCCGAGCTCTCGGGCCACCATCGGCCCCGCGCCCTCGAGCACCTGCTTCGCCGAGGGCTCGCTCATCGGCGCGCCGCCCAACGTCCGACGAGGAACCCCAGCGCTGCGGCGCCGAGGAGCACCGTGCCCGGGTTCCGCTTGATGAACGCCTTCACCTGCTCGTTCACCTCGGTGGCGTGCTCCAGCGCGTCTTCGAGCTGCGGCGCGAAGCGGTCTTGCAGCTCCTTGAGGCCCTCAGGGAGCTGGGGCCCGTTCGGTGTCGACTGCGTCTCGTCGGCCATCGTCGTCCTTTCCGTCGAAGTCATCTCCGGCTCCACAGCCGGCCCAAGAGGTACCCGGCGACGAACATGCCACCGATGGTGAGCGCCGGGTGTTTGCGCACGACCTGGCGCCACTTCCCCACGGCCTCGAGCCGCTGCTCCACGCCTGCGAGGCTGGCCTCGAGCCGCTCGCGCGCCGCCTGGAGCTCAGCCCGCACCTGGGCCGGCGTCTGGCCTCGGAGCGCCAGGCGGCTCTCGGGCCGACGGGTGAGCTGGCCAGGCCCGCCGCTCATGGGCGCTCCCGCGAGGGGCTGAGGATGGCGGTGGTGGCCTCGAGCTCGGTCATCGACACCTGCATGGGCTCGCGCGTCTTCAGCTGGCGCGCCGCGAGGACGACGCCGATCACCCCGGCGATGAGGTTGATGAGGCCCACCAGGAGGAACGCGAGATCGGCCGCCATCACGCGCCGCAACGTCAGCGCCAACGCCACGCACAGAAACCCGTAGCCAACCAGGATCAAGGGGGCGAGCGCGGCGATGACCGCCAACCGCACCCCCACGAAGCGCGCGTCATCGGCGAGCTCGACGCGGGCGAGGCGGATGTGCTGGGCCGTCAGCTCGCTCAAGCCATCGACGACGTCGCGGAGCTGGGATCCGAGCGCCATGCGGCCACCTTACCTCTGGGCTCCGCACGGTGATCGAGTTTCGGCGGCGGGCCTCGACCGGCCGCCTGGGCGTCGTCAGTGCAGCACGCGCTCGCGATCGACCAACAGCATCGGGTGGTTCTCGCGCGTCTCGTAGGCGATGATGCGCAGGCCCGCGCCGCGGGTGCCCGACGTCGCCACCACCTGCTGCTCTTCCCCTGCTTGAGGGCTCGAGTAATTGAGCGCCACCTGGTACCGAACCTCACACAGCGCGGTCATCTCGGTGCCGTCGTCGCCGGTGAACGTCACCTTGATCTGCCCTCCCAGCGGCAACGCGTCGCGCGTTTCGACGAAAAGACCCGACGAGCTGATGTTTCTGGCGATCCCCCGCGTCATGCCCTGCTGCGTGGTGAGATAGACCGTGAAGACCTTGTCGAACCTGAGACTCTGCCGCCGCTCACTCACGTGCACCCCTGTTGTGTGGTGTGTCGTCGAGGAGCCTACAGAGTGCGATGATGTAGGCAAATTAGCGACCTGGTGCGACATTCGATGGGAGGAAATACCGTGCGTTGGCTCATTCCCCTGCTGTTGATCATTCCTGCGACGGCGCTGGCCGACGTCGACGACAAGTTCGCCAAGCTGCGAGACGCCTCAGAGAAGTTGGGGAGCCTCTCGGAGTTCATCGACAACTACGCGGGCTCCTGCGGCCCGCTGCTGACGGCCCAGTGCGAAGAGAAGCGCAAGGCGTTCAGGCGCGGGGCCGATGGGCGCAAGCACTACATGATCGTCACCGAGGACTCGACGAGCGTGCTCTCGATGGGTGACGCGAACCCGATCAGCGGCGAGTTCGTGCTCAACATGACGCCCTTCTTCGCCGCCGGAGACAGCGCCATCACCCACCAGGCGCCCTCGAAGACCGACGGCAGCGGCAACGCGGTGCTCCCGTACATCCGAATCCCCGCCAAGCTCCCCGACGGGTGGACGATGCAGTTGATGAACCGCCAGGTGCAGGCCCGGGCCCTGCGCATTCAAGTCGTCTTCACGCCCGAGGGCGTGTGGAGCCTGCCCAAGAAGGGCGGCGGTCAGATTCGCGGCATCAAGACGCGCTTCGAGGGCGTGGTGGTGCAGATCGGTCGCACCGGCGAGACGATCGGCCTCTGGTACCCCCGCTGACTTCGATCAAGCGGAGCGTTTCGCGTTAGGCTGTCCGTCCTATGGCAGCGCGCGCGAGCGGTTCGGGGACGATCAGCTTCGGCCTCGTCAACATCCCGGTGAAGCTGTACTCGGCGAACGACTCGTCGGCGAAGATCTCGTTCAACCAGCTGCACGCCGAGAAGAAGATCCGCCTCAAGCAGCAGATGATCGACCCCGAGACGGGCGAGGCCGTGCCCCGTGAGAAGATCGTCAAGGGCTACGAGTACGCGAAGGATCAATACCTGGTCATCGACGAGGAGGAGCTCGACAAGCTCGAGCTGACCACCTCGCGCTCCATGGACATCACCGAGTTCGTGCCGCTCGAGATGGTCGACCCGCTGTACTTCGAGTCGGGCAACTACCTGGCGCCCGAGAAAGGCGCCGAGCGCGCCTACGCGTTGCTGGTGCGCGGCCTCGAGGACATGAAGCACGCGGCGATCGCGAAGTACGTCGCGCGGGGCAAGATGCACCTGCTGCTGATTCGCCCCATGAAGAACGCGCTGGTGATGCAGTACCTTCGGTACGCCGACGAGGTGAAGCCGCTGTCCGAGATCCCCATCCCCGAGGGCGCGACCATCACCGACGCCGAGCTCGGGCTCGCCCGTCAGTTCATCGGCAGCCTGGCCAAAGAGACCTTCGACATCACGCAGTACAAGGACGAGTACCGCGAGCGCCTCAAGGATCTGCTCGATCGCAAGGTGAAGGGCGAAGCGGTCGATCTGACGCCTGCGCCGGCGCCACAGGCCAAGGTGGTCGACCTCATGGAGGCGCTCAAGGCCTCGCTCGCCCGCTCTGGTGCGATGCCCGCCGCGACCTCGGCGCTTTCGGACGACGCGTCGTCCGAGCGCAAGCCGCCTCGTCAGTCCCCCAAGTCTGACGAGGTCGCCGACGCAGCGGGCACGAAGAAGAAGCGAAAGAAGGGCTGATCGCTCGAGCGATCGTGGGGGCACCACCCCTCAGTCGGCGTGCACACTGTTCACCCGGGTTCCCAGTGGGAGCGGCACTCCAATGAGCGAGATCAAGCCCTTCGAAGCCGCGCCAGCTGGCATGCGCCTCGCTCTCTGCACTCACGCCATGCTCAGGATCCTCTTCGCCGCGCTCGTCGTTCTGTTGGTCGGGTGCGACGGCGCCATCATCGGCGCGCGCGACCCCGGCCCGGTCGGCATCGATCCCAGGACGGGTGAGACGCCGGTCACCCCGATCACCCCCGTCACCCCGACGGAGCCGGTCTCGGCCTGCACGCCCTCCCCGACGCCTGGCAGCGCCCCCATGCGCCGGCTCTCGCACGAGGAGTACACCCGCGCCGTCGAGGATCTGTTCGGGAACCCCACGCTGGCCCGGCAGGTGGCGACCGGCTTCATCACCGACTCGGTCTCGCTCGGGTACAGCAACGGCGCCCGCTTCCTCGATGTGAAGCCGGTGATGATGCAGAAGTACCAGGAGGCCGCCGAGACCATCGCGACCCAGGTCACCTCGGCCGCCAACCTGCCCCGCCTGGTGACGTGCCCCACCGCGCAGGGAGAAG
The DNA here is from genome assembly GCA_014879945.1 of Myxococcus sp. Taxonomy (GTDB): domain Bacteria; phylum Myxococcota; class Myxococcia; order Myxococcales; family Myxococcaceae; genus Xiheimicrobium. The sequence goes on from JACSRE010000107.1 coordinate 6,278, forward strand.
CGTGCGCGCGCGCTTCGATTGAGCGGCTGCTCCTCCGCGCGTACCGGCGGCCGGCGGCGCCCTCGGACGTCGACCGCTACGTGGCCATCTGGCGCGCGGGTTCGACGATGAGCGACTTCCGCACCGGCATGGAGTGGGTGGTGGCGGCGGTGCTGCAGGCCCCGAAGTTCCTCTACCGGCTCGAGGTCGACGAGCCCTCGGCCACGACGCGGGCGCTGGGGCCGTACGAGCTGGCGTCGCGGCTGTCCTTCCTCTTCTGGCAGGCCGGCCCCGACGACGCCCTGCTCGAGGCGGCGCGCACCGGCAGCCTCGCCACCGCCCAGGACGTCGAGCGCGAGGCCCGGCGCCTGCTCGCCGATCCGAAGGCCGAGCGGGTGTTCAACTTCTTCGAGCAATGGATGGACGTGGACGAGCTCGACGTTCGCCGCGACCAGGTCCTCTTCCCGGGCCTGCCGGCGAGCCTGACCAGCCTGCTGCGCGAAGAGTCGCGGCAGTTCGTGAAGGACTCGGTGCTCAACGGCGACGGCAAGCTCGAGACGCTCCTCACCTCGCCCGTCACCTTCGTCAACGGCGACCTGGCGCGGCACTACGGCATGACGGGCATCACCGGCGCGACCTGGCAGCGCACCTCGTTCACCTCCGGCCTTCGCGGCGGGCTCTTCATGAACTCCGCGGCCCTGGTCAGCCACGACAAGCAGACCCGCACCAGCATCGTCAACCGCGGCCTGCGCGTGCGCACCCAGCTGCTGTGCCAGACGGTGCCCGCGCCGCCCGACAACGTGCCCCTCAACCTGCAGCCGATCAACGGCGAGTTCAGCCAGGCCGATCGCCTCGCCCAGCACCGCACCAACCCCAACTGCTCCGGCTGCCACGCGCTCCTCGACCCGCTGGGGGAGCCGTTCGAAGGGCTCGACGCCGTCGGCCGCGAGCGCACCCGCGACGAAGGTGGGCGGGCCATCGCGACCGCTGGCGAGATCGCCGCCACCCGCGACGCCGACGGCCGGGTCGCCAGCGGCATGGAGCTGATGCGCAAGCTGTCCACCAGCGAAGAGGTGCGTGAGTGCGTGGTGACGCAGCTGTTCCGCTTCAGCAACGGCCGGCAGGAGGAGCCCAGCGATCTCTGCAGCCGCCAGCGCGCGCTCGAGAAGTTCAAGGCGGCCCAGTGGAGCGTACGGGAGCTGTTCGTGGCGATGACCCAGACCGATGACTTCCTGTTCAAGCCCGGAGCCACGCCATGAGTGACTTCTCTCGCCGACGCTTCCTGCGGGCTGGCGGCGTCAGCGTCGCCCTGCCCTTCCTGCAGTCGCTGGTGCCCTCGTCGGCGCGCGGGCAGACCGCCGCCCCGCCCCGCCGCGTGATGTGGGTGTTCACCGCGAACGGCGATCAAGAGGCGCGGCGCTTCTCGACGAAGAGCGAGACGGGGTTCGTGCTCGACGAGTTCCTCGCTCCGTACCAGGCGATGCGGGCCGACATGCTCTTCGTCGAGGGCATCGACAAGTACCACGGCCGCCTGCCCTCGGGGCAGCGCGCCGACGGCCACCAGCAGGGCGGCTCGGCCCTGGCGCCGTGGCGGTCGGGCTCGGGCTCGTTCCCCATCGGCGGCGCCCCCGGGCAGACCATCGGCTACGTGCAGGGGCCGAGCATCGATCGCGTGATCGGCGAGCGCGTGCAGGCGATGAACCCCAACGTGCAGTTCACCCACTTCAACTTCCGCGTGGGCGATCGCAGCAACAACATCTGGAACCAGCACTCCCACCGCGGGCCGGTGGGCACCCAGAACCCGATCCCCCCCGAGACCGATCCGTTCGCGGCCTACACCCGCATCTTCGCCGGCGTCGACCCGGCGGCGCGCGACGCGGCCCTGCGCCGGCTGCGCATGCGCCAGTCGGCCCTCGACGTGGTGAAGGCCGAGCTGGCCGAGCTGGGGCCCAAGGTGTCGGCCGACGATCGACGCCGGCTCGATCAGCACGCCGAGTCGGTGCGTGAGATCGAGCGCTCGCTGTCCGGCATGGCCGCCGCCGTGCCCCAGTGCTCCACCTTCTCGACGGGCACCACCTTCGACGCCTACTCCCAGGACCGGTGGTGGGACGTGGGCCGCACCTTCGCGAAGATCTCGGCGATGGCGTTCGCGTGCGATCTGACGCGCTCCATCAACTTCAACTGGTCGGGGAACACCTCTGACCGCGTGTACCGCGAGCTCAGCCACACCGACGGCCACCACACCACCTCGCACGACTCGAGCGCGGCGGCCTTCACGCGCATTCGGCAGATCATGCGCCTGCTCCACCAGCGCACCGTCGATGGCATCTACGCCGAGCTCAAGGCCATCTCCGAGGGTGACGGCTCGACCGTGTACGACAACACCCTGGTGATGCACTGGAGCGAGCTGTCTCAGGGCGACACCCACGGCAACAGCAACAACCTGGTGATGTTCGGCGGCGGCGCGAAGAAGCACTTCCGCACCGGCCGCTACGTGAACCTCGCCACCCAGCAGCGCAAGAGCTTCTCGGACCTGCTGGTGAACTGCTTCCACTTCATGGGCTTCAACGACGTCACCAGCTTCGGCGACCCGCTGCTGTCGCAGGGTGGCCTGCCGCCCGGCCTCACCTGAACGCCCTCAGCGGTGCTTCATGATGATGATGCCGGCCTTCTTGGGGCCCAGCGCCTTGTCGATGCGCGCCTTGAGCTTGAGGTACTCCTTGTTCTTCGGGTCGCGCCGCAGCGCCTCGGTGACGAGCGTCTTGCCGCGCTGGAGGTTGGCGCCGGTGTCGACGTAGAGCCGGAGCAGCTCGAGCTTCTCCTGCTGGGTGGCTTCGCCCATGAAAAGCAGCCGCTCGAGGGTGACGATGGCCTCGCCCGTCTCCTTGCGCTTGAGGTACAGCGCCCACAGCCGGCTGAGCGGGCGCACGTACGACGGGTCTGAACGAATGGCGGTCTCGTAGTCGGTGACGGCCGCGTCGATGTTGCCGCCCAGCTCGATGGAGCGCCCTCGCACGTAGAGCGCCGGCGCGAACCGGGCGTTCTCGCCCAGCGCGCGATCGATCAAGACCTGGGCGTCGATGCCGCGCTCCTGGAGCAGGCGCGTCTCGGCCAACAACGACAGCAGCACCGGGTTGCGCGGGTCGCCCTCGAGCAGCGGCTCCACCAGCTTCGCCGCCTCGTCGTGCCGGCCGAGCTGGTTGAGCACCCGCGAGCGGAGCGTCACCACCTCGGGGGCCTGCCGGTCCGCCTCCTTCACCGCCAGCAGATCGTCCTCCGCCGCGTCGAGCTGCAGGTTCGAGATGAAGTACCGCGCCCTGAGGATGCGCGCCGGGGTCAGATCGGGCGTCGCGGTGAGCAGGCTGTCCATCAGCTTCGCGGCCTCGAGCTCCTTGCCGTCGACCAGGAGGATCTCGGCCTCGACCGTCTTCGTCGCCGGATCGTCGGGCGTTCGCTTGAGGATCGGGTCGATGGTCGCGTAGGCGTCGCTGACGCGCCCGTCGTGCGCGAGCAGCAGCGCCACCATGCGCAGCTCGCCGTCGGTCAAGATGCCCAGGTCCCTCAGCGCGAGGAACTCGGCGATGGCGGCGCGCTCCTGGTGCAGCTTCAGGTGCATGTCGGCGCGCGCGCGCTTGAGGCTGGGGTCGCTGCCGCCGCTGATGTCTTCGGCCTGCTTCAGGGTGAGAATCGCGCCCGGCTCGTTGCCCGACAGGCGGTAGGCCTCGGCCAACTGGATGTAGGGGTCGACGTCGTTGGGCGACATGCTGACCGCCTCTTTGAAGTACGCGATCGCGCGATCGGGCCGGTTCTTCGCCAGCTCGGCCCGGCCATCGGCCAGCACCTGCGCCGTGCCTCGAACGCGCCGCTCCTCTTCGACTTTCGCCTCCTCGGGGCAGCCCAGGCTCGCGCACGACAGCAGACAGAAGAGGACGGACCGGGCGCTCATGCGGGCGGCCACCGTAGCGCGCGAGAGTTGTTCGTCCAAGCGAGCAGGCCGCCGGTGGTATTCTCAGCGCGATCCATGGACCCGTTCGTTCGCCGCCTGGTGGAGCGCCTCTTCGACCCCGACGCGGGGCTCTCGCGGAACCGGCACTTTCACACCTTCGACAACGCCGAGGGGCGGCTCGCGCTGCGCATCAGCAAGCGCCTCAAGGCGCTCGCGAAAGACCTCGAGGCCTGCCAGCGCGAGGGCGGGCAGCCGACGATCGTTCGCTCGACCGATCACCGGGGCAAGGTGCGCATCGAGCTCGGCCTGCGACGGCTGCGGAGCCAGCGCACCACGATGATCGACGAGGCCGAGTTCGAGCTGATGCTGAAGCTCCCCGAGGTGAGACGCGCGCTCGACGTCGACTCAGCGAGCGCTACGAGCCGAGCGGCGCGCCAGGGCTGAACGACCCGTCAGGCGACCTCGGGCTCACGCGGCGACAGCGCCCACGCGGGGCCCTTGAGGTGCCGCTCCCGCCTGGTCCGCTTGCGCGCCCGCTCGACAGTCTCGAGCAGCTCGCCGTCGAGGGCGTCGTCGTTCTTCGCGGTCATGTCCAGGAGCGGCTTCATGGCGTCGGGCAGTGCACACCGCTGACCACCCGCAAGTCAGCGTTCTGACGCGGCTGAGCGCGCCTCGAGGTGGGGCCCTGCCGACAGCCGGGGTCAGGCGAGCCCCAGGAACCGCGAGACGACCGTCTCGGGAACCTCGGGCATCGGGCCCTGGAGCGCCGCCAACAACAGGGTGCGCAGCACGCTCGAGATGTCAGAGGAGACCACCGCGACGCCCAGCGGCGCGCCCCGGAGCGGAGCCGGCACCACCTCGCTCGTCACCATGCCGTGGGAGGCCGCCTTCGCCGCGATCACCAGCGGCATGCGCAGATCGAAGGCGCAGTAGCGGGCCACCTTGATCGCAGCCTCCGACTCTTCGAGCAGCACTGCGCCGATGGCCCCCGTCATGAACGGGCGCCACAGCGGCCGCGCCGCCTCGGCCATCGGCACCACCACGAGATCGACGCGCAGCACGTCGCTGACGTCGAGGCGGCCGAGCGTGCCGAAGCTGCTGCGGAGCGCCTGGGGCTCTGCCGAGACCGGGGTCACCCCAGGCATCGACTTGAGCAGCCACCGCCCAGCCCTCGCCCCGGAGCCGCACACCACCACCTTGGTGATCAACGTGCTGCGCGACGAGCGCCCCCGCATCAGCCGGCCGCGGAGCGCGTGCACCTCGGCCGCCCCCAGCAGCGGCCCATCGGTCAGCTCCGCGCCCGCCACCCGCTCGATGATGCCCCGCGCCAGCAGCGCGCCGATCGCGGCCAGCACCTCGAGATCCGGCGAGTCCGTCAGATCGAGCACCTCAGAGATGCGCCGGGGGACGCGCAGCAGCTCGAGGACCTCGGCCGTCACCGGGTGGGGCTCCACCACCGCCGCCGCGTCAGGCGTGCGCTGGAGCAGCTGGCCGAGCGGCGGCAGCCCCGCCAGCAGGCGCTCCCGCTCGTCGCTCTGGCGCATGCCCTCGAGCAGCACGTCCTCCATCGCGCGCGTCACCGGCGCACGGAGCGGCGCCGGGCCCGGCACGAAGGCGAAGGTGCCCTCTCGCCACGCCACCAGCCGAAAGAGGGCCTTCTCGCCCTCGATGTCGCCCACCCGCGCGTTCACCGGCTGGCCCGCCGAGAGGTGGATCTCGCCCTTCTCGGCCCCGTTGGCGACGGTGAGCCGCCCGGTGCGCCGGTTCATCGCGAGGATCTGGAGCAGATCGGGCAGGGGGAGCTGCGAGAGCCCACCTTCGATCTCGCGCGCGTCACCCTTGAGCTCCCGCGCCGCCTCCACGCGCCGGCAGAGGTGGTCGATGCGCGAGAGCACCTCGTCGAGGTTGAAGGGCTTCTGGAGCGCCCCGTCGCGGAACCCGCGGAACCTGTCGAGCTCGCGCGAGCTCGTCGTCACCACCACCGGAATGTCGTCGGTGCGCGGGTTCGTGAGGAGGATCTGCACGAAGGAGCGCGCCTCGATCAGCCGGCAGTTCTCGTCGAAGAGGATGACGTCAGGGTGCCGGAGCACCGCCACCTCGAGCGCCCGGGAGCCATCTGGGGCGTACTGCACGTGGTACCCGCGCTGGCGCAGGGCGCGCGTGAGCGGCCGCACCGCGTTCACGTCGGGGTCTGCGATGAGGATCTTTCGCGCCTGGGCCATGGGTGACGTCAGTAGGGCTGGAGGTCGTAGGCGGCCTGGAGCTTCGAGACGAGCCCCTCGACCAGGGTCGGATCGCTGGTGTGGAAGCCCCAGGTGGCGCCGCGCCCGCGCCGCTGCAGGAGCGCGTAGGCCAGGCCGTCTCCCAACCACAGGAGGAACTCGTGGCGCGCCAGGTGTTCGTCGCCCTCGAGGAAGACCGGCGTGATGATCGGGTGCGAGGCGAGATCGGCGCGCTTGCCCAGGAGGTAGACGCGCGGCGCGAACTCGGCCGCCGACACGTCGAGCCCTCGCGCGATCGGCAGGTCAGCGCGCATCAAGGGGCCCCCGACGTAGACCAGCCCACGGGCGCCCGGCTCGCGGAGCAGCTCCCGCGCCACCTCGAGCTGCAGCTCGTCGAAGAGCACGTCGGCCACCTTGCCGCGGCGGGCCGGCTCTCCGCGCGTCTCGGGCAGCCGCGGCGAGCGCGAGTTGCCCAGCAGCAGCTCGACCTCCTCCCAGAACGGGAGCGGATCGAGCCGCAGCTGGTGGTGCAGCGAGCCCCGGCGCTCCTCCATGCGGCGCCGGCAACGAACCAGCAGCTCGTCGAAGTCGTCACCGTCGCGGGGAAAGGTGGCGCAGCCGCCCGTCAGGCCGAAGGGAATGCGGGCCTCGAGCGCGCGCCCGTCGGGCTCCTCGGTCAACGAGCTCAGCGCGCGCCGCAGGAACATCAGCCCGCCGAAGAAGTCGGTCTCGGGCAGCAGCACGTGAAACTCGTGCTCCCCTGCCCTCGCCACCACGTCGGCGTCGCGCGTCACCTGAGAGATCACCCGGAGCACGATCTGCTGCGCCTGCCGCGCCGTCGCCGCCCCCAGGCGGGTGCGAATCGAGGTGAGGTTGTCGATCGAGAACGTCAGCAGCGAGAACGCGCGGCCGTAGCGGCGGGCCTTGTAGATCTCTTTCGTCGCGTAGTCGGTGAAGTAGCTGAGGGTGTAGGCGCCCGTCTCGCGATCGCGCAGCCCCTGCCGCTGCAGCAACGCGAACCGCGCCGCCGTCTTGAGCGCCGAGGCCGCGAAGGCGCCGAAGCGCTGCGCGTCGGGCACCAGCGAGTCGGAGAAGGTGGCGTTGAGCGAGTCGCCCAGCTGCACCAGCCCCTGCACCTCGCCGGCCGGCGTCACCAGCGGCACCAGAAAGGCCGCGCCCGCCAGCCACGGGTTGGCCTGCACGAGCGTGGGGTCAACCAGCTCCGGCAGCGCCGTTCGATCGACCAGCCCTCGCCAGGCGCGCAGCCGCAGCCCAGTCCGCTCTCCCGCGACCCACAGGGCCCCCGATTGGGCGCCGCAGTGCTCGCAGAGCTCCTGGAGGATGCGCTCCTGCACCAGCTCGATGTCGTTGACCCCGACGACGGCCAACGCGCGGGCCTCGATGGCGCTCACGGCACCGTCCCCGAGTAGACGAAGCGCACCGGGCCGCGGAGCCACACCTGCAAGAGATCGGCGGCGACCTTGATGTCCAGCACCCCGCCCGGCAGCTGCACCGGCACCCAGACGTCGAAGGGGCTCCGGCCGTCGAGCGCCGAGGCGACGACGGCGGCGCAGGCGCCCGTACCGCAGGCCAGCGTGATGCCGACCCCGCGCTCCCAGACGGTGACGCGGAGGCCGCCTTCGGCGCGCGGCTCGACGAACTCGACGTTGGTGCGGCTGGGGAAGAGCGGGTGCACCTCGAGCCCGGCCCCCAGGCGCGCGGCTTCGGCAGGCGGCGTGTCGAGCAGCACCAGGTGCGGGTTGCCCATGCTGACCGCCGTGCCCACCAGGCCCTCGATGGGCTGACGCACGAACGGGCCTCCATGGGGAAGGATGGGCGCCTTCAGCTGCGCCGGCCCCATGGCGACGGTGACGCGATCGACCTGGCCGTGCGCCCACTCGATGTCAGACGAGAGCAGCCCGGCGCCCGTCGCGATGTCGAGCCGCGTGGGCCGGCTGGGCGCGTTCTCGGCGACGTGCTTCACCACGCAGCGCAGGCCGTTGCCGCACATCTCGGCGACCGACCCGTCGGCGTTGTGCACCACCATGCGGCCGGCCGCGCCCTCTTCGGGCAGCACCACCAGCACGCCGTCGGCGCCGACCCCGAAGTGCCGATCGCACAGCCGACGGCTCGTCTCGGCGTCGACGTCGAACCCCGTCTGACGACGATCGAGCACGACGAAGTCGTTGCCGAGGCCGTGGTACTTGAAGAAGCGCTCCACGAGGGCGCTCATAGCCAGCCCGCGCCGCCGAGGCGAGGAGCTTCCCCCCGAAGGCCTGGTCGCTCGCCGGTAGCCCTGCGCCCTCGACAGGGGCGCCCCCGCCCTGACGCTCGCGGGCCGCCACGCTGCCGCTGGGGGCGGTCGGGCCCAAGCAAAAGGGCGAGCCCGATGCCGGGCCCGCCCCTGGTTCAGCTCATCCGACCGGAGCGCTTAAGCGGCGCCGGTCTCGGTGCGGAGCGACGGTGACGACGAGGCCAGCACGGCCGGGTCGCTGTGGGTCGCCGCCAGTGAGTCCTCCATGTTCTGGATCTCGTCGGCCGGGCTGTCGACCTGGATGTCGAGGTGCTTGTAGTTCGACAGACCCGTTCCCGCGGGGATCAGCCGACCCATGATGACGTTCTCTTTCAGGCCGCGCAGGTAGTCCACCTTGCCTGAGATCGCCGCCTCGGTGAGCACCTTGGTGGTCTCCTGGAAGGACGAGGCCGAGATGAACGACTCGGTCGAGAGCGAGGCCTTGGTGATGCCCAGCAGCAGGGGCTGGCCCTGCGCCGGCTCCTTGCCGCCGTTGAGCGCCTTCTCGTTCTCTTCCTCGAACACCCACTTCTCCACCTGCTCGTCGAGGAGGAAGTCGGTGTCGCCCACGTTGGTCACGCGCACGCGCCGCAGCATCTGCCGCACGATGACCTCGATGTGCTTGTCGTTGATCTTCACGCCCTGGAGTCGGTAGACCTCCTGGATCTCGTCCACGAGGAAGCGCGCCAGCTCCTTCTCGCCGAGCACCTTGAGGATGTCGTGCGGGTTCGCCGCGCCGTCCATCAGGGGCTCGCCAGCGCGCACGCGGTCGCCCGAGTGCACGGTGATGTGCTTGGACTTGGCGATCAGGTACTCGGTCGCCAGGTCGTTGCGGAGCTCGCCGTTCACCTCAGGGGTGATGAGGAGCTTGCGCTTGCCCTTGGTGTCCTTGCCGAACGACACCACGCCGTCGACCTCGGCGATGACGGCGTGATCCTTCGGCTTGCGGGCCTCGAACAGCTCCGCGACGCGGGGCAGACCGCCCGTGATGTCCTTGGTCTTGGTCGTCTCGCGCGGAACACGAGCGACGACCTCGCCAGGGGTGATGTCGGCGCCGTCGTCGATGGCGAGCGCAGCGCCCTGGGGCAGGAAGTAGCTGGCGGGCTGACCGCTCGACAGCGTCTTCACGTCGCCCTTGGCGTCACGAATGGTGATGCGCGGGCGGGCCTCGGGGTCCTTCGACTCGATGATGGTGCGGCGGCTGAGGCCCGTGACCTCGTCCGTCGTCTCGTTCATCGTCACGCCTTCGATGATGTCTTCGAACTTCACGACACCGCCGACCTCCGACAGGAGCGGCATGGCGAACGGCTCCCATTCAGCCAGCTTCGCGTTGGCCTCGACCTTCTGGCCTTCCTTCACGAAGAGGCGGGCGCCGTAGACGATCTTGTGGCGCTCGCGCTCGCGGCCCGAGTCGTCGACGATGATCAGCTCGCCGTTGCGGTTGATGACCGCCCACTCGCCGCCGTCGCGCTTGACCGGCGAGAGCCCCGAGAACTTCACCGTGCCGGCGAAGCGCGCGGTCAACTCCGACTGCTGCGCCCGGTTCATGGCCGCGCCGCCGACGTGGAAGGTGCGCATCGTCAACTGCGTGCCGGGCTCGCCGATGGACTGGGCGGCGATGACGCCGACCGCCTCACCGACCGACACCTTGCGGCCGCGCGCCAGGTCACGGCCGTAGCACTCGACGCAGATGCCGCGCTTGGTCTGGCAGGTCAACGCCGTGCGAATCTTCACGCGGTCGAGGCCCGCGTTGACGACGCGCTGCACCCGGGCCTCGTCGATCTCTTCGTTGGCGCGGACGAGCACCTCGCCGTTGACGGGATCGTGGATGTCGTCGAGCGCGACGCGACCGAGGATGCGCTCGGCCAGCGGCTCGATCTCTTCGCCGCCTTCGACCAGCGCGCTCATCACGATGCCGTCGAGCGTGCCGCAGTCGTACTCGGTGACGATGGCGTCCTGCGCCACGTCGACGAGGCGGCGGGTCAGGTAGCCTGAGTTCGCCGTCTTCAGCGCCGTGTCGGCCAGGCCCTTGCGAGCGCCGTGGGTCGAGATGAAGTACTGGAGCACCGAGAGGCCTTCACGGAAGTTCGCCGTGATGGGCTGCTCGATGATCTCGCCTGACGGCTTGGCCATGAGGCCGCGCATACCGGCGAGCTGCCGAATCTGCTGGGTCGAGCCGCGGGCGCCCGAGTCGGCCATGATGAACACCGGGTTGAAGCTCTTCTGCTTCCGGTGCTCCTTCTTGCCTTCCTTGTTGGTGCCGCTGATCTCTTCCTCCGAGATCATCTTCATCATCTCGACGGTGATCTTCTCGGTGGTCTGCGCCCAGATGTCGATGACCTTGTTGTAGCGCTCGCCGACCGTGATCAGGCCCTCGAGGTACTGGTTCTCGACCTCGGCCACTTCCTTCGAGGCGGCGTCGATCAGGGTGTGCTTCGCGGGCGGAATCACCATGTCCTTGAGCGCGATCGAGATGCCGGCGCGCGTGGCGTTGGTGTAGCCGAACGAGCGAATGCGATCGGCCAGGAGGACGGTCTCCTTCTCACCGGTGAGGCGGTAGCAGGTGTCGATCAGGTTCCCGAGCTGCTTCTTGTCGAGCACCTTGTTGACGTCGTCGAACCCGATGCGCTTGGGCACGATGTCGTACAGCAGCACGCGGCCGACGGTGGTGTCGTAGCGCTTGCCGTTGATGCGGCACTTCACCTTCGCCTGGAGCGCGACGGCGCCCTGGTCGTAGGCGGCGCGCGTCTCGGTGGCCGACGAGAAGACCATGCCCTCGCCGTGCGCGAACTCGCGCGGGCGCGTCATGTAATAGATGCCGAGCACCATGTCCTGGGTGGGCACGATGATGGGCTTGCCGCTGGCGGGGCTGAGGATGTTGTTGGTGGACATCATCAACACGCGCGCTTCCATCTGAGCCTCGATGGACAGCGGCACGTGCACGGCCATCTGGTCGCCGTCGAAGTCGGCGTTGAAGGCGGTGCAGACCAACGGGTGGAGCTGAATCGCCTTGCCCTCGATCAGCACGGGCTCGAAGGCCTGAATGCCGAGGCGGTGGAGCGTCGGGGCGCGGTTGAGGAGCACCGGGTGCTCGCGGATCACGTCATCGAGGATGTCCCAGACCTCGGGGCGCTCCTTCTCGACCATCTTCTTGGCCGACTTGATGGTGGTGACGTAGCCCTTCTCTTCGAGCTTGTTGTAAATGAACGGCTTGAAGAGCTCGAGCGCCATGATCTTCGGCAGCCCGCACTGGTGCAGCTTGAGCTCGGGGCCGACGACGATCACCGAGCGGCCCGAGTAGTCCACGCGCTTGCCGAGCAGGTTCTGGCGGAACCGGCCCTGCTTGCCCTTGAGCATGTCAGAGAGCGACTTCAGCGGGCGCTTGTTGGGGCCCGTGATGGTCTTGCCGCGACGGCCGTTGTCGAACAGCGCGTCGACCGCCTCCTGCAGCATTCGCTTCTCGTTGCGAATGATGATGTCCGGAGCGTTGAGCTCCTGGAGCTTCTTGAGGCGGTTGTTGCGGTTGATGACGCGGCGGTAGAGATCGTTGAGGTCCGAGGTCGCGAACCGGCCGCCGTCGAGCGGCACGAGCGGGCGGAGGTCGGGCGGCAGCACGGGGATGACGTCGAGCATCATCCACTCGGGCTGGTTGCGCTGGCCGGCCGGGCCCGAGACGCGGAACGACTCGAGCACCTTCAGGCGCTTGGCGATCTTCTTCCGCTTCGCCTCCGACGTCGTCACCTTCATGTCCTCACGGAGCTGCTCCGAGAGGCCGTCGACGTTGATGGTCTTGAGGATCTCGCGCACGGCCTCGCCGCCCATGGCGGCCGTGAAGCCCTCGTCGCCGAACTTGGCGGCGAGCTTCTGGTAGCGCTCCTCGGTGATCAGCTCCCCCTTCTCGAGCTCGGTCGGAGGAATGCTCTTCGCGTCGAGGACGATGTAGGCCTCGCAGTACAGCACCTTCTCGAGGTCCTTCAGGGTCATGTCGAGCAGCGCGCCGATTCGCGAGGGCAGCGACTTGAGGAACCAGATGTGCGCGACCGGCGTGGCCAGGGTGATGTGGCCGAGGCGCTCGCGACGCACCTTCGACTGAATCACCTCGACGCCGCACTTCTCGCACACCACGCCGCGGTGCTTCATGCGCTTGTACTTGCCGCAGTTGCACTCGTAGTCCTTCACGGGCCCGAAGATGCGGGCGCAGAAGAGCCCGTCACGCTCAGGCTTGAACGTGCGGTAGTTGATGGTTTCCGGCTTCTTCACTTCGCCATGCGACCACTGGCGAATCTTGTCCGGCGACGCGAGCGCGATGCGAATCGCCTGGAACGACAGCGGGTCTTTCGGCTTCTCGAAGAAGTTGAAGATGTCCTTCACGGTTCACCCTGGGGTTGAAAGTTCAGTTCTTAGCGTTGACTCAGCAGCGACGTCTGACCCGTTCGGTCAGGCGTCGGTCCCCGTCTTGATGCTCTCGTCGGACACCACCATGATCGACGCGCGGCGGCGCTCCGGAGGCGCCTGCTCGAGCAGCTCGACATCGAGCCCGAGCGCCTGGAGCTCCTTCAGCAGCACGTTGAACGACTCGGGCAGGCCCGACTCGAGGGTGTAGTCGCCCTTGACGATGGACTCGTACATGCGCGTGCGGCCGACCACGTCGTCGGACTTCACGGTGAGGAACTCCTGGAGGCTGTAGGCAGCGCCGTACGCCTCCATGGCCCACACTTCCATTTCGCCGAGGCGCTGACCGCCGAACTGCGCCTTGCCGCCCAGCGGCTGCTGGGTGACCAGCGAGTAGGGCCCGATCGACCGCGCGTGGATCTTCTCGTCCACGAGGTGGTGGAGCTTCAGCACGTACATGATGCCGACCGTGACGTTCTGGTCGAACGCCTCACCCGTGCGCCCGTCGAAGAGCACCATCTGGCCCGTGCGGGGCAGATCGGCCTTCTCGAGCAGGTTGAGGATCTCGGCCTCGTTCGCGCCTTCGAACACCGGCGACGCGACGTGGATGCCGGGCTTGAGGCGACGGCAGAGCTCGACCACTTCCTTGTCCGAGAGCTTGTCGAGGAACTCCTGGAACTTCTCGTCGTCGTACACGCCCTTGAGCTGCTTGCGGAGCGCGTCGCCCGAGAAGTTCTTCTCGACGTACTGCTGGAGCTTCTCGCCCATGCCTCGCGCCGCCCACCCGAGGTGAACCTCGAGGATCTGGCCGATGTTCATGCGGCTGGGAACGCCGAGCGGGTTGAGCACGATGTCGACCGGCCGCCCGTCTTCCAGGTACGGCATGTCTTCGATGGGGAGGATGCGCGAGACCACGCCCTTGTTGCCGTGGCGGCCTGCCATCTTGTCGCCGACCTGCAGCTTGCGCTTGATGGCGACGTACACCTTCACCATCTTGATCACGCCGGGCGGCAGCTCGTCGCCCTTCTTGATGCGGGCGATCTTCTCGCCGAAGGCCAGCTTCACGGCCTCTTTGTTCTCCTCGAGGTTCTTGAGGAGCTCACGCACCTTCACGTCCACCTGCTCGCCGACCGAGATCTCGCCCCAGTACTTGTAGGGGATCTTCGAGAGCAGCTCCTCAGAGAGCTTCTCGCCCTTCTTGAAGTAGACGGTGCCCTTCTCGTCTTCGAGCTTCGAGCTGGCCTCTTTGTTGACGATCAGCTTGCGAATGCGACCGAAGGCCGAGTCCTGGAGGATCTTGATCTCGTCGTTCTGGTCCTTGAGCAGGCGGGCCTCGTCCATCGACTCGATGGCCTTGGCGCGCTCGTCCTTCTCGACGCCCTTTCGGCTGAAGACCTTGGCGCCGATGATGGTGCCGGTCACGCCGGGAGGAACGCGCAGCGAGGTGTCGCGCACGTCGCCGGCCTTCTCGCCGAAGATCGCGCGCAGCAGCTTCTCTTCGGGTGAGAGCTGCGTCTCACCCTTCGGCGTGATCTTGCCGACGAGAATGTCGCCCTGCTTCACCTCGGCGCCGATGCGAATGATGCCCGACTCGTCGAGGTCCTTGAGGGCCTCCTCGCCGACGTTGGGAATGTCGCGGGTGATCTCTTCCTTGCCCAGCTTGGTGTCGCGGGCGATGCACTCGAACTCCTCGATGTGAATCGAGGTGAAGACGTCGTTCTTGACGATGTTCTCGCTCATCAAGATCGAGTCTTCGTAGTTGTAGCCCTGCCACGGCATGAACGCGATGACCACGTTCTGGCCGAGCGCGAGCTCGCCGGTCTCGCACGACGGGCCGTCGGCGATCACGTCGCCCTTCTTCACCTTGTCGCCCTTCTTCACGATGGGCTTCTGGTTGAGGCAGGTGCTCTGGTTCGAGCGCTGGAACTTCACCAGGTTGTAGATGTCGACTTCGCTGGCGACGTCGCTGAAGGCGGCCGGCACTTCGGCGCGCACCACGATGCGGGCGCCGTCGACCGACTCGATGACGCCGTCACGGCGCGCCACCACGCAGACGCCCGAGTCACGGGCCACCACGGCCTCGATGCCGGTGCCGACGAGCGGAGACGCCGTGCGGATGAGCGGCACCGCCTGGCGCTGCATGTTCGAACCCATGAGGGCGCGGTTCGCGTCGTCGTTCTCGAGGAAGGGAACGAGCGAGGCGGCGACCGACACCAGCTGGTTCGGCGAGACGTCCATCAGGTCGACGTCCTCCGGCTTGGCCGAGACGAACTCGCCGCCGCGGCGCGACTGAACGCCGTCGCCGACGAGCTTGCCCTTCTTGTCGTGGGCCGCGCTCGCCTGCGCGATGGTGTGCTTCTCTTCTTCGAGCGCCGAGTAGAAGGCGACGTCGGGCGTGAGGCCGCCCTGATCGACCTTGCGGTACGGGGTCTCGATGAAGCCGAACTCGTTCACGCGGGCGTACGACGAGAGCGACGAGATGAGGCCGATGTTCGGGCCCTCAGGCGTCTCGATGGGGCAGATGCGGCCGTAGTGCGTCGGGTGCACGTCGCGCACCTCGAAGCCGGCGCGCTCGCGGGTCAGACCGCCGGGCCCGAGCGCCGAGAGGCGGCGCTTGTGCGTCACCTCCGACAGCGGGTTCGTCTGGTCCATGAACTGCGACAGCTGGCTCGACCCGAAGAACTCCTTGATCACCGCCGTCACCGGCTTGGCGTTGATCAGGTCGTGCGGCATGAGCGTCTCGATCTCCTGGAGGCTCATGCGTTCCTTGATGGCGCGCTCCATGCGAACGAGGCCGATGCGGTACTGGTTCTCGAGCAGCTCGCCCACCGCGCGCACCCGGCGGTTGCCGAGGTGATCGATGTCGTCGATCGTGCCCTTGCCGTTCTTCAGGTCGATCAGGTACCGAATCGTCTCGAGGATGTCGCGCTTGGTCAGCACCTGGTTGTCCAGGGGCTCCTCGACGCCGAACTTGGAGTTCAGCTTGAGGCGGCCGACCTTCGAGAGATCATAGCGCTCGGGGTTGAAGAACAGCACGTTCGAGAAGAGGTTCGTCGCCGTCTCAGGCGTCGGAGGATCACCCGGGCGAACGCGGCGGTAGATCTCCATCACCGCCTCTTCGGGGTTCTCGAGCTTGTCCATCAACAACGTGTCGCGCAGGTACGGGCCGACGTTCAGGTTGTCGATGAAGAGGACCTTCACCTCTTTGAGGTTGCGCTTGAGCAGCTCCTCCACGTGCTGCGGGCTGATCTCTTCGTTGCACTCGAGGATGACCTCGCCCGTGCTCTCGTCGATCACGTCGAAGGCCGAGACCTTGGTGAAGAGCTCGTCGGCGTCGATGGGCAGGCGGGTGAGCTTCGACTGCTCGAGCTTCTTGAGCGCCGCGCGGGTGAACTTGCGGTTCTTCTTGACGATGATCTCACCGCTCTTCGACTTCACGTCGCGCGTCGCGCGCTGGTTGTAGAGCAGCTCGAAGTCGACCGACTTCTCGAACTCGGTGTCCGAGTAGAGGTAGATGGTCTCGGTCGCGTAGAAGTAGTTGAGGATCTCTTCGGTCGAGCCCTTGAACTCGATCGGGTTCT
Source organism: Myxococcus sp. (assembly GCA_014879945.1). GTDB lineage: Bacteria > Myxococcota > Myxococcia > Myxococcales > Myxococcaceae > Xiheimicrobium. Next base: position 22,691 of record JACSRE010000107.1, read on the forward strand.
TGCGCGCCGTGTCGGGCACCGCGCCGAGGGCGCGAATGAGCACCGTCACCGGCAGCTTGCGCCGGCGATCGATGCGCACGTACAGCAGGTCTTTGTGGTCGAACTCGAAGTCGAGCCACGAGCCGCGCGAAGGAATGATGCGCGCGTTGTAGAGGAGCTTGCCAGACGAGTGGCTCTTGCCCTTGTCGTGGTCGAAGAACGCGCCCGGGCTGCGGTGCAGCTGGCTGACGACGACGCGCTCGGTGCCGTTGATGATGAACGTCCCGTGCTCGGTCATGAGCGGGATCTCACCGAAGTAGACCTCCTGCTCCTTCACGTCGCGAATCGACTGCGCGCCGGTCTCTTCGTCCTTGTCCCACACCACCAGGCGAACCACGACCTTGATGGGGGCCGCGAACGTCATGCCGCGCTGGCGGCACTCGTCGACGTCGTACTTGGGCTTCTCGAGGTTGTAGCTGACGAACTCGAGCGAGCTGGTCTCGTTGAAGTCCCGAATGGGGAAGACGCTCTTGAACACCGCCTGAAGGCCGACGTCCTCGCGCTTTTCCGGCGCGACATCGGCCTGGAGGAACTTCTCGTAGGACAGCTTCTGGATGTTGATGAGATTGGGAATCTCAATGACCTTGTTGATCTTCGCGAAGCTCTTCCGCGTCCGGAAGTTGTTCTGCAGGGTCGGCATTCGCTTCTCTCAGTCGGGCGATGAGGGGGAACCGGTCTAGCCGGCGGGTCAGCGATTGAGTTGTCCTGGGGAGTACGACGGGTGCTGCTTGTGAAGCGGCAAAGCCGGTGACCCTCCCCAGAGGATCACCGGCTGCCAGATGCGTACGACGAAGGCGTTTACTTGAGCTCCACCGTCGCGCCGACGGCCGTGAGCTTCTCCTTCATCTTGTTGGCGTCGTCCTTGTTGGCGCCTTCCTTGACGGTCTTGGGCGCGCCCTCGACGAGGTCCTTGGCCTCCTTGAGGCCCAGACCGGTCAGCTCGCGGATCACCTTGATCACGTCGATCTTCTTGTCGCCGGCCTTCGCGAGAACGACCGTGAACTCGGTCTTCTCTTCGGCGGGAGCCGCCGGGCCAGCCGCCGCAGGACCCGCAACGGCCACCGCGGCCGCCGAGACGCCCCACTTCTCCTCGAGCTTCTTCACCAGGTCAGCCGCTTCCATGACGGTCAGCGACGAGAGCTGGTCCACGATCGTGTTGATGTCTGCCATGACTTTGATTCCTTCTGTTCGGTTCTACGAATGGTTGATGGTTGAAAAACGGGTCACTGCTTGTCGGCCTTGGCCTGAAGCACACGGGCCAGCGCGTTCGCGGGCTCTGCGATGGTGCGCACCAACTTGCCTGCCGGCATGTTGATGACACCGAGGATCTTCGCTCGGAGCTCGGGCAGCCCCGGCAACTTCGCCAGCGCCTGCACGCCCTTCGCGTCGATCTTCTGCCCCTGCACCACGCCGCTGCGAATCGTGATGCTCTGCAGATCCTTGGAGAACTCAGCCAGGATCTTCGCCGGCGCGATCACGTCGTCGTAGCTGATGGCAGCTGCCACCGGCCCGACGAAGTCATCAGACACCAGCTCAACCGAGGTCCCCTTGGCGGCACGGCGGGCGATGGTGTTCTTCAACACCTTCCACTCCACCTTGCCGTCGCGCAGCTTCCGCCGCAGCCTGTTGACGGTGTCGACGTCGAGCTTCCTGAACTCGGCGACCACGACCGACTTGGCGCGGGTGAACTTGTCGTTCAGCTCCTTGGCCAACACTTCTTTCTCGCTCTTGAGCACTTCCACACCTCCTTCCGTTACGTGTTGCCTGGTGCAAAGTGCGAGAGCGAGAACTTCAAAGTGACCCGACTGAAACTGCCATCACCTTTCGGCGCTCCCCGTCTCGGCAGGGCAGCCTCGAACTGACGGTGCCGTTTAAGCGCTCTGACTCGGTGCTGCCCGCTCCCCCTGACCTCGACGGTCAGGGAGCCAAGAGCGGGCGAGGCGACCCAGAGAGCCCCTGCTGTCTTCGACCAGGGTGCTGCTATTCACATTTTCGGCCCTGCCCCCTTGACGCCTTCGGAGAAGGCTCTCGTGTGCGACGAGAGAGCAGACGTCGGGCCCTTACCCGAGCGTGGCCACGGCTGTCAACTCGTTGAACCCCGAAGGGGCGAGCGCCCTGCCGAGGCCCCCCGACCAGGGAGGGCCCGGGCGCGCGCTGCCAGGGGAAGCGCCGGTTACTTGTACCGGGCCCCGATCTCAGACGTGTCGAGCTTGATGCCCGGGCCCATCGACGAGCTGATCGCCACGGCCTTGAGGTACACGCCCTTGGCGGTCGCCGGCTTCATCTTCATCACCAGCTCCATCAGCGACAGGAAGTTCTCCTGGAGCTTGTCGGTGGCGAACGACGCCTTGCCCAGCGGCGCGTGCACGATGCCGGCCTTCTCGGCGCGGAACTCGATCTTGCCGCCCTTGGCCTCTTTGATGGCGCGGGTCAGGTCCATCGTCACGGTGCCCACCTTGGGGTTCGGCATCAGGCCGCGGGGGCCGAGCACCTTACCAAGGCGACCGACGACGCCCATCATGTCGGGCGTGGCGATGACGGTGTCGAAGTCCATGAAGCCGTCTTCGATCTTCTTGGCCAGGTCGGCTTCACCGACGAAGTCGGCGCCGGCGGCGGTGGCCTCGGCCTGCTTCTCGCCCTTGGCGAAGACCGCGACGCGCGAGGTCTTACCGGTGCCGTGCGGCAGCACGACCGCGCCGCGGACCATCTGGTCGGCGTGCTTGGGGTCGATGCCCAGGTTGATGGCGACGTCGATGGTCTGGTCGAACTTGGTGGGGACGACGGCCTCTTTGAGCAGCTTGAAGCCATCGGCGACGGAGTAGCGCTTGTTGCGGTCCACCTTGGCGGCGGCGGCCTTGAACTTCTTTCCAGGCATGGGAGTTTCCTCGTGAAAAAGGGTTGGGGGTGGTGGTTACTTGACCTGAATGCCCATCGAGCGCGCCGTTCCAGCGATGGTGCGCATCGCGGCCTCGACCGACGCTGCGGTGGTGTCGCCGATCTTCTGCTCGGCGATCTCACGCAGCTGCTTCTCGGTGACCGAGCCAACCACTTCCTTGCCAGCCTTCTTCGCGCCCGAGCCCTTCTTCTTCTCGGTGTGCAGCCCGGCGGCCTTCTTCAGGAGCACCGACGCGGGGGGCGTCTTGAGCTCGAAGCTGAAGGAGCGGTCAGCATACACGGTGATGATCACCGGAATGATGAGGGCTTCCTTCATGGCAGCCTGGGTCTTGGCGTTGAACTGCTTGCAGAACTCCATGATGTTGACGCCGGCCTGACCGAGCGCGGGGCCAATCGGAGGTGCCGGGTTCGCCTTACCGGCAGGAATCTGCAGCTTGACCGTTCCTGTGATCTTCTTCATCGCTTCTTCTCCCGTGGTTCAAGCGGCGCGGAGTGTCCTCCCCGCCTCCCACAAGGGCCGGTGCGGAATTGCCCCGGCCGTTCTTCAAAGGGCCCCAGCGCGGGCGGCCTGCTTCGAAAGTCTCGTTACCCCGCCGTCTTCTCGACCTGCATGAAGTCGAGCTCGACCGGCGTGGAGCGGCCAAAGATGCTGACCAGCACCTTCACGCGGCCCTTCTCGGGGTTCACCTCCTCGACCGTGCCGTTGAAGTTCGCGAACGGCCCGTCGATGACGCGCACGGTGTCGCCGTCGTCGAAGTGCACCTTCGGCTTGGGCTTCATCGCGCCTTCGCTCATCGCGGTCGTGATGCGCTGCACCTCTGACTCGCGGAGCGGCGGTGGGTCGTCCTGGCCCTGGGCGCCGAGGAAGCCGGTCACCTTGGGCGTGTTCTTCACCAGCGACTTGGTGACGGGCGTCATCTCCATCTGCACCAAGATGTAGCCCGGCATCGTCTTGCGTCGCGTCTGGCGCTTCTGGCCGTCACGCATCTCGACGACCTGCTCGACCGGAATGAAGATCTGGCCGAACGACTCCTCGAGCGCGCGCTGCTTGATGAGGTCTTCGAGGCTCTTCTTCACCTTGTTCTCGAAGCCCGAGTACGTGTGAACCACGTACCATTTCTTGTCCGCTGCGGTCATCACAGCATCTCCCAGAACATCGGCAGCCAGTCGACCATCATGCGCAGGCTCAGCGCGTCGATGGCCGCGAGCAGCACCGAGGCCACCAGCGACGCGAACACCACCGCGAAGGTCGAGATGCGCGTCTCTTCCCACGTCGGCCAGGTCACCCGCTTGAGCTCGGTCGCGACCTCGAGCGCCAGCCCGTGAATGCGCTGGTTGGTCCAGCAGTAGGCGCCCGTGCCCACCGCCAGCAACAGGCCGATGAGGTACGGCGGCGTCGACAGGTCGAGCCCGGCCACCAGCTGCTTCTGGCCAATGCCCAGCTCGATGAAGAGCCGGGTGAGGATGTTGGCGAAGAAGAACGCCAGCACCAGGCCGATCAGCATGAACGAGATGACCACGAATCGCTTCGGGTCGATCTCGGCGCGGTTTGCTTGTTCGGAGGCCTCGGAAGCCATGCTCACCTTCAAACGATGACGAGAAGAACGCCGACGCCGCTCGCCGCGAGGGCGAAGGAGGCCGGTGAAAAGTTGGCAGGCCAGGAGGGATTCGAACCCCCAACAGGCGGTTTTGGAGACCGCTGCTCTACCATTGGAGCTACTGGCCTACGCGAATCGAAGACTCAGCTGACCTTGCCTTCTTTGTGCCCAGTGTGCTTGCGGCACCGCGGGCAGAACTTGCTCATCTCGAGCTTGTCCTGCTGCTTCCGGCGGTTCTTGGTCGTGGTGTAGTTGCGCTCTTTGCACACCGTGCACTCGAGCGAGATCAGGCTGCGGTTGCCCTTGGGCATTTGACAACTCCTTGAAGCTTAAGACGACAGAAGGGAAGGCCCTCTGACAGAGCCCCCCCTTCATGTCAAGCGGTGTGCGCTGGTGGCGCACCCCAGAGAAGCGAGCGCCTCTTCAGGCACCCGCAGGGCTTTAGGCGACGACTTCGGAGACGACGCCGGAGCCCACCGTACGGCCACCCTCGCGGATCGCGAAGCGGAGTTCCTTCTCCATCGCGACCGGCGTGATCAGCTCGACCTCGATGCCGATGTTGTCACCGGGCATCACCATCTCGACGTCGTCGGGCAGCTTGACCGAGCCCGTCACGTCGGTGGTGCGGAAGTAGAACTGCGGGCGGTACCCCTTGAAGAACGGCGTGTGACGACCGCCCTCTTCCTTGGTGAGCACGTACACCTGCGCCTTGAACTTCGTGTGCGGGAGCACCGAGCCGGGCTTGGCGAGCACCTGGCCACGCTCGATCTCTTCGCGCTTGAGGCCACGAACGAGCGCGCCGATGTTGTCGCCGGCCATGCCTTCGTCGAGCAGCTTCTTGAACATCTCGACGCCGGTGACGACCGTCTTCGCCGTGGGGCGAATGCCGACGACCTCGACCTCTTCGCCGACGCGGACCTTGCCGCGCTCGACGCGGCCGGTGGCGACCGTGCCGCGGCCTTCGATCGAGAACACGTCTTCCACGGGCATGAGGAAGGGCTTCTCGGTCGCGCGCTGCGGGGTGGGAATGTACGAGTCCACCGCCTCCATCAGCTTGAGCACCGACTTCTCGCCGATGTCCGACTGATCGCCCTCGAGGGCCTTGAGCGCCGACCCGGGGATGATCGGGGTGGTGTCGCCGGGGAAGTCGTACTTCTTGAGCAGGTCACGCACCTCGACCTCGACGAGCTCGCGGAGCTCGGGGTCGTCGAGCATGTCGACCTTGTTCAGGAAGACGACGATGTAGGGAACGCCGACCTGGCGGGCGAGCAGGATGTGCTCACGCGTCTGGGGCATCGGGCCGTCGGCCGCCGAGACCACGAGGATGGCGCCGTCCATCTGCGCGGCGCCCGTGATCATGTTCTTCACGTAGTCGGCGTGCCCGGGGCAGTCGACGTGCGCGTAGTGGCGGTTCGCGGTCTGGTACTCGACGTGGGCCGTCGAGATCGTGATGCCGCGGGCGCGCTCCTCGGGCGCCTTGTCGATCATGTCGTACGCGAGGAACGTGGCCCCACCGGTCTTCGCGAGCACCTTGGTGATCGCAGCGGTGAGCGTGGTCTTGCCGTGGTCGACGTGGCCGATGGTGCCGATGTTGACGTGCGGCTTGTTTCTTTCGAACTTCTCCTTCGACATGTTGCCCTTCCTTTGTGCGTGAAGATCGGTGGGTTCTGGCTACGAGACTCGGACTTCAAATGGAGCCCAGAACCGGGATTGAACCGGTGACCTCATCCTTACCAAGGATGTGCTCTACCAACTGAGCTATCTGGGCACTGCTTGCTGCGTCTGCTTGCTGCGTCTGCTTGCTGCGTCTGCTGTGCTGCGTCTGCTGTGCTGCGACCGCTGACTTCGTGCTGCGACTGCGCCTGCTACTTCGTTCTGACTGAGCGGGGAACGGGATTCGAACCCGCGACATTCAGCTTGGAAGGCTGACGCTCTACCAGCTGAGCTATCCCCGCGTGCTGGTGTGGAGGGGGGTGGATTCGAACCACCGAAGGTCTGGGACCGACAGATTTACAGTCTGTTGCCGTTGGCCACTTGGCTACCCCTCCGAGCGAAGGCGTCATATTCAATTGTCTGCCCATCTGGCCGGCGGCGGGATTCGAACCCGCGACCTACTGATTACAAATCAGGTGCTCTACCAGCTGAGCTACACCGGCAAGGCTCCAGAACTTCAAAGGAAACCCGCCACCCCGGGGCTGCGAGGGCGGCGCTCCTTATCCATGGGGGAAAGAGCAAGTCAAGCGTTGATGAGACGAGCCTCGACTCTTGCCTCTGACGGGCGCTCTTTTGGGGGCCTTGCTACGAGCGCGGCTGACGACGGCGGGCGACCTCGGCGAGCAGCACGGCGGCCGAGACCGAGGCGTTGAGCGAGGCGACCTGGCCGATCATCGGAATGCGCACCAGGTAGTCACAGTGCTCGAGGATTCCGCGACGTACGCCCGCGCCCTCGGCGCCCACCACGATGGTGATCGGCCCGTCGAGCCGCGCCGTCCACAGGGTCTCTTCTCCCGTGGGCTCGGCGGCGACCGACCAGTAGCCCGCCGCCTTCAGCTCTTCGAGAGCGCGCGCGAGGTTGGTGACGCGGGCGATCTTCGTGTGCGCGGTGGCGCCGGCCGAGGCCTTGGCGACGACGCCCGTCACCGCGGCGGCGCGATCTTTGGCGATCACGATGCCGTCGGCCCCCAGGGCGTGCGCCGAGCGGATGATCGCCCCGAGGTTCATCGGGTCTTGAATGCCGTCGAGCATCACGACCAGGCCAGGCCTGCCGTGCATGCGGGCCGCGGCCAGGATCTGCTCCAGCGTCGAGTAGTCGAACTGCCGCACCTCGGCGACGACGCCCTGGTGCACCGACTTGGGCGCCATCGCGTCGAGGCGCGCGCGGTCGACGCGGTCGACACGAATGCCGTGCGTGCTGGCGCGCTTGAAGATCTCACCGGCGATGGACTCCTTGAGGCCCTGCTCCTGAACGCTCAGGCGATCGATCTGCCCGGGCTTCGCGCGGAGCAGCTCGAGCACGGGGTTGATGCCGTAGATGAAGCGATCGTCGCCGTACGCCCGCGGACCATCGGGGGCGGCCTCGCGCACGAAGGCCTCGGCGCGCCGGGCGGGGCGCTCGGTCGGCGTGCGATCGGCCTGCTCGAACGCGCGGGGTGGACGACGCTCGGCGCCGCGCCCTCCCCGGTCGTCGCGCCCGCGCCGCGAGTCGCCCTCTGGCTTGCGGCGCGCCCCGAAGGCCCCGTCGACCCGCTCGTAGGGCGCGCGCCTGGCGGGCGGGCCTGCTCGTTTCCCCAGCGGGCTGGAGCGCTTGTCTCCACCAGCTCGCTTGTCCCCACCGGGGCGCTTGCCGAAGCCGCCCTTCTTCTTCTCGCTGCCGGGGCCGAAGCGCTTCAATTGATCACCACGGGGAACGAGAGCGACTTCGTCTGCCGCGCGCACACCTTCTCGGTGCAGATGAAGAACGTCATCTTCGCGTCGACCGTCGCCTTGCCCGGCGCCGCCGCCGTGAAGCCCACCTCGAAGCGCGGGTCAGGGTACGCCGCCGACCCTTCCGCCTTCTTCGTCAGCGAGTCCGCGAGGGTGAGCTTCTCTTTGTCGAGCTTGCTGTCCTTGCTCGACAGCTCGATGCGCAGCGGGGCCTCGTCAGAGACGTGCGCGCCGTTCTTCGCCTTGATCTCGATGACGACCTTCCCCTTCTCGCCGGCCTTCACGGCGGAGGACGTGCCGTCCGTGCGCACCTCGTACAGAGAGGCCACGTCGGGGTCGGCCGCGTACGCGCCCGCCGCCGCCATCGACACCACCAGCATCAGCACTCGTCTCATGTTCATGACTCTCCCACTTTCAAGGCGCTGCTTGGAACGGCACGCGCGGCGACGAGCTGCTCGCCCCGCTCGATGATCAGGCTGGCCAGGTTCAGCTCCGTCGCGAGCTCGAGCTCGGGCAGCGAGGGCGCGGCGTTGACGTCGGCGACGCGCGCCCAGCGGCCCTCGATCACGTCGACGGAGCAGACCTCGAGCGAGCACGCCCGCGCGGCCTTCTCGGCGAGCGCGCGGACCTCGTCTGAAGGCGTGCAGCGCTCGAGGCGATCGAACTGCCCCAGGTTCCGCGCGGCGCGGCCGGGGCGAGGCACGCGCTTGACCGCGGCGACGACCGAGCCGCCCACCACCAACAGCTGCAGATCGTGCTGGCCCGGGCGAATCGACTCCTGCATCACCACGTCGTGGCCGAGCCCGAGCACCGCCTCGAGGGCGGCCTCGAGCGACTGCATCGACTCGCAGAGCATCACGCGGCGCTGCTCGCTCGCGGCCAGCAGCTTCACCACCACCGGCACCCCGCCCACCCGCGAGACGAGCGCCTTGAGGGCCTTGGCGTCGCGAGCCAGCACGGTGCGCGGCACCGGCACGCCGCGGCTGGCCAGGCGCTGGAGGCAGCGCAGCAGGTTTCGACTCACGCCGATGGCGTCGGCCTCGTTCAGGCTGAGGGCGCCTTGCGCCTCGAGCTGCTCCAGCATCGGCAGCGCGAACGCGGCCACGTTCGAGGCGAAGCGCGGAATGACGAGGTCCGGCGTGCGCATCAGCTTGTAGGCGCGCACCAGGCGCCCGGGCCGGGACCCGAGCTGGAGCTGCAACGAGGTCGGATCGATGCACCGCACATGGTGGCCACGCGCGCGCGCCGCTTCCATCAACCGCCGGGTTGAGGCGATTCGACTCGACCGGGAGAGGACCACGACGCGCATTCGCTGCTGACCCATACACGCTTGCGACGGCACCCGGCTCACGGAATTTTGGGCGCTTCGCCGCGCCACGCCCGCGCGCTGTCAGCCCGAATGACAGTGGAGCGCCGACGAACCATCTGGATTCACTGAACTTCGGACGGGTGTGGGCCTTGCGCCCGCGCGCGCGTGGCCCGCACACTGAACGCTCCCTGCCCATCCTCACGGAGGCCCCATGCGCCGAACGATCTTCCTCGCAACCCTCAGCGCCCTGTCGTGTCAGTCCTACCAATTCGAGCCGGTGGCGCCCGTCACCCTCGTGGTGAGTGACGAGGTCTTCGAGCTGGCCCCGGTGCTCAAGCCCAACGTGATGCTCGCGGTCGATCGCTCTGGCTCCATGGGCGGGCAGCTCGACGCCGCGTGCTCGAGCACCTGCCCCACGCGCCTGAGCGAGCTGAAGCAGGCGGTCGCGTCGTTCACCGCGCTGGCCGACGACCGGGTGCGCCTGGGCCTCACCACCTTTCCGCGCGAGCCGGGGCCGACCCTGACGGGCGCCGAGGCCTCGTGTCAGCCGGCCAACGACGTCAGGGTCGCGCTCCCGGTCGCCTCGCGGGTCGACGATCAGCAGGCCAGTCAGGCCAACCGCGCGAGCGCCAGTCAGGTCAACGCCGCGGTCCAGGCGCTCCAGGCCGCCGGTGGCACCCCGACCGGCGCCACCCTCGCGTTCCTGGGCACGCGCAGCGAGCTCCGCGCGTCGGACTTCCGCAACGACTTCGTCCTGCTCCTCACCGACGGGCTGCCCAACTGCAACGAGAACAACCCGAACGACTTCATGCAGAGCGCGAGCGCCTGTCGCTGCCAGACCGGGGGCGGAGACTGCAGCGGCAACGACGTTCGCCGACGCGGCTGCCTCGACGCCGACGCGACCGTCGAGCAGGTGCAGGCCCTCCACCGGCTCGGCATCAAGACGATCGTCGTCGGCTTCGGCGCCGACACCAACCAGGTCGACGCCCGCGCGGTGCTCGAGCAGCTCGCGCGCGCCGGCGGGGTTCCGCGCACCTGCGCTTCCGACGGAGACTGCGGGGCGGGGTCGGCCTGCACTTCGGGGCGCTGCGATCGATGGGCCTTCCAGGCCTCGAACCGCGTCGAGCTCGAGCAGGTGCTCACCACGGTGCTGAGCGGCCTCACGCCCGCGACCTGCACCCGCGCGCTCCCCGATCGCCCCTTCACCAGCGGCGCGGTGAGCCTGCTGGTCGACGGCGCGCGGGTGGCGCGGGGACCCGAGACGTGGTCGCTGTCTGACGATCAACGCAGCGTGACGCTCGCGCCGGCGTTCTGCGAGGCGAACCACGGCGCGCAGCTGCACCTCCGGGTGGCCGGTTCCCCTTGAGCCCCACCGCAACCTGAGCGACGCTGCGCCCCGCCTTCTCTTGAGGAACCCATGACGCGATACCTCGCCTCCGCCCTGCTCTTCGCGACCGCCTGCCAGACGTATGACTTCGAGCCGGTGACGCCCATCGCGATCTCGCAGACGACGCAGACGCGCAACGTCGTCGCCCGAAACCTCAAGCCCAACCTGATGATCCTCGTCGACAAGTCGGGGTCGATGAACGCGCCGCTCAACGCGAGCATGCCCTCGTGTGGCATGTGCAGCGGCGCGAGCTGCCCGGCGACGTGCCCCACGCGCATCAGCGAGCTGCGCACGGCGATGAACCAGTTCCTCACCACCTCGTCCACCGTGGCCCGCATGGGGCTGGCGTTCTTCCCCAAGGGCGAAGACACCACCTTCAGCCCGACCGGGTGTGCGCCCACGCGGGAGATCGCCGTCGACCTGCCCGCCCCGTCCACCAGCGACACCGACACCGCCCCGCTGGTCATGAACGCCACCACGGTGAACCAGCGCATCCAGTCGCTGGGCTCGGCGATCCCCGTCACCGGCGGCACGCCCACTGCGGGCGCGCTCACCTTCCTCGGCTCCTACGCGGGGCTCCTCGACGACCGCGACAACCGGCAGGACTTCGTGCTCCTCCTCACCGACGGTCTGCCCAACTGCAACCCGGCCAACCCGCTGTCGTGCAGCTCGATGCCCCCGCCGCCTTCGAACCTGTGCACCCTCGGCAACAACTGCGTGGGGCAGTACTGCCGCGCCGGCTTCCTCGACAAGGACGGCGTGGTGACGGCGGTGCAGCAGCTGCGCTCGCGCAACGTCAGCACCATCGTGGTCGGCTTCGGCGCCGACTTCGCCAGCCCCGAGGCGCTCGACGTGCTCAACTCCATGGCCGACGTGGGCGGCTTCGGCCGCAAGTGCCCCAACGGCACCAACGCGGAGTGCGGCAGCAACAACACCTGCCTGGCCACCAAGTTCTGCCAGAAGCAGTTCTACGCCGCGGCGAACGCGACCGAGCTGGCGACGGCGCTGGCAGACATTCAGAACCTCATCGGCAGCGGAGACCCCTGCCTCTTCAGCCTCTCTGACAAGCCCACCGACGACCGCTTCCTCGCAGTGATCATCAACGGGCAGACGACCACCAAGGGCCCCAACACCTGGTCGTTGCTCCCAACCGGCGCGGTGCAGTTCGCCGGGCCGCTGTGCGATCGCGTGAAGACCTCGACCACCGCCGAGCCCCTCAAGGTCGAGTTCCGAATCGTCAGCACGCTCTGAGCGGCGCGCTCAGAACGACAACAGCCGCGCGCTCGTCGTCAGCTTCCAGATGTCGGGCAGGCCAGCCACCTCGTCGAGGTGGCGCTCGTGCAGCAACTCCACCGGGTCGAGGCCGCACAGCTTGACGGTGGTGTCACACGCCATCAACCGCGCCCCCAACTGCCTGGCGTCTTCCAACATGCGCGCCGGCAGCGGCGCCCCCAGGCCCTGGCCTCGCGTCGCGGCCGACGACTCCCGCTCGGTCAGCGGCTTGCCGAAGGTGCCGCGGGCGAGCGCGCGCAGGGCGTCGAAGGCGAAGACGTAGATCACCTCGTCGCCCATGGCCGTCGCGGTGAGGCCCAGCGAGGTGGCCTGCCAGGCGGCTTCGTAGCCGGCGTTCGACATGAAGATCATCAGGCGAGACATGGGCGGGCGACTGTACCCGAGCCGGGCGCCAGAGAGCGCATCACGTCCACGCAAGGCGGGGGCTGAGGTAGGCTCCTCGAGAGCCCTGTCGTCACGGCCCCGGCCGGGGGCCCCGGAGTCACCCCGCGCATGTTTCCCTCTCGCCGCGCCACCGTGTTCGTCGTCGTCGCCCTTGCGCTCGCGCCCCTTACGGCGCTCGCCACCGTGGTGATGGCCTTGTCGCTGGAAGAGCTGACCGAGCGCGCGCCCGTGGTGGTGCACGGAACGGTGCGGCGCTCGGTGACGGGCTGGGCCGAGGGCAAGCGCGGCATCTGGACGTGGACCGAGATCGCGGTGCGTGAGTCGCTCAAGGGCGCGCCGCGCACCACGGCGTTGGTGAAACAGCCTGGCGGCGTCCTCGACGGCGTCGGCCAGCGCGTCTCGGGCGCCGGCCGCTTCGAAGAGGGCGAAGAGGTGGTGCTCTTCCTCGAGCCGGCCGTCGATGAGCCGAACGCCTTCGTGCTGCTGGCCATGGCCGCGGGCAAGGTGACGCTCGAGGGCACCGTCGGCCCGAAGGTCGCGCGCCGCGACTTGAAGGGCCTGAGCTTCGCCCAGCGCGGCGGAAAAGGGGTCGCCGGGCCCGTCGCCGAGCGAGAGACCCTTGGCACCGCCGAGGCCTTCCTCGCCCGGGTGCGCGCTGCGGCGAAGGGAGCGACGAAGTGAAGCACCTCCTCGTCACCACCCTCCTCCTGGCGACCGCCGCGCTCGCCGACCCCAGCGGCAACCGCTGGCTGCTGAGCCCCTGCACCACCAGCTGCACGCTCCAGTCGGGCATGGCGAACGGGAACCAGGTCTGCCGCAGCGGGCGCTGCCTGCCCGAGGTGCGCTTCGCCGCGTCGATCGACAACACCGGCGGCACCCAGCTGCCGGGCATGCAGCAGATCACCTACGGCTCGGTGCTGGCGACGATGCGCACCGCCTTCGAGCGGTGGACGCTCTCGAACACCTCGTGCTCGCCGTCGATCGCGTTCGCCTACGAGTCGCCGAACTTCAGCACCCCGCAGGGCGCGCTCGCGGTCAACATCACCGACGACAACAACAACGTCATCTGGCTCTCGGGGCTCAACTGGCGCTACTCCAGCGCCACGCTCGGGCTCACCACCAACACCTGGTACGTGGTGGGCGAGCTGAGCGACTCGGACATGGAGATGAACGCCGCCACCGTCACCTGGGGCGCGGGCACGACGATCTCCTCGGGTGACTACGACTACGAGAGCGTCGTCACCCACGAGGCGGGCCACTTCATCGGCTTCGCGCACTCCGCCAACTCGGTGGCGGTGATGTTCGCCAACATCGGCACCGGCGAGATCAAGCGCAACCTCGCGCCTCCCGACATCGCCGACGTGTGCGCCGTGTACCCCGGCACCACCGGGAGCCAGGGCTCGCCCTGCACCGGCACCTGCTCGGCCAGCCTGGTCTGCGAAGGCGCGTCGGGGAGCAGCAGCCGCATCTGCACGCGCGACTGCACGCGGGTGGGAGACGCCTGCCCCACCGGCTTCAGCTGCCAGGCTTCGACCAACGGCTTCGCGTGCCTCCCGCAGATCGGCGCGCCCGACATGTGCAAGTTCTGTACGGCAGGCCAGGACTGCTCCACCGGCCAGTGCCTCACCGACGGCAACGGGCGCAACTGGTGCTCGATGGCCTGCAACCCGACCGTCAGCGGCCAGTGCGGCACGGGCTTTACCTGCACCACCACGCCCGTCGGCAGCTACTGCTTCCCCACCTCGGCCTGCACCAACCAGTGCACCCCCCAGAACGTCGCCACCAACTGCGCGCCCGGCTACCAGTGCACCGGCGGCACCTGCGTGCCCACCGGCAACACCGGCGATCGCTGCGAGGTGTCGGAGTTCTGCAACGCCTGCAACGCCTGCGCGACCGACGAGGCGAACGCGCAGATCGCCTTCTGCCGGGCCTGCTGCAATGGTGGCGCGCCGCTGTGCATGGGCTGCTCGACGAACACCTGCAGCCCGGTGGGCGGCGCGATGACGCAGTGCCTGCCGATCAACGGCCGCAACGAGCAGCTGTGCTACCCCAGCGGCGGCTCCGCGACGTGCCAGGCCTGCAGCGCCGCGATGCCGTGCGCCGGCGGTGCCCAATGCCTGGGCGGCGTGTGTCGCGCCAGCTGCAACCCCGCCAGCCCCGGCTCGTGCCCGGCCTGCCTGCCGACGGTGAACGGGGGCATCTGCGCCTGCGGCGCTACCGAGATCAGCGACGCCAACCAGCCGTGCAGCAGCGCCGGCACGATGCTGGCCATCTGCCGCAACGGGCTCTCGTGCATCAGCAACTTCTGCCGTCGCCAGTGCACCATCAGCAACCCGACGTCGTGCCCGACGGGCACCACCTGCCAGCTGAGCAGCGGCCAGGAGGTCTGCATTCCAGGGAACGCGGGCATGCAGTGCGCGACGTGCCGGAGCGACGGCCAGTGCGAAGCGGGCCTCGTCTGCTACTCGAACCGCTGCTACCCGCCGTGCACGACGACGCTGCCCAACCAGTGCGCGACGTGCGTGCAGGTGCAGCCTGATCCACCGCAGGGCAGCGGCGCGGGGGTGTGCGCCTGCCCTGATCAGGTCGTCGGGCCCGGGGCGAGCTGCCTGCTGCCGAACATCGCGAGCTGTCAGCCGGGCACCCGCTGCATCAGCGGGGTGTGCCAGGGCCGCTGCGACCCGTCGAACCCGCAGACCTGCCCCTCGGGCCACGTGTGCACCGCGCTGGCGAACGACTTCTATTGCACCGTCGACAACAGCGGCCAGGGCGGTGGGAGCTCCGGGACGGGCGGCGGCGGCACCAGCGGAGGGCGCGCCACCGGTGGCGGCTTCGTCGCTGCGGGAGGCGCGGCCGGCGGCACCGTGACGGTGAACAACATGGGCTGCACCTGCCAGGGCGGCGGCGGGGGGCTGCTGGCGGCGCTCGCGGCGCTGCTCTTCTCGACGCGGGCTCGGCGCGGCGCTCGGCGGAGCTGATCGGTGAGGCCCGGGGGACGACGGTCGACCGGCGGCCGTTCACGCGGCCACGACGCCCGTCGTCACCATGCGATGCCTCGAGCCGTGATGAGCCGCCTGGGCGGGCTGGCCGCGGTCTCGATCCTCGTGGCGGCGCCGGCGAGGGCCGACAGCTGGTGGGGCGCTGACAAGGCGCTCCACGTCAGCCTCAGCGCAGGGCTCGCCCTCGGCGCGACCGCGGTGAGCGCGGCGTGGATTGAGGGGCCGCTCGAACGCGCCGCGGTGGGCGCGGCCGCCAGCTTCACCCTGGGGGTGCTGAAGGAGGTCGCCGACGGGCTGGGCCTGGGTGCGCCGTCGCTGCGAGACCTGACGTGGAACCTGATCGGCGCCGTGGTGGGCGCGACGGCGGCGTGGGCGGTCGAGCGGTGGCTCGTCGGCCCGCTGCTCGAGGCGTTGGCGCCCCGCTTCGCTGGCTAGAGCGGATCCTCTTCGGTCGGAGTGACGGGCTTCTCATCGTCACTGGGCACGGGAGCGTCCCTCTGAGCCGCGCGCACCGCCGGCGACAGATCGAGGGCGATCTGGTGCGCGATCGCCTGCAGCATCGTCTTGAGGCGGTTCGAGAAGACGGCCGGGTGCTTGGCGACCTCGAAGGGATCGAGCCCCTCCAGTCCGGCGCGCAGCTCGTCGCTGAAGAAGGCCCGGCGATAGAGCACGCCTCCACCGACCCGGTAGAGCTGCGCGTACCCGTAGAGGTAGACGCCCGCCTTCCCGCCCTTGCTCCGCAGGCCGTAGTCCTCGACGACGATCTCGATGATCGAGTCGACGCCCAGCGGCGCCAGCCGCGAGACGTCGGGCGCGTTGGCCGGCACCTCGTCGACGAGGAACGACTCGAGCAGCGAGGCCACCTGGGTGGGCCGGGCCAGCCGCGTCCACGGGGCTGAGTTGGGGAGCTCGGCCACCACGTGCGCGCGCAGGGTGTCGGCGACCTGGTACCGGTTGATGGAGCGCTCCGAGTCGGTGCCCTTCTCGAGCTTCAGGGTGAGCCGGCGGTCGGCCTCTTTGGCGTCGAGCTTCTTGAGGCGCCCGGCGTAGCTGGCCGCGTCGTCGCGGAAGACCACCGACCTCGGCCCCGCGCCCTCTTCGATGCGCGCGATGAAGGCGGGCCTGTTGAGCGAGTCGAGCGCCTCGGGCGACAAGGGCGTGTGGGCACAGCCGACGGCCACCAGGGCGACGACGAACACGAGCGTGCTGCGCATGGTCGACGGTCTACCGCGAACCTGCTGGACCGGCGAGTCCGTTTCCGCTAACTCCGCGCAGCTTTTCACACTTTCACGAGGGGACTTCTCATGTTCAGCCGGCTGTCGAAGGCAACGGTGGTGCTCACGAGCGCGCTGGCGCTCACGGCCTGCCCCGAGAAGAAGACCGAGGCGCCCAAGCCTCCCGAGCCGCCGAAGGTGGCGGTGCCCGCAGTGCCGCCCGCCACGCCCAAGCCGCCGAGCGAGCGCGCCGAGAAGGAGTGCGCCGCGCCCATCGACCCCGGCCCCACCGCCGAGGTGAAGATCGGCGAGCGCGCCGCGAGCCTCTCGGGTGCCCACCTGACGTTCACCGACAAAGACACCGACGGCACGCTCACCCTGGGCATCGTCGGCCCGGTGAACGAGGACTCGGGCGAGAACATGCTGGCGCTCAAGCGCTACGCGAAGTTCTTCCAGGACGAGAAGGTCGACGCCATCGTCGTCACCGGCGACGTCGGCGACATCGCCGCGGGCATCACGCGGGTGCTCAAGGAGCTGGCGGCCACCAAGGTGCCGGTGCTCGCGCTCGCCGGCAACCAGGAGTGCCGCGCCGAGTTCACCGACGGTGTCGCCATGGCCCAGAAAGAGGCCTCGAACATCGTCAACATGAACGCCGTGCGGGTGGTCGAGTTCCCCGAGCTGATGCTGGTCTCGCTGCCCGGCTACCACGACGCCAACTACGTCAAGTGCAGCACCGGCTGCCGGTACTTCCAGACCACCCTCGACGAGGTGGTGCGTGAGGCGAAGACCTCGAAGGTGCCGGTGGCCCTGGTCGCCCACGGCCCTCCCCGCGGCAGCGGCAACCAGGCCCTCGACTTCGCGGGCGCGGCCGGCAACGTCGGCGACGAGGCCATCACCCAGGCGATCGCCGAGGCGAAGATCAGCTTCGGGTTTGCTTCGAACATCAAAGAGGCCGGCGGGCGCGCCACCGCAGACGCCGCGGGCACCACCCTGGTGAAGGAGAGCGCCGACTCGAGCACCCTCTTCATCAACCCCGGCCCCGCCGACACCTTCGGTTGGGAGATGAACGACGGCACCAAGAGCGTCGGCATGGCCGCCGTCTTCAAGCTCAAGGGCACCACGGCGCAGTGGAAGTCGTTCCGCATGAAGCCGCTGTCGGGCGCTGAGAAGGCCGAGGCCAAGAAGCTCGCGCCGCCCGCGCGCGCCGCCGCCGAGAACAAGTAACCCTCGGCGCGTCGCAGCACAGGCGCCGGCCCCCGCCTGGGAGCCGGCGCTCTTCTTTCAGCCCCGGTTCCGCTCCTGGCCGAAGATTCTAGCCTCGCCACCCAGCGGGTGCTTGCCGCCGCCCTGTCGGCTGGTACCGTGGATGGGTGAGCCCGAACCTTCCGCCTGCGCGTGCGCGCCGCCGTCTTGGAGAGCTGCTGATCGAAGCCGGCGTGCTCGATGAGTCGCGCCTGAAGGCCGCGCTGGCCGAGCAGCGCAAGTGGGGCGGCCGCCTCGGACGCGTGGTCGTCGAGATGGGCTTCGTCGACGAGACCGTCATGTGCGGGCTCCTGGCCCAGCAGCTGCGCCTCGAGACCATCGCCCTCGACCAGGCGACGCTGCCCGAGCGCATCACCGAGCACCTGCGGCTGGACCTGGCCGAGCGCTACGGGGTCTTCCCGGTCCTCGCCGATCCGGCGAACAACGCGTTGTCGGTGGCCAGCTCCGACCCCACCAACATCGAGGCGCTGCAGGAGCTGGAGTTCGCCACGGGCGAGCGCCTTGCGCTGTCGCCGCGCGGGGAAGGCTGGTTCGAGGCCGAGGCGCCGGTGGGGCCGGGCGCGCGCTACCGCTTCCGCCTGCCGGACGGCACCGCCTTTCCCGATCCCGCGTCGCGGGCGCAGACGGAGGATGTGCACGGCTTCAGCGTGGTCACCGATCCCGAAGCCTATCGCTGGCGCACGGACTGGGCCGGGCGGCCGTGGCACGAGGCGGTGATCCTGGAAGTTCACGCCGGCCTCTGCGGCGGCTTTTCCGGAGTCGCGGAGAAAATCCCCGCCTGGGCCGCCCTCGGCATCACGGCGGTGGAGCTGATGCCCATCGCCGCCTTTCCCGGCACGCGCAACTGGGGCTATGACGGCGTGCTGCCCTTTGCCCCCGCGGCCATCTACGGCACGCCGGACGATCTCAAAGCGCTCATCGACACCGCCCACGCCCACGGCGTGATGATGCTGCTGGACGTGGTCTACAACCACTTCGGGCCGGACGGGAATTATCTCGGCCTCTACGCGCCCGATTTCTTCCACCCGGAGCAGGCGACCCCGTGGGGACCGGCGGTGGCGTTCGACCGGCCGGAGGTGGCCCGCTTCTTCCTCGAAAACGCGCTGATGTGGATCGAGGCGTTCCGCTTCGACGGGCTGCGTCTCGATGCCGTCCACGCCATCCTGCCGCCGGACGCCCTTGCCGCCCTCGGCCGCGACCTCCGCGCCCGCATTCCGCCCGGCCGGCACGTGCATCTGGTGCTGGAGAACGAGCACAATGACGCGGCCCTGCTGCCGCGCCCGTTCGATGCCCAGTGGAACGACGACATCCACCATTGCCTCCACGTGCTGCTGACCGGCGAGCGCGAGGCCTATTACGGCGACTTCGCCGACGCCCCCGCC
>JACSRE010000055.1 GCA_014879945.1 Myxococcus sp.
CGTACCTCGACTACGCGATGAGCGTGATCGTCGGGCGCGCGCTGCCCGACGTGCGCGACGGCCTCAAGCCCGTGCACCGCCGCGTGCTCTTCGCGATGCACGAGCTGTCGAACACCTTCGGCCGCCCCTACAAGAAGTCGGCGCGCATCGTCGGCGACGTCATCGGTAAGTACCACCCGCACGGCGATCAGTCGGTCTACGACGCCATCGTCCGCCTCGCCCAGCCGTGGTCGATGCGGTACATGCTGGTCGACGGCCAGGGCAACTTCGGCTCCATCGACGGCGATTCACCAGCCGCCATGCGTTACACCGAAGTGCGCATGGAGCGTCTCACCGACGAGATGCTCGCCGACCTCGACAAAGACACCGTCGACTTCGGGCCCAACTACGACAACAGCCTCACCGAGCCGACGGTGATGCCGGCGCGGTTCCCGAACCTGCTGGTCAACGGCAGCGACGGCATCGCGGTCGGCATGGCCACCAAGATCCCTCCGCACAACCTCGGCGAGGTGATCGACGCCACCACGCACCTCATCGACAACCCCAGGGCGGTGCTGGGCGAGCTGATGCAGTTCGTCAAGGGCCCCGACTTCCCCACCGCGGGCATCATCGCGGGCCGCGACGGCATCGGGCGCGCCTACTCCACTGGCCGCGGCAGCATCACCATTCGGGCCCGCGCCGAGATCGAGAAAGAGAAGGGCGACCGCGAGCGCATCGTGGTGACCGAGATTCCGTACCAGCTGCGCAAGGAAGACCTGGTCAAGAAGATCGCCGACCTCGTCAACGAGAAGCGGCTCGAGGGCATCAGCGACATTCGCGACGAGAGCGATCGCACCGGCATTCGCATCGCCATCGACATCAAGCGCGACGCCATGGCCGACGTGGTGCTCAACAACCTGTACGCGCTGACGGCCATGCAGGTCAGCTACGGCATCGTGCTGCTCGCCATCGACCAGGGCCAGCCGAAGGTGATGACGCTCAAAGAGATCCTCGAGCGCTTCATCGGCCACCGCCGCGAGGTGGTGACGCGCCGCACGCGCTTCGAGCTGAAGAAGGCGAAGGACCGCCTGCACATCGTCGAGGGCCTGCTGGTCGCGACCATCACCCGTGACTTCCTCGACCACATCATCGCCGTCATCCGCGCCTCGAAGGACCCGGAGCAGGCGCGCTGGGGCCTGATGAACATCGCCTCGAGCGCGCTCTACGAGAACGCCGCGTACCAGAAGCTGCCCAGGGTCGACCTCTCGGCGCTCAAGAAGTCGATGGAGCTGCTGGCCTCGCGCGCGAAGGGTGAAGAGCCCAGCTACGCCGGGCTGTCGCGCCAGTATGACCCGGGCTTCAGCGAGGAGCAGGCCCGCAGCATTCTCGAGATGCGGCTGCAGAAGCTGACCGGCCTCGAGCTGACCGAGCTGTTCCAGGAGCTGATCGACCTGGTGCGCACCGCGGCCCGGCTCGAAGACATCCTCCAGAACGAGGCGTCGCTGCTCAACGTCATCAAGGCCGAGCTCAAGGACGTGCGCGAGCGCTTCGCCGACCCGCGCCGCACCGAGATCACCGGTGACCTCACCGAGATGCGGGTCGAAGACCTCATCGCCGAAGAGGACATGGTGGTGACGCTCTCGCACGCCGGGTACATCAAGCGCACCCCGCTGTCCGAGTACCGGGCGCAGCGCCGCGGCGGCCGGGGCAAGACCGGCGCGACCACCAAGGAAGATGACTTCCTCACCGACATCTTCATCGCCTCGACCCACGCCTACGTGTTGCCGCTGACCAACCGCGGCCGCCTGTACTGGCTGAAGGTGCACGAGATCCCCGCGGCGAGCCGCACCTCGAAGGGCAAGCCCATCGTCAACCTCGTGCAGTTCAACGAGGGCGAGAAGCTCGCGCAGATGCTGGTGACCAAGGAGTTCGTCGAGAACCAGTTCGTGCTCTTCGTCACCCGCAAGGGCACGGTGAAGCGCACCGACCTCACCGCCTTCTCGAACGTGCGCTCCTCGGGCATCGCCGCCATCACCATCGAAGACGGCGACGCGCTGGTGGCGGTGAAGATCACCGACGGCACCAAAGACGTGCTCATCTCGACGGCGCAGGGCATGTCGATTCGCTTCAACGAGACCGAGGTGCGCTCCATGGGCCGCACGGCGGTGGGCGTGAAGGGCATCACCCTGGAAGAGGGCGACGACGTCGTCAGCGCCGAGGTGGTCGAGAAGGGCACCACGCTGCTCACCGTCACCGAGAACGGCTACGGCAAGCGCACCCTCGAAGACGAGTACCGGGTGCAGGGCCGCGGCGGCAAGGGCATCATCGACATCAAGACGACCGACCGGAACGGCCGCGTCGTCGGCGCGGTGCAGGTGCGCGACGAAGACGAGGTGATGATCGTCACCACCTCGGGCGTGCTCATTCGCATGAAGGTCTCGGGCATCTCGGTCATCGGCCGCAACACCCAGGGCGTGCGCCTCATCACGCTCGACGCCGCCGACGAGAAGGTGGCCGGCCTGAGCCACGTGCCCGAGGTGAAGGACGACGTCGAGGGCGGCGGCGAAGAGGGCGGAGACGACGACGGTGGCCCCGACGCCCCCGCCGAGGCGTCGCCCTCCGAGGGCCCGCCGAGCGATGAGCCACCGGCTGAGGGGTGAACGCGGGGCTGACGGAGCGGGCGCAGGGCCGGCCCGCTGCCGCGACGAGGGCCGTAAAGATGCCTGGCCCGGGCGCGGCTGTAGTGGCGTCCCTCGCGTCGCGCTGGCCGCCCCGCGAAGACGACCCGGGCTTTCCAGCGGGGGCGCCCTAGAACCGGGCGACGGTGACGCCGGCGGGCCCGGGCGGGCGCAGCGCCTCGGTCACCAGCGGCACGGCGGCCGCGAGCACGATGGCGCCGGTGACGACGAAGGGCAGGGCGGCGATGCCGATGGCAGGCACGAAGAAGACCAGGCACATGCCGATGGTGCTCAACGCCGAGGCGGTGATGGCCCACGGGAGCGCGCGCTTGAAGGCCATGGGGTCGCGGTCGAAGAGCGTCGACGCGATGGCGGTGCCGACGAGGTAGCCGAGGGCGCCGCCGACGATGGCGCCCAGCCCGCCACCCACCGTCTCGCCATTCCGGGGGTCGATGACCACGCCCACCAGCGACCCGACGTAGATGGCCAGCGGCACCGTCAGCACGCCCACGCCGAAGGCGATCAACGGCGACAGCACCGCTCGGCCGACGAGCTGGCCGGGGGTCGCGGGCCGCGCGCGGGGCACCAGGCTGGCGCTGCGCGGCGCGTCCACGAGGCTGGGGGGCGGCGGTGGCGGCGGCACCAGCACGTCCTCGGCCGGGAAGATCGGCGGCGCCGAGAGCTGTCCCAACGTCGCGCAGAGGAGGAGCGTGGAGAGCACCGCCGAACTCCAACACATCTCCACACCCCCGGAACACGCCGCGACCTGCCCGAACTGCCCAACCCGCCGTCACCACAGGCGCTCGGCTCTCGGGTGGCCAGAAACTTGAGCCGCCGGGCCGCCGCGCAACACTCCTGTGGTCGCCTGACGCAGGAGGAATCGCATGAGCTGGGACGTGGTGATGTTCGGGTCGATCTCGGTGCCGGAGCGCAGCCGCGAAGAGTGGCTCACCACCGCCATCAACCGCGACGAGTTCCCCTGGCTCGACGAGCTCGGCGGCGTGGACACCACGCTCGAGACGCCCGAGGCGCTGCTGACGTTCTTGAGCGACGTCGCGCTCGCGCCCCACCACTTCTTCGACGTCTCGGCTGACTCGAGCCTGGTGACGGTGCAGGGCTACGTCGGTGAAGAGCCGTACCGCGACCTCTGTCAGCCCCTGGCGCTGTTGTTCGGGAGCGCAGCGGGCTTCGGCGGCACCGGCGACCTCACCCTCTTCGGGTACCAGGGCATTCGCTTCGGCGAGCGCGTCATGCTGGCCAACGGGCACGCCAGCTTTCGCCAGCTGACCCAGGACACGCTGGGCGAGATTGAGCGCTCGAAGACGTTTCAGTGCCTCGACGCGCGCGTGCACCAGCGCTTCGACGCCCTGGTGGGCCGCCCGAGCGCGCCCCTCGACCCCCGCCGCGCCACGTGGATGGTGCACCCCTTCACCGGCCGCCGCGTGCGCGCGCTCGCCGAGCAGCCCTGAGCCGCCGCTTCAGAACGAGACGGTGACGCCGAGGGAGAACACGTTGCGCACGTAGAGCAGCTCCTCTCGCCCCGCGGTGCGCTGCGGCAACACGTTGACGTAGAGCGCGTAGCGAACGTCGAGGTCGACGTGCTTGTGCACCGGGCGCACCAGCTTCACCGTCAGCGTGCTCGAGTTCTCGTCGTCCTCCACCACCTGCAGGTCGGGCGAGAGGAAGATGCCGTCGGGGAAGCTGGTCAGCTGCAGCGCGCCGGTCGTCAGCAGGGTGAACTTCGCCGGGAGCCGGAAGCCCGCGGTCGCCGAGAGCCGGTGCCTGCGCATCGTCTCGCCGTAGCTGTTCGAGGTCTGGTCCAGGTACGAGTAGCCGACCGTCAGGTGAAACGGCCCGCGGTACGAGTAGGCCACCCCGACGACGAAGAACGGGTCGAAGCGGCGCGCCTCGGGCGTCTCTTCGTCGGGCCGCGGGTTGACGTTGCCGTTGTAGGTGCGCGGGTTGTACGAGCCGCTCACCGAGAGGCTGTGGCGTCGGTCGAAGCGGTAGCGCGCCGAGAGGTCGCCGATGGGCCCCGAGAACGAGTAGCGGAAGCGCGGCCAGAACAGAAACCGCGTCGCGCCGAAGCGCAGCCGCACGTCGAGGTTGTTGGTGGGGTTGAAGTCGATGAAGGCCTGGCCCAGCAGGCTCGAGTAGTCGCGGTCAGCGCCCCGGCGATCGCGCGCGTTGCCGCTGAGCCCCACCGAGAACAGCGGCGAGAGGCCGTAGAGGAACTCGAGCGTGACGGCGTTGACGATGGTGTCTTCGGTCGGCAGCAGGAAGAACTTGCGCGCCGCGACGTCGTAGCTGCCGCTGAGGCGAAAGCGCTCACCCTCGAGCGCGCCCTCAGCCGTGCCGAGCGCGAAGAGGAAGCCGTCTGCCTGTGGGCTCGACGACGAGGTGACGAAGTCGCGCCGCGCGTTGGTGTCGTAGCCGGGGCCGACCCACGCCCTCGCCGCGCCGCGCAGGTCGACCGCGCCGGCCCACGAGGGGACGAGGCTCAGGAGCAACAAAAGGCGCGCGCGCAGGGCCACTCGTCGACGCACTGTATGCCCTTCGTCGGCCGGCCCATGCGCTGAAACGACGAAGGCCCCCACGTCGTTCGTGAGGGCCTCCGGTGCAGACGACTCAGAGCGCTACTCGGCGGCCGCGGCGGCGCCAGCCGACTTCAGCGCCTTGGCGAGGTCGACCGCGCGCTGGCCGGTGATCGACATCTTGGCGATCTCGTCTTTCGAGAGGCCGTTGGCGTTGAGGTCGTACTTCGCGACCATCGACTGCTTGGCGTAGGTCACGGCGCGGTCGATGTCCTTCTTGGTGACCGTCGCGCCGGCCTTGAAGTCACGGTGGTCGACGAACTTGAAGAAGATGTCGGCCAGCTTCTTCTCGGCGGTCGAGAGCGTCGGCAGGGCCTTCTTCACGTCGGCGCGGCTGATGCGGCCGTCGGCGCCGCCAGCGGTGACGAGGGACTTGGCGACATGATCGAGGGCACGGTTGACGTCGGCTTTGGCGATACGGGCCATGGGCTGCTCCTGGGAAGGTACGGCGTTGGGGTACGACGTGAAGACACGGCAGGGGGCAGCAGAGCGCAACGCCAACGGTTCAGCCGGCGTCCCACCCGAGATCGCGCTGGAGCGGCATCATCATCACGCCCAGCGCCGCGAGCAGCTCGAAGTTGCCCGAGGCCTTCACCTCGCCCCTGGTCACGGCGTCGACGGCGTCGAGCGTACCGGCGACGAAGGCCTCGAAGGCGGGCTCCTGAAAGACGAGGCGGAGGTCAGCCTCCTGGTCGAACCCTTCACGAATCGGGTCGGGGTCGGCGAAGTGGAACGTCCACTGGCCGCCGGTCGCCCCGCGCACGTCGAAGGCCACGGTGCCCTGGGTCGCGAGGAAGTCGTCGAAGCGGTGCACCACGAGGCCGGGGAGGAGGCGGTCAAAGAAGCGCTGCGTCATCGACAAGACTCCTCCCGTGCGTGCGGCGAGGGCGCATTGGGCCACCGCGCAGCGTCGATCTCAAGGCCCTCGGCCCGGATCGTGGAAAACAGCCCAGCCCCGATTTTCCGGCGCGGGCGAGGCGGTGCCTTATGAAGAGGGGATGAATCGACTCGTGCTCCTCGTGGTCGCCGTCTTTGCCCAGGCCTGTGGCCCCATCACCTTCAGCACCACGCTCAAAGGCGAAGGCACCGTGCAGGGCAGCCCGCTGGGCGCGCTGCTCAACGCCTTCCCCACCATCGGCGGCTTCACCAACATCGACTTCGCCCAGAACCAGGACTTCCAGAACAACAAGACCAGCCGCGAGATGGTGCGCAGCGTGAAGGTGACGGCGTTGAGCGCGCGCATCACCGACCCTTCGAGCGCAGACTTCGGCTTCCTCGACTCGCTCGAGTTCACCGCCAGGGCCGGTGGGAACGAGACGGTGTTCGCGAGCAAGAAAGACATTCCGCAGGCGGCCACGCGGCCCCCCAACGCCACCGTCACCTTCGACCTGCTCGACGTCGACCTCGCCCCGTACGTCAAGGAGCCCTCGATGACGCTCTCGCTCTCGGGCAAGGGCCGGCAGCCCTCGCAGAACACCACCCTCGAGGTGTCGGTGACGTTGCTGGTCGGCGCCTCGCCGTTCTGAGGCATGGCGATGACGCGCTTCGATGACCGCTTCGTGCGCGCCCTGCCGGGTGACGCCGAGCCCGCGAACTTCGTGCGCCAGGTGCGCGGGGCGGCGTACTCCCGGGTGACACCCACGCCGGTGACGCAGCCGCGCCTGCTGGCATGGGTGCCCCGGGTCGCGGAGCTGCTGGGGTTGCCCGAGGCGCCGACGGACGAGTGGGTTCGGGTGCTCGGCGGCAACCACACGCTCGAGGGCATGGCGCCCTACGCGGCCTGCTACGGGGGCCACCAGTTCGGGAACTGGGCGGGCCAGCTGGGCGACGGCCGCGCCATCACCCTCGGCGAGCTCATCGCGCCCGACCAGTCGCGCTGGGAGCTGCAGCTCAAGGGGCCGGGGCCCACGCCGTACTCACGCCGCGCCGATGGCCGCGCGGTGCTGCGCAGCTCCTTGCGAGAGCTGGTGTGCAGCGAGGCCATGTTCCACCTCGGGGTGCCCACCACGAGGGCGCTCGCGCTGGTGGCCACGGGAGACGACGTGGTGCGCGACCTGCTCTACGACGGCAACGCGCGCCCCGAGCCCGGCGCCATCACCACCCGCGTCGCGCCGTCCTTCCTGCGCTTCGGCAGCTACGAGCTGCCCGCTTCGCGCGGTGACGTCGCGCTCCTGAAGGCCCTGGTCGACTTCACCCTCACCACCCACTTCCCCGGGCTGGGCGCGCCGTCGGCAGACAGCTACCTGCGCTTCTTCGCCGAGGTGTCGCGGCGCACGGCGTCGCTGATGATGGAGTGGCAGCGCGTCGGCTTCGTGCACGGGGTGATGAACACCGACAACATGTCCATCCTCGGGCTCACCATCGACTACGGCCCGTATGGCTGGCTCGAGGGGTTCGACCCGTCGTGGACGCCGAACACCACCGACCTGCCGGGGCGCCGCTACGCCTTCGGGAACCAGCCGTCGGTCGCTCAGTGGAACCTGCTGTCCCTGGCCAACGCGCTGCTGCCCCTGGTGGAGGACCAGCAGGCGCTCGAGGCGGTGCTCGATGGGTACTCCGAGGTCGCGGCGGGGGCGCAGCTCGCGATGATGCGCAAGAAGCTCGGGCTCCTCGAGCACCCGGAGCGCGAGCGCGACGACCGCGAGCTGATGCGCGACCTGTACCGCGTGCTGGTGTCGACCGAGACCGACATGACGCTGTTCTTCCGGGGCCTGGCCGCCGTGACGCCTGCGCTTCGCGACGCCGCTGACGACGCGCTGGTGAAGCCGCTGGCCGAGGCGTTCTACGCGCCGCACGAGGTGGAAGGTGGCGTGCTCGCCGGCTTTGGCGCGTGGCTGCGGCGCTGGCTGGCGCGCGCCGGCGCCGACGGCCGGCCTCACGAGGTGCGCGCCGCCCAGATGAACGCCGTCAACCCGCTCTACGTGCCGCGCAACTACCTCGCCCAGACGGTCATCAGCGCGACGGAGCAGGGCGAGCTGTCGATGCTCCAGCAGTGGCTCGAGGTGCTGGCGCGCCCCTACGACGAGCAGCCCGGCATGGAGCGCTGGGCCGCCAGGCGCCCGGAGTGGGCGCGCCACCAGCCGGGCAGCTCGATGTTGTCGTGCAGCTCGTGAGCGCTCCCTGCTCGACGCAGGAGCGCGCCGGCCGCGCGATGTCGTCGTGCAGCGGGTGCGCCCGCTACTGCTCGAAGCAGTAGAGCCGGTTGTCGCTCGCGCAGGCCACCGCGCCCAGGCCGCTCCACGTGTCGGTGGGGACGTCGATGATGCCGTACAGGCCGGTGGTGGCCTGGCTCGACCAGCGCCGGCAGGTGGTGTCTCGCATGGGCGCGGGCGCTTCGGCGCCGCCGTCGGGGAGCGTGCCCGTCCACACCTGGCGCTTGTCGAAGAGCGAGAAGACGTGGCCTGTCTCGTCCTGGTCGATGGGCGAGCGCGGAGGCCCGGCCAGCTCGGCGCGCGACTCGAAGGGGCGCAGCACCCTGCCGCGCGCGTCTCGCGTGCGCAGCACCCACGGGCCGGCTGAGGTGATGCGGTCGACCGCGTTGATGCGCGCGCCCTGCTCGGTGACGTCAGAGAGGAACGCGACGAAGCGCCCGGTGAAGCCCGCGTCGGCCGCGAGCGCCTGGCACTTCGCGTCGCCGCCGTCGAGGCCGCCGAGGTCGCCGGTGAAGGTGCGCGAGGTCGCGAACACGCGCAAGGCGCCGACGGGCATCGGCTCGTCGGGCCCGCGACAGACGCGCAAGTCGGAGCACGTCTCCGAGGCCGCGCAGGCCACGCACGTCGAGCCCGCGGCCCCACACGCGCCTTCCGTGGCGCCCGGGTGACAGGTGCCCGGGTCAGACGGGCCGGAGAAGGCGCAGCAGCCCTCGCAGGAAGACGGCGTGCAGGGGCGCGGGCCCGGGCAGGCGGTCAACATCAGGAGCACCACCAGAGACCGCATGCTCCGCTCATCTTGCCATGCGATGGTGCGCGCATGGCGTGTGCGGAGTGCGGGGCCAACCGGGGGCACCTGCTCGGGTGCAGTCAGTCGACGATTCAGGTGCGCCCCGCCGAGCCGACGCTCGCCGAGCGCATCGCCCAGGACGAGGCGGCCGAGACGGGCGCCAGCCGCTACGAGCTGGGGCGACTGTTCGCGTTCCCCGCCGTGTACCTGGTGATGTGGCTCCTCTCGGGCACCGGCATCGGCAGCTTCGTGCTGCGCACCTTCTTCGGCATGTGGTTGCACGAGCTGGGGCACGCGAGCGCCGCGTGGCTGACCGGCCGGTGGGCGCTCCCGGTGCCCTGGTTCACCTTCTCGTTCGACAGGACGGTGCTCGTCTCGGTCTTGATGTTCGGCGGCGCGGTGGCGCTGGTGCGGTTCGGCAAGCGCCGCGACTCGGGCACCACCATGGCGCTCGGCCTGGTGCTCTTCGTCGCCACCCTGGCCGGGCACCTCGCCCCGCCGGCGCTTCAACAGCCGTTCTTCATCTTCGGAGGGGAAGCGGGCGCGATGGTCTACGGCGCGTTGCTGACGTGCGGCTTCCTGGTTCGCTCGCCGCTGCGCGTCTTCCAGGGCGGCCTGCGGTGGGGCTGGCTCGTCATCGGGGCCGCGAGCTGGGCCGACGCGGCGCGGGTGTGGTGGGCCAGCAAGACCGACTTCGAGGCGATCCCCTTCGGTGTCGAAGACGGCATGCCCTCTGACGCGAGCCGCCTGGTGGACGAGTTCGGGTGGGACGCGGCGGCGATGGTGCGGCGCTTCTTGACGGTGGCGCTGGTGTCGCTGGTGGTGGCGATGCTGGCCTTCGTCGCGGCGCTGGTGCGTGAGCGGCTCGCGCCTGCGGGGCCCCGTCGAACCTGAGCGCGCTCCCGATGGCGCGCCAGCGCGTTCGCCTGTGATGCCCCTCGCGCAGCGTCAGGGCGCGCAGCCTGAGCGCCCTTCTCGAAAGGAGCGGAGCAGCCCGGGGAGCCGGCCCTGCCAGAAGATCCACTCGTGGCGGCCGTTGGGCTCTTCGACGTGGCGGTGGTCGTAGCCCCTGGCCTGAAGGCGCGAGACGAAGTCGAGGCTGACGACCCGGTTGTCATTGGGTGAGCCGTGGTCGACGTAGAACCGCACCGGCACCACGGGGAGGGCTCCAGCGCGGGTCACCATCGCGTTGTTGTCCCAGAAGAACGACGCCGATTGAGCGCCGACGAAGCCGAAGGTGTCGGGCAGCTGAAACGCGGCGTACGTCGAGATGAGGCCGCCGAGCGACGCCCCTGAGATGCCCCGGTCGACCGCGCGAGGGCAGATGCGCCACGCGCCTTCTACCTGGGGAATGAGGTCGTCCTTCAAGAAGCGCAGGTACTGGTCGCCCAGGGTGTTGGCGCCGAAGGTGTACTGCGCCATGCGCACGTTCTGGTTGGGGAGCGCGATGAAGACGAGCACCGCCGCCGCGGCCGGCGTCGCGGTGTAGGTCGCGTCGGCGGGCGTGACGAAGGTGTCGCGGGTGAGGGCCTCGTTCCCGTCGTGGAAGTACATCACCGGGAGCACCGGGCAGCTGGCGACGTCGTACGCCGCCGGCACGTAGACGATGACGTCGCGGTAGTCGTTGAGCGCGGTCGCGCGGACGTCGCGCCACACGACCAGCCGGCCCTTCGTCGGGTCGCGGAGCTCGGGGTAGACGACGGCGTTGAAGCCGCCCGGCGCGTTGCGGTTGATGCCGTCCCACGCGACGTGGAGCGCGCGCCGGTCTTCGTACCAGACGGCGCCGTCGACCAGCTTGTACTCGTAGGCGCCCGTCCGCGGCAGCGAGACCTCGGCGGCGTAGAGCGCGCTCCCCGACACCTGCAGCAGCGGCGTCATGCTCGGGGCCCACCCGTTCCAGGAGCCGCCGACGCCGTAGCTGCCGCTGCCAGGCGCGTCACGCGCGACGAAGGCGACGCGGGTGCCGTTGGGTGAGGTCAGGGGCGGAGCACTGCTGCGACGACCGCGATCCGATTCATCAGGGAGCTCCGCGAGGGGTGGACGTGAACGGACCCGCGCTAACACCGCGCGTGAGAACTCGAGAACAACTTCAACCACCCGTCAGGTGGGTAGAGTTGTCCTCAGCGCGGGCGCCCCAGGTCGCGCTCGAGTTCGACCGCACAGTTCGCGCGAAGACAGAGGCGGTTGCGCGCCCGGGCGCTCGACGCGGTCCCCTGCGCGCTGGAGCCACGTGCCCTCTGGCGCAGTACGGGGAGGGCACCGGCTGCCCCTGGTGACTCAGCCGACCGAGATCTGCTTCACGCCCTGCTTCTTGAGCCAGTCGGCGACGCGCTCCCGATGGTCTCCCTGCACCACCAGCGCGCCCTCCTCCTCGATGGAGCCTCCGCAGCCCAGCGCGCCCTTGAGCGACTTGAGCCACGCCTCGCGCTCCTTCGGCGTCAGGGCGAGCTGCTCGATGACGGTGACCTCTTTGCCATTTCGACCCGCGCGCTCCATGCGCACCACGGCCTTCGGCGGCACCTTCGGCGCTGCGACCTTCGGCGGCTTCGGCGCGGGCCCCGGGGGCAGCGCGTCTTTGAGGCCCTGCAGCGCTGCGAACGGGTTGTGAAACGGCTT
This sequence comes from Myxococcus sp., assembly GCA_014879945.1. GTDB lineage: Bacteria > Myxococcota > Myxococcia > Myxococcales > Myxococcaceae > Xiheimicrobium. The sequence goes on from JACSRE010000055.1 coordinate 11,807, forward strand.
CTTCTCGTCGGCCACGTCAGTGCCCGTGTCCTTCGTGCCCTTCGTCCATCGGCGGGGGCTCGGGCAGGCGCTTGAACCACTCGGCGTTCACGTCACCGCGACCGACCGCCATGCCGAGAATGAAGCCCGCCGAGGGCCAGGTGGCGCGGCCGTTGAGCAGCACCAGCGGCGTGCCCTCGATGTCGTAGCGCCTGGCGTAGGTGATGTCGTTGGCCAGCTTCGCCTGCGTCTCGATGGAGTTGATGCACGCGACCAGGGCGTCCTTTGACTGGCCGGTCACCTTCGTCACCAGCTCGACGACCAGGTCGGAGGAGCGCAGCGCCTGCTGGTTCGCGAAGAGCGCCTTGCGCACGTCCCAGTACAGCGGGTGGTCTTCGGAGCACAGCTGCGCCTTCGCGCCGGTGCAGCGCACGTCCTTGGGCGAGTTCTTCTCGCCGGGCGTGACGCAGCCGTCGTCGACGAGCGGAAAGAGCCGGGGCTCGATGGACAAGGTGCCGGCCGGGGCGACGCCGCGGAGCTCTTCCAGCGACTGCTCGAAGTCGGCGCAGTGCGGGCAGAGCACGTCAGAGAACTCCACCACCTTGATGAGGGCGTTCTCGTCACCGGCGCGCACGCGCACCTTGAGGTCGCTGACGTCCTTCGCGGGCGACGAGAGCCACTTCTTGCGCGCGGCCGCCGTCAGCATGGCCTCGCGCCTGGGCAGGTTGAGCAGGTTGTCGACGAGCTGCTCCTCGGTGGTGCCGGCCAGCCGGGTGACGGTGCCGGCCTTCGGCGTGCCCCCGCCGGGGATGAGCGTGAGGAGGAAGGTGGGCGCGAAGGCCACGAAGACCCAGGCCAGGCCGCCGAGCAGGAACTGTTGCTCGGGCCAGCGCGGCCCGGGCAGCAGCGCGAAGGCCGCGAAGGCGTACACGCCCACCAGGCCGTAGGTGCCCAGGCAGGTGAGGCAGACGGCCCGGGCGTCGAGGCTGGCGGCTCCGAAGGCGACGATGGAGAGCAGCCCGCCGATGGCCCACCACTTCACCGACGCGGCCAGCACCGGCCAGTCTTCGGTGCTCAGCTTCTTCCACAGCAGCCCGGTCAACACCGCCGCCACCACGCCCCACACCACGCCCAGCGCGGCGACGGGCATGCCCAGCCAGTCGTGCACCATCGAGGCGAACTTCGAGTTCCACACCGCGGCGCAGTTGATGGTCTCGTTGATGGAGCAGGCCACCTTGCCGCCGTTGCGCACCGTCAACAGCTCGAGCCACTGGTAGACGGCCAGGCCGGCCGTGGCCAGGCCAGACGCAGACAAGACGCCCAGGGCGGCGGTCGACGGACGGGCGGTGCTCGATGGCGTGCTCACGCGGGCGCCTTATATACGGAGTCCATGGTTCCGCCTGCCGCACAAACGACCGAGTACCGCGCCGCGACGCAGGCCTGCGCCTTCGTCGACCTCTCGAGCCGCCAGCAGCTCCGGGTCATCGGGCCCGACCGGGTGTCGTACCTGCAGGGCATGGTGACCAACGACGTCGAGAAGCTGGCCGAGGGCGCGAGCTGCCCGGTGGCGATGCTGACGGCCAAGGGCGCGATGGTGGGAGACGGCCGGGTGGTGAAGCGGGCCGAGGAGCTCCTCATCGATACGGGTGAGGGGCGCGGCGGCGCGGTGAAGGACTTCCTCCTCAAGTACCTGATCAGCGAAGACGCCGAGGTGCTCGAGGCGCCCGACCTGGCCGTGGTGGGCTTGCTGGGGCCTGAGGCTGCGCGCTGGGCCGAGTCGATCGCCAGCGAAGCGAAGGTGGCGACCCTGCCCGGCCTGCTGGGCAACGGCGTCGATGTGGTGGTGAAGCGGGCGCTGCTCGACGCGGTGAAGGGGAGCCTCGCGGCGCTCCCCCAGGTGAGCGAGGCGACCTACGAGGTGCTGCGCGTCGAGGCCGGCGTGCCGAAGTTCGGCGTCGACATGAGCGAGACGACGATTCCCCTCGAGGCGAACCTCGAGAAGTCCATTCACTACCAGAAGGGCTGTTACATCGGGCAGGAGGTCATCGCGCGGGCGACCTACCGCGGGCAGATGAACAAGAAGCTGGTGGGCCTGCTGCTGGGTGACGCGGCTCCCGAGAAGGGCGCCGAGCTGAAGCTGGCCGACAAGCGCGTGGGCCGGGTGATGAGCGTGGCGCGCAGCGAGCTCAAGCAGCAGAACGTCGCGCTCGCGTACGTGCACCGCGACCACCTCACCCCCGGCACCGCCCTCGACCTCGGCGGCGCGACCGTGACGGTGCAGGCGCTGCCCTTCGCGGCGGCCTGACGGCTCAGGCGCAGAAGGCCGCGAAGGCGTCAGAGGCGACGACCTCTCGAATCCGCTCGGCGAGCGCCTCGGCGCCGCGCGCGCGCACCACCGAAAGCAGGCCGACCTCGTCGAGCACCTCGCGCAGCTTGCGGGGGCCCAGGTCCTTCAAGGCCAGCGCCGACAGGCGCTCGAGCTCGTCGTCCGCCGCCGCGCTCGCCAGCCACCGCTTGAGCCCCGCGCGCAGCACCTCGGCGCCTCCGGGCACGTCGGCGTTGGCCACCTCACGCGCGAGCTGCGGGAGCGTCAGCTCCATCACCCCGTCGAGCATGGCGAGCCGCAGCTCGGCGGCCTCGGCCGCGCGCCGCGGGTCGCTGATGGCGTCGGCGAGCTGCCCGAAGACGCCGCTCAAGGCCGAGTCGACGAACTCCACGGCGCGCTTCTCCATCTGGCGCTCCACCTCGCTGCCGACCGCCCCCACCAGCGAGCCCAGGGTGCCGGTGCGCGACTTCACCGCGTCGCCCGCCATGCGCGCGAAGGAGCCCAGGCCCCTGGCCACCCCGGCCACCGGCGCGCTCGCCCGGCGCCCGAACTCGAGCACGAAGTCGAGGAGCAGCTGCCGCACCAGCTCGCGGGTGGGGCCGCGGTCGATGATGGTCAGCACCAGCGTGCGGTCGGGCGACACCGGCCGCCCCACCACGTCTTTGAGGGCCGCGCGCACGTCACGGGCCACCACGTCCTTGAGCGGCTTGTCGGTGGCGTTGAGCTCGTTGACCACCAGGTCGACGCCGCGCGCGAGCGCCGGCAGCGCGGTGGGTGAGTCGAGCCAGCCCTCGAGGGCCTGCCGGGCGACGGCGGCGGCGACCTCGCTGCGCACCAGGTGCTGCACCGGCTTGTCGAGCCACACCTCGAGGCACAGCGCCGCCAGCTCGAGCACGGCCTTCTCGTCGTTCAGCTTCTCTCGCAGAGCATCCACGTGCTGACTCGTACCAGCTTCCGTCGTACACCTCACCTCATGCCAACCAGCGAACCCCGCTTCGTGTGGTGCGACCTCGAGATGACCGGTCTCGACCCCGCCACCTGCGCCATCATCGAGATGGGCCTCATCGTCACCGGGCCCGACCTCAAGCCCATCACCGAGTGGGAGTGCGCCGTCTGGCAGCCCGACGAGGTGCTCAACCGCATGGAGCCCTTCGTCAAGGACATGCACACCCGCAACGGGCTGCTCGAGCGCGTGCGCAAGTCGGACATCTCGGTGCGCCAGGCCGAGAAGGAGGCGACGCGGCAGCTGCTCCAGCACGTCGACTACGGCGAGGGCATTCTGGCCGGCAACTCGATTCACACCGACCGCGCCTTCATCACCCGCTACATGCCCGGGTTCGATCGCGCGCTGCACTACCGCATGGTCGATGTCTCGAGCCTGAAGATCATCACCCGCGCCTGGTTCCCCAACGCGGCCGGCCGCTCGAAGGTCGACGCCTCGCACACCGTGCTCTCCGACCTGCGCGCGTCGATCGGCGAGCTCGCGTACTACCAGCAGACGTTCTTCAAGAAGCCGAACGAGCTCTAAAGGCAGCTCCGGGAGCAACGCATGGCCACCAGCAAAGCGGCTGTCGAAGGCGCGCACCTGATGAAGTCGGGGCTGTTCGACGCGGCCATCAAGACGTTCGAGCGGGGGCTCTCGGCAGACCCGAAGGACCAGCACTGCTGGGTCGGCATCGGCCGGGCGCAGATGGGGGCGGGGCGCCAGGAGCAGGCGCGCACGGCGTTCCAGAAGCTCCTGGCCCTCGACCCGGCGAACACCGAGGCCCAGAGCACCATCGCGCTCATCGAGCTGGGCCAGGGCAGGGAAGAGGCGCTCCAGACGCTCAAGGACGTCTCTGCGAGAGAGGGCGCCGGGTTCTTCGAGCACTACAACCTGGGCAACGTGCTGCAAGACCGCGGCGCGTGGGACGAGGCCGAGGCCGCCTACGAGCGGGCGCTCACGGTGGAGCCGAACAACGTCTTCGCGCTCACCGAGTCGGGGCTGATGGCGCTCAACCGCGGCGACCCGCAGACGGCGTTGCCGAAGCTCAAGAAGGCCGCCGAGCTCGCGCCCCGGGAGTGGGTGCCGCGGCAGGCGTGGGCGCGCGCGCTGTCGCGCGTGGGGCAGGTCGGCCAGGCGCTCGCGGTGCTCATCGGCGCGGTCGACGCCTTCCCTGGCGAGGTCTCGCTCTACCTCGAGCTCTTCGACCTCGCGATGGTGGCGGGCGCCTTCGACACCGCGGCGAAGGCGGCGCTCGAGCTGCGGCGGCTGCGGCCCGGCGACGTGCAGTCCACCTACCGACACGGCCTCGCGCTCTTCATGCTGGGCAAGCTCGACGCCGCCAAGCCCCTCTTCACCGAGGCGATGCAGAAGTCACCGAAGGCGTGGGAGCCCCGTCAGGCGTACGCGAAGTGCCTGGTGCTCGAGAAGAACGTCGCCGACGCCATCCCCGTGCTGGAAGAGGCGGTCGCGCTCGCGCCCACCCAGCCCGGCCCGGTGAACGACCTCGCGGCGCTCTACCTGTCGAAGAAGCAGGGCGCCAACGCCGAGCGCATTCTCAAGGCCGCGCTCGTGGACTCGCCCAACGACGACGCCACCAACCTGAACCTCGCGCTCGCCTACGTGCAGCAGGGCAAGAAGGCGCAGGCCAGGAGCCACGTGGCGCTGGCGCTCCAGAGCAGCGACGCCGACCTCAAGGCCCAGGCCGCGCGCCTCAAGAAGCAGGTGGGCGCGTGACGGGCAAGGGCTGGCAGGCCCTCGAGGCCGAGGCGAAGGCGCACCTGGCCCGGGGGGAGATCGGCAAGGCCGCGCACCTGCTCATCGACGCCATCGACCTCGCGCCCGAGCAGGTCGACCTCTACCGGCAGCTGGTGCAGGTGGCGCTGCTGGCGGGCGGCACCGACACCGCGGTGAAGGCCGCGACCGAGCTGCGGCGCCTCGAGCCGAACAACCCCGAGGCGGGCTACCTGTTGGCGGTCGCCTCGATGGCGCACGGAGACTTCGCGCTCGCCGAGACCACCCTCGACGCGGCCGCCAGGCAGGCTCCGCGCTCGTGGCAGATTCGGCAGGCGCAGGCCCAGGTCGCGCGGGCGCTGAAGAAGGAAGGCCAGGCGCGGCAGGCCCTCGAAGAGGCCGTGGCGCTGGCGCCGTCGGAGCCGTCGGTGGTGAACGACTACGCGGTGCTGCTGCTCGAGCTTGACGAGCCCGCGCGCGCGAAGGACGTGCTGGCGAAGGCGCTGGCGAGCCACCCCGACGAGGCTGGCCTGCACCTCAACCTCGCGCTCGCCTACGGCAAGCTCGAGGACGTCGCGAAGGCGAAGCTGCACGCCGAGCGCGCGAAGACCGCGGGCGACGCCGACGTGCGGGAGCAGGCCGCGCGGCTGCTGGCGCAGCTCAGCCCGCAGTGACGGTGGCGGCCGGCGCCAGGCGCGCGCAGCGAACGACCGCAATCCAGACGGCGCGCGCCACGAGGCGGGAAGTCAGGGGAGCGGCGCCGGCGCGCGCCGGTGAAGGTTGCGCTGCACCGCGTAGACGAGCCCGGCGAAGAAGACCGCGACCGCGGGGAACAGCAGGGTCGTCGGCCCGAGGGAGGGGTAGGCCAGCGCGCCCAGGGCTCCACCCGAGGTGAACCCGAACAGCAGCACCAGGTGGAGCCGAACGCGGAACCACTCGACGGGTTGGCGGGCCGCCAGGTGGCCGATGGCGATGCCGAGGTCGGTGATGACGCCCGTCATGTGCGTCGTGCGCACGATGGCTCCCGAGTACGAGGTGGCCAACGCGTTCTGAAGGCCGCACGCCACCGCTGCGAGCACCTCACCGGCGACCGACTGCCGCGCCAGGCCGAGCCACGCGCCGCCGAGCACCACCCCTTCGATCATCAACGCGACGCCATAGCGCCGGCCTGCGTGCAGCGACGACTGCTTGACGATGAACCCGCTCAGCGCCGCGCCGACGAAGAACGAGGCGACGACGGCGGCCGCCCGAAGCGCGACGCCCGTCTGGCCGCGCGAGAACTCGAAGCCGACCGCGAACACCGTGCCCGTCATGTGCGTGACTGCGTGGTACGCGCTGGCGACGGCGACCGCGTTCACGCACCCCGCCACGGCCGTCAGCAGCAGCCCGCCCGCGTAGACCCACCCTGGCGTGTGGCGCTTGAGCACCTGGCGGCGAAGGTAGTCTCGGCGCGGCGCACCGCCAGCTTCCGTGCGCGCGCGCTGCTGCAGGCTCCCGACTCCCGAGCGCTCACCACCATCCGTCAAGACGGAACCGGCGGTCGTCGTTGATCTCGGTGGACGTCGCCTCTATCGACTCGATCGTCGTTCCTACCCACCCCCGAGGAGCCCCATGAAGAAGCTGACTGCCGTCTGTGCCGTGCTCGTTGCGACCGCCGTGTTCGCCGACACCAAGGAAGCGCCGCCGGCGATGGACATGACGAAGATGGGCCCGGCCGCCCGCAAGGTGACCGACGAGAAGAAGACGAAGAAGGAGCTGGAGGCGTTCTTCAAGGCCGCCGACGAGGCCGACAAGAAGGGCGACTTCGAGGCCGGCGTCGCGGCCATCGACTTCCCCGTCTACATGGCCACCGACGACCTCAAGGGCGTGCCCGAGGCGCGCGCCTACTCGAAGGACGAGTACGTCGCGATGATGAAGCCGATGATGGAGAACATGCCGAAGGACGTGACGACGACGCACAAGCGCAGCATCACCGTGCTGTCCGACTCGCTCGCCAACGTCGTCGACGACTGGACGATGACGATGGGCAAGGTGAAGACGACCGGCAAGAACGCGACGCTCGTCGTCAAGGTGGGCGCCGACTGGAAGCTCAAGACGATGGTCGAGGCGGGCTGGGGCGGCATGTCGGCCCCCGCGGCGGCGCCTGCTCCCGCGAAGACCACGGCGGCGGCCCCGGCGCCCGCTGCGGCTCCGGCGGCGGCGCCTGCCAAGAAGTAGGTCGGTCCCCCGCTGACGAAGCGCCGAAGGGCTCGGAGCCAACACTCCGGGCCCTTCTTCGCTTGGCGCGCCCCGCGCGTGTGCGGCCAGTGTTTCCAGCGCTGAGCGTCACTTCGCCGGCGTCACCTTCACCACCACCACGAACGCGGCGGCCGACAGCGCCAGCAGGCCGAGCCCCTGCGCGCGCGGGCCGAGCAGCACCTGCCCGACGCCGAACAGCGCGGCGTAGACGGCGACGATGCCCGCGCCCCAGCCCGTCCATGACGCGGCGCCGTTGGCCGCGGGCTCGACGGGGAGCGCGCACCGCAGCGCGAAGGCACGCCACCCGGGGCCGCCCGGCCTGGTTCGCTCGTAGAACGCGCGCAGGTGCGCGTCGGGCTCGGGCTTCGTCAGGAAGGTCACCGTCAGCCAGCCCACCGTGGTGACGGCGGTGTTCACCAGCATCAACTGCGCACCGCCCAGCGACGTCGACGGGTCGAACACGCCGAGGCCCGTCAGCGCGAGGAAGCTGACGAGGGAGAAGCCCATCGCCGACAGCTCGGACCAGGCGTTCACGCGCCACCAGTACCAGCGCAGCAGGTAGACGGGCCCGGTGCCTGCGCCCAGGGCGATCAGCACCCGCCAGGCGCCGTCGACCGAGCCGACCCGGTACAGCGCGTACGTCGAGGCGCCCGACAGCACGAAGAGGCCCACCGTCACCAGCCGAGACAGCCGCACCAGCTTGTCCTCTGGCACCGCGATGAAGCGGGCCGCGACGTCGCTCACCAGGTACGCGGCGCCCCAGTTGAGCTGCGTCGAGAGCGTCGACATGTACGCCGCCGCGAAGGCCGCCAGGAGCAGGCCCTTGAGCCCTGAAGGCAACAAGCCGATGGCCTTCACGAAGCCGACCCCCGGGTCGGCGAGCCCCGGGTAGAGCAGCGCCGCCGCGAGCGCGGTGAGAATCCACGGCCAGGGGCGCACCGCGTAGTGGGCGACGGTGAACCAGAGCGTCGCCAGCTGTCCGTCGCGCTCGGTGCGCGAGGCGAAGATGCGCTGGGCGATGTAGCCGCCTCCACCGGGCTCGGCGCCCGGGTACCAGCTCGCCCACCACTGCACGGCCAGGTACGACAGCAGGGCCGTCACCGGCATCCACGCGGTGTCGGTCGGAAAGAACTCGAGCGCGTGGGCCGGCGTCTTCGCCACCAGCGCGTCGAGGCCGCCCACCGCGTCGACCGCGTACACCGCGAGCACGATGCAGCCCGTCATCGCCATCAGGAACTGGAAGAAGTCGGTCACCACCACGCCCCACAGGCCCGAGGTGGACGCGTAGACGACGGTGACGAAGAAGAGGCCCAGCATCGCGAGGAAGGGGTCGACGCCCAGGGTCACCTCGAGCACCTTCACCATCGCGAGGTTCACCCAGCCGATGATGATGAGGTTGATGGGCAGCGCCAGGTACAGCGCGCGAAAGCCCCGCAGCCAGGCGGCCGAGCGGCCCGCGTACCGGAGCTCGGTGAGCTCGGCGTCGGTCTTCACGCCCGCGCGCCGCCAGAGCCGCGCGTAGAAGAAGACGGTCAACATGCCGCCGGCCACCATGTTCCACCACACCCAGTTGCCGGCGATGCCGTGCTCGGCCACCAGCGCCGTCACCGCCAGCGGCGTGTCGGCGGCGAAGGTCGTCGCCACCATCGAGGTGCCCGACAGCCACCAGGGCAGCGACCGGCCCGCGGTGAAGTACTCGGCCAGCGACCGCCCCGCGCGGCGCGCGAAGAAGAGGCCGACCGCCGCCGAGGCGACGAACGACGCCACCAGCACCACCACATCGAGCGCGGTCAGCTCCACGCGGCGGGTTGTCTCACGGTCTGGCGACCCAAAGGGGAGCGCTCGGCTACTGCGTGGGCGGCAACCAGCGGCAGCTCCAGTCGAGCTGGCAGGGGTCGAAGTCGAGCTCGGCGCCGTTGGTGGCCACGAAGCGCGTCATCTGGTTGATGAGCATCGAGCCGAGGTCGAAGTCACGCTCCGGCGTGGGCAGGGGGAAGCCGTGGGTGCCCTTCGGGTCCATCATCGGGAAGAGCATGGCGCTCTTCCCGCCGCCCTGAGACGGCCGGTTCTGGCGAACCAGGCGCAGCGCCGGCGTCAGCCGCGGCACGTCGAAGCCGTCGCCGCCCTTCGTCGACAGGGCCTGCAGGTCGTCCACGTCCATCAGCACCGGCCGGCCCATGCTGTCGAGGTGCCGGCGCGACGACTCGGCGCTCTCGACGGCCCCGGTGTCGGTCAACACCTGCTGCACCGACTTGCCGTAGCGCGGGTCGACGTCGCGGAAGTCAACGAGGCCGACGGCGCGCCCGAGCGCGATGCCCGTCGCCGTTGGCACGCCCGAGTCGCCCATGGTGTTGATGTAGAAGGCGCGCGTCGAGACCGTCTCGCCGGTGCCGTACGTCAGGGTGCGCTCGCCGTGCATGAAGGGCGCGGAGTTCGCCGGGTCGGCGCCCTCGAGCGCCACCTGCGCCAGGCCCAGCATGCGGCGCAGCTCGGGGTTGCCGCGTCGCAGGCCGAAGCCGTCGCCCAGCGCCACGAAGGGCGACCCGGCCGGGTACACGTCACCCATGAAGCGCTGGCCCTCTTGAAAGGCGCTGACGCGCTCGGTGGGCTCGCCGGAGGGCACGCAGCCCTCGCGGTGCCTCGACTCCAGCGGGCCGTCGTAGAAGGCGAGCTCGAGCCGGTGGCCCTTGTCTGACGGCACCGCGACGCGCACCCGGCCGTCGGGCTGCACGCGGGCGCAGCGCCACTCGTTGGAGTCGAGGTTGGTCAGCACCGCGATGCTGCCGGGCTTCGGCGCCGCCTTCAGCGTCGCCACCTTGCGCTCCTTGTACTCGACCAGCTCTGGCACGGCCTCGAACACCACGCCGTCACGCACCAGCACCAGCGGGGCCATCATGCGCAGCACCATGGCGTCGCGAACGCCGCTCAACGAGCTGCGCGTGCCGATGTCGCCCAGCACGCCGCCGCCGATGATGGGAATGATGGTCGCGACGTGCGGCTCGAGGCCGCCGACGAAGCTCGAGAGGATGCCGCCCAGCGAGCCGCCCACCAGGTGCACCGCCGCGGGCCCGCCGACGTCCACCACGCCGTCGCCGTCGAAGTCGCCCGCGAGGTCGGGGTTCTTGTCGCGGTCGCCGTCGTAGCTCCACGTCTTCTTCCCATCGAACGACTTGAGCACCCGAATCACCTGGAACAGGTCGAGCGTCGTCTGGCGCACCACGTCGCGGGTGTGGAAGAGGTACGAGGTCCAGTAGTCCACGCCGCTGTCCACGCGCCCGTCGGCGTTCTGGTCGAGCGCGCGGCCCGCGATGACGGCCTTGCCCAGGCCCTCGAAGCCCCGCGCCTTGAACTGGCCCAGCACCAGCTCGAGCTGAATCGGGTCGAGGTCGACGCCGTGGCTGACCGCGTCGATGCCCATGGTGGCGATGCCCATGCGCGCGAAGAAGCCGCCGACGTTGATGGCGTCGAACTTCGTCGAGCCGTGGCCGTGAATGAAGATGACGACCGGCGCGGGGCCGGTGCGGTTCTTCGGCACCATCAGCCAGTAGTTGACGGCCTCGGAGCGCAGGTGGGGCAGGGCGCCGGTGGTGGTGTCGAGGCTCCACACCTGCTCGGTGAGCGGCAGCTGCTTGCCGTCGGGCCCCTCGCGCGGGAACAGCTGCGGCGAGTCGATGGTGCCGGCGGCGTGGAAGTCGACGAAGGCGAAGTTGTCGAAGAAGAGCTTCTCTTGCGCCTGGGTGTTGCCGGCGCCGAACTGCGAATAGAGCGTCCTGGCCATGTCGAGGAAGTCGGCCCCCGGCACGATGCGGGTGTTGCGCGGGGTGACGCCGCGGTCGCGCACCTCGGCCACCTTGAGGTCAGCCGGGTACTCGGTCGCCAGGCGCTTGAAGACGCCCTGGCCATAGAGGCCGTCGCGCAGCGCCACCAGCGGCGTGGTCCACACCTGGGTGGTGAAGGTCCACGCGAAGCCGACCTGGTCGACCTGGAAGCCGAGCTGGTTGAGGCACTCGTCGGCCAGCGGGCGCAGCGCCTGGGTCTGGCTGGTGTGGTTGACGAACTTGAAGGGCGAGCGAACGGGCGCGCCGTCTTCTCCGACGAGGTTGGTCGTCAACACCACCGCGTAGGTGGTGCCCTCACGAAGGGGGTACACCGGCCTGGCGATGAGCGTGTTCGTCTCGCGCTCGTAGAAGGTGATGATGGAGGGGTCGTTCGTGCTGCGGCTGTTGGGGTGGTCGAGCACGCCGTCCATGTCGGTGTCTTCGCCCTCGTCGAGCACGCCGTTGCCGTTGAGGTCCTCTTCGGTCTCTTCGAAGATCAGCGTCGTGTGATGGCCGCGCGGGTCGTCGGGGTAGTACTCGGGCCGGTCCAGCCGCGCGGGGAAGAGGCCCTCGCCGAGGTCCATCGGCATGGCCTTGCAGTAGTCGGGCGAGCCGCGCGTCACGTCCACCACCAGCAGCGCGTCGTCAGCCGACTGGTAGCGGTCGTTGTGGTGCCGGCGAATGATGTTCTCGACGTCGAGCGGCGCGTCGAAGCTGACCGAGATGGGCGCCAGCGTGCCCCAGCCGTCGAGCTCATCGAGGCCCGCGCGCGTGCGCTGCTCCCACACCGTGGGCGCGACCATCGAGGCGTTGAGGCGTCGCTTCGTCGCCGTCAGCGCGTCGAAGCGGGTGGCGAAGTCGTTGGGCAGGGGAATGTCGGGGAGCGGCCGATGAAACGGGTCGAACGCCACCGCAGGCCCCGCGCCCGCTTTCGTCGGCATCAGGCCGAAGCCCTCAGGCGCCGCGCAGGCCGAGAGCACGAGGGACAAACCAATCAGCAGAAATGGAGTTCGCACGAGGCGCGTGTGACACGGCCGCGTCGGTGGGCGCAAGGGCGCGCGCCTAGGCCGACGGCGCGCTGCGTTCGGGCCTGAGGCCGCCGCGCTCGAGCCAGTCCTTCACGCCGAGCCCGGTGCCGAAGGGCCATGGCTTCAGCTTCTCTTTCGGGATGTGCTTCGTCGCTTCGAGCTCGTCGGACAGGGTGATGGGCCCGGTGGCCGTGACGTGGAAACAGAGGATGAGCTCGTTGCGCAGCTCGAACGGGTACACGCCCACCAACGACACCAGGGTCGCGTCGAGGTTGGTCTCTTCTTTCACCTCACGCAGCACCGCGGCCTCGGGCGTCTCGCCGGCCTCGAGGAAGCCCGTCACCAGGGCGTACACCTTCTCGGGCCAGCCCTTGCCTCGCGCGAGGAGCACCGCGCCGTCGTGCTCGATGATGGCCGCGACGACCGGCGTCGGGTTGCTCCAGCAGACGTAGCCGCAGCCCTCCTTCGGGCACGACGGGCGGGGCTTTCCTCCCGCGGGCTTCTCGACGAGGGCCGTGGCGCAGCGGGGGCAGAAGCGAAAGTCCATGCCGGGTGGTGTGGCACAGCGCGCGTGTCGTACGAAGGCGCATGAGCGAGAAACCACTGAACCTGGAGCGAGACGCCATTCACCTCGGCGCCCCCTCGACGGCCGTGCCGGTGCCCGGCTTCGAGCACGACTACGAGAAGTACGTCGCGGCCCACTGCAGCCCCGATGACCCGGGGCGCCTGGTGACGCTCGCCACCTCGACGAAGGACTGGCCGGTGTGGGAGACGCACCCGGCGGGCGCCGAGGTGGTCATCGTGCTGTCGGGCCGCGCGGAGTTCATTCAGGACGTGGGCGGCGCCAGGCGCCACGTCATCGTCGGGCCGAACGAGGCCGTCATCAACCCGCCCGGCGTGCCGCACACCGCGAACGTCATCGAGCCGTTCACCGCCCTCTACATCACGCCGGGGCCCGGCACGACGCACCTGCCGCGCACCTGACCTGGGCGCTCGAGGCCCCCGTTTCGTACGCGAAGGACGAGCGCGCGCCGAGACGCCAACGTGGCAGGGGCCGCGCGAGCACGCCCTCGTGGGCTTCCTGGTCGCGGTCGTCATCACGAGCACCGACGTCGGGCGCGCAGACGCGGTCATCGCCCGGGTCGCAGACGTTCGGTGGTACAGCGCCGCGCATGCGCGCGGTGCTCTTCGACATGGATGGCGTTCTCGTTCGGAGCGAGGAGGTCTGGTTCCGCGTCGTCGAGGCGGCGGGCGCTCGGTTCCGGGGCCGCGCCATCACCCGTGGGGAGTTCTTCCCCACCTTCGGTCAGGGCACCGCGGCCGACATCCCCGTGTTCGGGCTGCGCTGCTCCACCGCCGAGCTCGACGCCTTCTACGTGTCGGAGTTCGTCAAGCACCTCGACGCGATGTGGGTGAACCCCGAGGCCGCGCCGCTGGCCGAGCTGCTGACCCAGCGAGGCCTCCGCATCGGCGTCGTCACCAACACCGTCGCGCCGTTGACCCGCGCCATCCTCGAGCACGCGAAGCTCGCGGCCTGGTTCGAGGTGCGCGCGACGGCTGACCGCGTCGCCCACGCGAAGCCCGCGCCCGACCTGGTGCTGCTGGGCCTGAAGGAGCTGGGCGTCTCGGCCTCGGAGGCGGTGATGATCGGCGACTCGCGCTTCGATCGTGAAGCCGCGAAGGCCGCGGGCGTGCGGTTTCTCGGGCTCAAGCTCGACGGCGACGCGCGCCTCGAGCGCCTGGGCGACCTGCCCGTCGAGCTCGGGTGGCGCTCGTCGTGGAGGCTGCGAGCGGCCCGCGCGGAGGACCTCCCGTCGGTCGAGGCGCTCCTCACCGAGGCGTCGCTGCCGCTCGCCGGCCTGCGCAGCCAGTTCCCCCAGGCGTACGTGGTGGCGGTCGCCGACGCGCGCGTGGTGGGCGCCGCGGGGCTCGAGCGCCACGGCGCCGACGGGTTGCTGCGTTCGGTGGTGGTCGAGCCGGCGCTTCGACGCACCGGCATCGGCGCCGTGCTGGTCGACGAGCGGCTGGCCGAGGCGCGCAAGCTGGGCCTCGAGTCGGTCTCGCTGCTGACCACCTCGGCCGCCGACTACTTCGCCAGCCGGGGCTTCATCGCCACGCCCCGCCAGACCGCCTCGGCGACGCTCGCGGCGACCGAGGAGTTCGCGCACGCCTGCCCCGAGTCGGCCACGCACCTCGTCTGGCGCCCATGAGCCCGCACCGCGGCGGTGAAGCAGCTCGGACGCTGCCGGCGGAGCGGCCGCAGCCGCGTGGCGCTCGCGCAGCGGCGGGCGCGAGGAGACCCACCGCGTCGGCGTTCACCTCGGCACCCCGGCGCGCGCTGGGCTGGGTCGTCGTCACGCTCCTCGTCGGTGGGTGCGCTCGCCAGGCGGCGCCCCAGCGGCCCACGGTGTTGTGGTTCGGCGGCGACGTGCACCTCGGGGAACGCGGCGGCGGCGCGCTCGAGGGCCTCGCGCTCGACGGCCCGCTCGTCGTCAACCTCGAGGGCCCCATCGCGCCCACCCCGCGCCCGTCGTCGGCGCAGGCGCTCTTCAACCCGCCCGACGCGGCCGCGCACCTCAAGGCTGCCAACGTCATCGCCGCTGGCGTCGAGAACAACCACGCGATGGATGACGGCGCTGAAGGACTCGCGCGCACCCGGGCAGGGTTGGTGAGGTCCGACGTCGCGCCGCTGGGGAGCGCGTCGGTGGCGGGCGTCACCGTGCTGCAGGTCGACCTCTCCGGGGGCGTTCCTCCACGGCTCGCCACGCAGCTCGCCGTCGTTCGGCCCACCGTCGTGTTGTTCCACGTGCTCGCGCCGCCGCTGTACCTGCCGGAGCCTTCTCTGCGCCGCGCGGTGGACCTGGCGGTGGCCTCGGGAGCGCAAGCGGTGCTCGCCCATGGCAGTCACGCCGTCGGCGCGGTGGAGCGGCGTGGCGAGACCGTCATCGCGTGGGGCCTGGGCAACCTGGCCTTCGACTGCGACTGCACCTCGGAAGCTGAAGGGCTGCTGGTGCGGCTGGAGCTCGAGGAAGGGAAGGTCTCGCGAGCGACCGCGGTGCCCATTCGAGCCGGGCTTCGCGGCCAACGCGCGACGCTCCCCGAAGCCTCGACGCTGGAGCTGTCGCTCCTCGAGTCCCTCGGCTCCGTCTTGTCGAACAAGACGAAGACCCGCGCCGACTGGTGAGTGTCGCTCTGGTGATCCCCACCCGGGGGACCGCGCGGCCTATCAGGCCGCGAACATGTAGTTCGTCTCGGCCTCGCGTTTGAGCTCGCGCTCGAGCGACTGAATGAGCTTCACGTTCTTCTTGTCGACGTCGCTCAGCAGCTTGTCGCTGTACTTCGGGTTGGGCGCGTACCACTGCACCGTCTTGAAGTGCCCCTTCACCAGCGGCGTCTCGAAGGGCCGGCCCTTGCGCGCGAAGATGGTGTTGCGCAGCAGCTTGAGGTCTCGCGACGACATGTCCTCGAGGTCCTTCAGCGTGAGCAGGCCGTCGAGGCGTCTGGGGTTCTCGAGCGGCGTCAGGTCAGCCGGCCCGTCGCCTTCGCCGGCCCAGCCCCCCAGGCGCACCGACAGCTGCTTGAGCTCGATGACGTCGGCCGGGTCGGGCGCGCTGGCGGCCTTGATTCGGGCGCGCGCGGCGTCTCGCATCGCCACCAACTGCTCGGTCGTCAGCGCCGCCTCATAGGTGGCGATGGCCTCGGCGTTCTTGTCGTCACGCGCCGCGGTCTCGCCGGTCTCGTCTTCGTTGTTCCGCCACTCGCCCGAGAGGAAGCCGGCCTGGTTCGGCGCGTACCACTTCTGGCCCGCGAAGAAGTCTCGGAGCCACGCGCGGCGGAACTCGTTGCCGCGGCGGGCGTAGATCCAGTTCCGCATCAGCGTCAGCTCACGCAGCGAGCGGCCTGACAGGTCAGCGGGCGTCAGCGGCCGGGTGAAGTACAGCGGGCGTTCGGCGGCGAAGACGGACGAGGCGAGCAGCGACAGCAGCAACACGGAGCGCATGGCGCGGAGCCTACTTGAGGGGCCGTCTCCCCCGAGGCCCGAAGTTCAGAAGCGCAGCGCCTCGCGCTCGGTGAGCACCCCGTCGAGGGGCGCGTCGTGCGGCTCCGTCGGCACCCGGTCGACCTCTTGCGCGGCGTACGCCAGGCCGATCGCCTCGACGGGCCCCACGGCGCGCAGCGCGGCCAGCGTCACGTCGTAGAACCCGCCGCCATACCCGAGCCGCGCGCCGGTGCGGTCGAAGGCCAGCAGGGGCACCAGCACCAGCGTGGGCGTGACGTGTGGCGTGTCGGGCGCAGGCTCGGTCACGCCAAACCGGCTGGTGACGAGCTGCGTCTGGGCCGTCCACAGGTGAAACGTGAGCGGGCTCCCTCGCCGCGGCGTGCGGGGCAGGGCGAGCCGCGCGCCGAGGGCCTCGAGCCGGCGCATCAACGGCCGCGGGTCGAGCTCGCAGCGCATCGGGAAGGTGCCCGCCACCACCGCCGGCGCCGTGGGGACCGAGAACCGCCGCGCGACGAGCTCGGCCGCGCCGGGCGCCGCCGCCGCCGCCTGCTCGCGCACCGCCTCGAGGCGCCTCCGCAGCGCCGCCTTCTCGTCCGCGACGCTCATTCGCCGATGAGACAGGGCGGCTGGTCTCGGTACCTTCGCTCGAACGGCACGTACACCATGCACGACCAGTCGCCCTCGGTGCGCAGGCAGACCTCTTCACACAGCTGGTAGTTGTCGGTGTGCTTGCGCAGCGGCGCCTCGCCGGTGCGCGTGTCGAGGATGCGGTTGGACGAGGTGGTGTACTTCGTGCCCTCGTTCTCGGCGAAGGAGTGCAGCGCGGTGATGAGCCCCTTCGGCACGCCCTTGGCCCACATGCCGCGGCCCGCGCGCTGGGCCTGGTGCATGGCGTCGAGCACCAGGCGGTTGGGCTTTCCCCTCACCGCGTAGGCCAGGCCCCGGCCCTGGCGCGCCATCTCGATGGCCAGCTTCGGGCAGTCCACCAGCACCCGGCCATAGGCGTCGGGCTGCCCCTCGGTGGTGCACTCCCACTCCTTCGAGGCGCAGACCTCGGCGTCGCCTTTGGTGAGCGTGTAGAGCTCCTCGCGCGTCCAGGTGCCCCAGCGGTGCACCGGGCCGTAGGACTCGAGGGTGTTGTAGCCGAACAGGCGCGTGCCCTGGCCGTCGTAGGGCCCCGACTCGAAGTCGAAGCTGTCGCCGTCAGACCACTTCACCGCGGTGCGCTCGCCGTTGAGAATGATGAAGCCGTGGGCCTCGTGCTCGTCGGCCCCGGGCGCGCGCTTGCCGCCTTCACGGGTGACGATGGTGACGCAGCCGGTGACGCCGACCAGCGCGCAGCAGAGGAGCGCTCGCATCAGCGCAGCTCGAGGCGGCCCGTTCGCCCGTCGGCCCCGCGCACCTCGATGACGTGCCGGCCCCCGATGCGCAGCCGCGGGTGCTGCACGATGGCCTGCCCGAAGGCGTCGGCCGGCTGCCAGGTCGACCAGAAGCCGTCGTCGACGCGGAACGACACCTCTTGCGTGCCCAGGCCCATCACCCGCGCCGTCGCGTCTTCACGCGACGACAACCACAGCGCCGCCTCTTCGGCGCGCAGCGGCACCGGGCACGCCTCGGTCCGCGGGTACAGGCGCGCGTAGATGCCCAGGTGGTTGTACGTCGAGGTGCCGGTCACCTGGCCCACGCCGCGCGCCCGCAGCAGCTGAATCTTGAAGGCGAAGCCCGGCAGATCCGGCAGCGTCACCGAGGGGAAGCCCATGGCCAGCTGCGGCTCGGCGAGCGACAGCAGCGACGGCACCAGCATCGCCAGGGCGTCGGGGCTCTCGGCCAGCAGCTCGTTGTTCTTCACCGACACGTTCTGCACCGCGTTCATCAGGCTGCCCACCACCGGCCGCAGCTGGTCGCAGCCGCGCACGTCGAGGCCCAGGGGGAGCTTGAGGTCGGCCTGAATGGTGAAGAGGCGGGCGTTGCGGTCCTCGAGGAGCGCGTAGACGTCAATCTCGAGCTGCGGCCAGTCGATGAGCAGCAGCGGGTCGAGCGGCTGGCCGTTCATGCCGAGGGTGCCCTCTCCGATGACGACGGTGGGCGGGTTCACCGGCCGAATCGCCACCCGCAGCGGCACGCTCTTGCCGTCGGTGAACTTGTTGAGCGAGGGGAGCAGCGTGGACAGGAGCCCCGACTCGAGCAGCGAGACCGACTCGTTGCCCAGCTCGAGGCAGAGGGCCCCCGACTGCTGCACCCGGTAGAGCGTGTCGGCCATCACCTGCTGCGACAGCGAGAACGCCACGTCGTAGCCAACCGCCGGCGCGTCGCGGTCGAGGTCGGGCAGCGGCAGCATCACCGGCGGGGGCCGGTTCTTCGGGGCCACGCAGGCGGCAGGCCGCACCTCGCGCACGCCGCCGCGCAGGCCGATGGAGGT
Organism: Myxococcus sp.; assembly: GCA_014879945.1. Lineage (GTDB taxonomy): Bacteria > Myxococcota > Myxococcia > Myxococcales > Myxococcaceae > Xiheimicrobium. The sequence goes on from JACSRE010000055.1 coordinate 30,331, forward strand.
GCCCGTGGGGCCCGACGCCACCAGCCCGCCCGCGCCGAAGGCGAGCTCGATTTCACTGCCGGGTGGCACCAGGCCGGCGGGGAGCGCGGACGACACGTCGAGGCGCCCCTCCGCGCCGATGAGGCCCGGCACGCACTTCCCAGTCGAGGCCTCGACGCACTTCCCCGGGCCGCCATCTTCAGGCACGCACATGGCCGAGACGCCGGCCTGGGTCGCCATCGGGCAGGCGCCCAGCGAGCACGGCGCGCAGTTGAGGTCGGTGAGGGCCGAGGTGAGCTGCTTCTGCAGCGAGCTGGCGAGCTGGCCGATGAGGAGGTTCTTCACCGGCCCGAAGTTGGCGGCCGTGCAGAGCGAGCAGCTCGCGCCGGCGGGGCGGGCGAGGGTGATGTCGGCGCCGTCGATGCACGCGGGCGGCTGGGTGCCGCCGGAGCAGGTGCTGGTGCCGTCGATGTCGGCGACCTCGAGCGCGAGGAGTCGGTCCCACCGGGTGTCGATGGCCAGCTTGATGTTGAGGCCCAGCTCGGTGAACGCCGGCGGCGCGCGCGCGGTGTCGAAGTCGACGGTGCACTTGATGCGCCCGCCACCGCCCAGCAGACAGGCGTTGGTGCTGACCGAGCCGATGTGCAGCTCACCGGTCTGCACCGTCGCGCCGATGACGGCCTCGACGATGTCGGGCGACTTGGGCGCCAGCCGCAGGGTGTTGATGTTGATGAGCACCTCGCGGGGCACGTCGGCCGTGGTGCAGCGCCCGTCCATCTGGCCGCAGGCCTCCGAGGTGCACAGGAGCGAGCCCTCGTCGCCGATGGCGAGCTGCAGCACCGGAATGCCCAGCAGGCTGGTCGTCTGAATGGAGCAGGGCACCGGCACCCGCAGCGTCCCGCCCGGCGCGAGCACCGAGAGGATGGTGGCGATGCCGGCGTCGGAGTTGATGTACGCGAAGCCGGCCGACGAGACGCGAATGGCCCCCGCCGCGTCGAGCTTGGGGCCCGCGTAGGTGCCCTGAGGCAGCTGCTGGAAGCCCCCGCACCCGCCGCCACACCCGCCGCCGCCGCCTCCGCAGGCGAGGAACACCGCGAACAGCACGAGCCAGGGAGCCTTGGTGACGAACCGAACCATGGGCGAGGCGTGTAGCAGACACTCCCCTCTCAACGCACGGGAGGGGCGCCGGGCTGCCGCACCGTGCCGCGTCAGGAGCCCGCCTTTGCGACAGGCGCCAGCGAGGCGGTCCGTCATGGGCGCGCGTCGCCGGTCGCGCTAGAGGCCTCGTATGCAGACCACCCAGGTCATCGTGATGACGGGCTGCGCCAGCGGCATCGGGCGGCACCTGACGAAGGCGCTGGCCGGCGCGTACCGCGTCATCGCCACCGACGTGAACGTCTCGGGGCTCGAGCAGTGCGCGAAGGACGACGCCTGGCCCGCGGAGCACGTCAAGACGCTCAGGCTCGACGTGCGCAACGCCGGCGAGTGGGAAGAGACGCTGCGGGTCGGCCTGGCCCACTTCGGCCGCGTTGACGTGCTGATGAACGTCGCCGGGCACCTCAAGTCTGGCTACGCCCACGAGGCCGACGCGGCCGAGGTGGACAAGCACCTCGACGTCAACACCAAGGGCCTCATCCACGGGTGCCGGGTGGTGGGCGCGCACTTCGTCGCCCAGCGCGCGGGCCACGTCATCAACGTCGGCAGCCTGGCGTCGCTCGCGCCGGCCGCGGGGCTGTCGCTGTACGCGGCCTCGAAGTTCGCGGTGCGGGGCTTCACGCTCTCGATCGCCCAGGAACTCGCGCCCTTCGGCGTGCACGTCTCGCTGGTGATGCCCGACGCGGTGCAGACGCCGATGTTCGACGCGCAGGTCGACCGCGCCGAAGCGGCCATGATGTTCTCGGGGCCCACCGTGCTGACCGTGCAAGACCTGGAGCGCGTCTTCATCGAAGAGGTGCTGCCCAACCGGCCGCTCGAGGTGACGATTCCGATGACGCGCGGGCTCATCGCGCGGCTCTCGGCGCTGATGCCCGAGACGGCGCTGAGCCTGGGCCCCGTCTTCCGCAGGCAGGGCAAGCAGCGCCAGGCCTCGCTCAGGGCCCTGCGCGCCTCCAGGCAGCCCTGACGCGTCGACGCAGCCGCGCCCCAAGAGGGGCGCGCGGCTCGGGAGCCACGACGTCAGCGCCGCGAGGGCTTCTTCGCCGAAGGCTTCTTCTTCGCTGGCGTGGCCTTCTTCTTCGCCGCCGTTGCGCGCTTCGCAGGCGCCGCCTTCTTCTTCGCAGGCGCGGCCTTCTTCTTCGCCGGCGCCGCGGCCTTCTTCGCCGGGCTGGCCGCCTTCTTGCGTTTGACCAGGGCTCGCACCTTCTTGCCGAGGGACTTCGCCTGCGCCGCCACCTGCTTCCGCACCTGCTTGCCCTGCTTGACGGCCTTCACCGCCTGCTTGCGCGCCTCTTTCCGCGCGTCCTGGAGCGCCTTGCCCATGTTCTTGGCGGTGCGCTCGAGCGCCTGGCCGGCCTGCTCGACGGCGTCTTCGATGGCGTGCCCCGCCTTCTCGGCGGCCTCTTCGATGGCCTCGACGCCCTCCTTCAGCTTCTCGCGCGGGCTGGCGAAGTACCGCTCCATCGGGTCGAAGTAGAAGTCCTTCCAGCCGGCGGCGTAGTCGTCGCCCTGGCCTGGGGGGATGCCGGTGTGCACCAGCTTCACCTCGGTGCCGCCAGCCACCTCGGTGAGCTCGACGGTGAGGGTGCTGTCGGGGTGCTTCTCGGGGAACTCGCTGGTGCGCCACGACTGCACGATGCGCGCGAAGGGCTCGGCGGTGACGGTGCGGCCCTCGATGTAGCCGTCCCACGCGGTGTAGGCGCCGCCCTCACCTCCAGAGGTGGCCGCGCCGGTCATCAGCGCGTGCTCCTCGGGGTCGAGCCACGCCTCGTAGATGCGCCGCGCCGGCGCCTTGATGACTCGCGAAACCTCGGTGCTCTCAGTCATGGGAACCCCCCTCGTCTGGTCAGTGAAAAGTCGACGCCACGAACTATCGGCCTTACCCGAAACCGGAGTTTACTGAACCCCATCGTGAGACGAATCGGGATTTTGGCGGTGGGAGCGGTGGTGGTGTGCGCGGCGGCGGCGTGGGGCGCTCCCGACCCGAAGCTCAAAGAGAAGGAGCGCGAGGCGCTCCGGCGGGCGTTGACCTCGGTCATCGAGACCTCGACCCTCAAGGGGGCGCGCGTCACCGTGCAGGTCAGGAGCCTCGACGACGACTCGCTGGTGTTCTCGCGCGACGGCGACGAGCTGCTCAACCCCGCCTCGAACGTGAAGCTCTTCACCGCCGCCACGGCGCTGGCGACGCTCGGCCCCGACTTCCGCTTCGAGACCGACTTCCTCACCGACCGCGAGTTCAAGGACGGCAAGGCCAGGGTGCTCTACGTGCGCGGCCGCGGCGACCCCACCGTCAACACCGAGCGCCTCTACGGCATGGTGTCGGACCTGGTGCACGCCGGCCTCAAGGAGGTCACCGACATCGTGCTCGACGACACCTACTTCGACGCCGAGCGCACGGCGCCGGGCTTCGACCAGGAGACGGGCGACAAGGCCTACCTGGCGCCCACCGGCGCCCTCTCGCTCAACTGGAACTCGGTGGGCGTCTTCCTGCGCCCGGGCGAGCACATCGGCGCGGCCGCGGTCACCGAGGTGGAGCCGCCCTCTGACTTCTTCGTCATCGAGTCCGAGGTCACCACCGGCGCCAAGACGCAGCGCCGCTACACGGTCAGCAGCTCGGTGGACAAGGACAAGGTGCGCCAGAAGATCGAGGTCAAGGGCGTGGTGCCCGTGGACAAGGGCGTGTGGAGCCAGTGGAAGAAGGTCGATCAGCCCGCCCTCTACTTCGGCTTCACGCTCAAGCAGTTGCTGACCCAGCGCGGCGTCAAGGTGAAGGGCCGCGTTCGCGCCGGCGCCGTGCCGCCCGGGTCGAAGCTGCTGACCGCCGCGGCCAGCGACACCCTCGACATCGTGCTCAAGCGGCTCAACAAGAACTCGTCGAACTTCGTGGCCGAGCAGCTGATCAAGACCATCGGCGCCGAGGTCAAGGGCGTGCCCGGCAGCCACGGCAAGGGCATCGAGGCGGTCGAGGACTTCCTCGAGCGAGACGTCGGCATTCCGCGCGGCACCTACGTGATGAAGAACGGCTCGGGGCTCAACGACGCCAACCGCTTCTCGGCCGCGCAGACCACCACGCTGCTCTCGCACATGGCCCGCCGCTTCCCCATCGCGCCCGAGTACCTGTCTGCCCTCGCCATCGCCGCGAAGGACGGCACCCTCAGGTACCGCTTCGAGGGCAGCGAGGCCGTGGGGCGCCTGCGCGCCAAGACGGGCACCCTCGAGAACGTCTCGGCGCTGTCGGGCTACGTGCAGGCCGTCGGCGGCGAGCGCTTCGTCTTCTCGGTGATGGTGAACGACTTCCCCGGGCGGGCCTCGTCGGTGGTGCAGCACATCGACGCCCTCGGCGCCGCCGTCGCCGCGCTCGGCTCCAGCCAGGGGCCCGCCTCGGCGGTGGCCTCGATGATGCGGCCGGCCTCGGTGGTGTCGTCGCAGGCCGAGCTCGAGACGCGGCTGAAGACCTACGTCGCCATGGGCCAGCGGGCCGACAAGCGCAACGCCTCGTTCCTGCGCATCGCCTGGCGCAGCGAGAAGGACCCCGCCGTGCGCGCGGTCATCGCCGACGCCCTCATCCTCTCGGACCCGAAGGAGCCCGCGCACGCCCGCATCTTCCTCGACAGCGCGGTGGCCAGCGACGAGGTGTTCGGCCGGCTCCAGAAGGCGGCGAAGCAGGCGGGGCTCGACGTGCCGGTGCTCTCGAGCCTGGTCGAGCTCGCCGCCGCAGGGCAGCTCGAGGCCATCTCGAGGGTGTTCGAGTTCGTTCGCTACACCGCCAGCGATGAGCTGGGCTCGGCGTTCCTGGCCGAGCAGCTGGCCGTCGTCGCGCACGACGCGCCGGTCGAGCTCCTCTCGGCGCTGCAGGTGACCGGCGAGGCCGATCGCGCCGCCGCCCTCGACGCGCTGGTGGTGGGGCTGGTGAAGCAGTCGCAGGCCGACGCGCCCCTGTGGGCGGCCCTCAAGGCGTCGCAGGGGAGCGTGGACCCGTCGGTGGCCACCTTCTCGAAGAGCCTCGAGGTGCTGCTGAGCCAGCGCATCGCCGAGGCCAGGGCGCCTCGCGCCGAGGCGGCCCCGCCCCTGTCCCCGACGGCGCCGGGCGCTGATCCCCAAACCCAGCCCATCGCCCCGGGGGGCTGAGCGCGGGTTCGACGTCGGGTGTTTGCCTGACAGCTTGACCCAAATCATGGGTTTCGCTGACCCATCCCACAGCGCCAAACCCCCCGGCCTGCGTCTCAAGTCGCCGCCACTGCTCTGCCCATGCGCGGCCCATCCCCTGCATTCCGTGAGAGGGAAACGTCACGCCCAGGGGGCTCTCATGTCTGAGGTACCAGAGAAGCTTCGAGTCCTGTTCGTCGACGACGAAGCGCCCATCCTCGCTGCGCTGAAGAACCTGCTGCGCAGGGAGCGCAGCGACTGGGAGATGGCCTTCGTGGTGGGCGGTGAGGCCGCGCTCAAGGCGCTCGAGGTGAACCCCTACGACGTGGTGATCAGCGACGCGCGCATGCCGGGCATGGACGGCGCCGAGCTGCTGGGCGAGGTGAAGGCGCGGCACCCCGAGGTCGTGCGGGTGGTGCTCTCGGGCTACGCCGACACCGCCAGCGTGCTGAAGCTCGCGAAGGTGTCGCACCAGTACCTGAGCAAGCCCTGTGACGGCCCGACGCTCCGTGGGGTCATCTCGCGCGCGCGAAAGACGCTCGAGCGGCTGAGCAACCCAACTCTGCGCACGTGGCTGGCGAGCGTCGAGTCGCTCCCCTCGGCGCCGGCGACCTGGCTCGAGCTGTCGAGGGTCGTCGCCAGCCCGACCTCGAGCCTCGATGACTTCTCCGCCATCGTCGAGCGAGACGCCGCGATGACGGGCAAGCTGCTCCAGCTGGTGAACTCGGCCTACTTCGGCACCGCCAAGCGGGTGGTGTCCGTTCGCCAGGCGGTCGTCTTCCTCGGGGCCGAGCTGGTGAAGTCGCTGGCGTTGTCGGCCCACGTGTTCGGCGCCCCGAGCGCGGCTGCCTCGCCCGACGCGCAGCACGAGGCGCTGCTCTCGGCCCGGCTCGCGCGCGCGTTCCTGCAAGGGCACCCTCAAGCCGACGAGGCCTTCACCGCGGCGCTGCTCCGAGACGTGGGAGAGCTGGTGCTCAGCGCATCACAGCCCGCAGAGGCCACCAGGGCCCGCGCCGTGGCGGCCGCGGAGGGCAGGTCGCTGTGTGAGGTGCAGCGCGAGCTGATGGGCGTGGGCCACGACGAGGTGGGCGCGGGCCTGCTCGACCTCTGGGGGCTGCCGGTCTCGCTCGTCGAGGTGGCGGCGCTGCACCACGACCTCGGCGCGTTGGAGCCGGGCGCCCACGACCTGCACGCAGCGATTCACTTCGCCGACGTGATGATGGGGCGCCAGCCGCTCGACCAGAAGTTCCTCGAGGCGTCCGGGCAGGCGGGCAACCTCACCCGCTGGACGTCGGTGGCCCAGAAGGACTTCGAGGCCAGACCGGCCCTGTGGAGCGAGCTGAAGTTGAAGGGGCCGTGCGTGGCGACCGGCCACGCCTGAGCGCGTCGCGGGCCCCTCACGATGCGCCGGTCGGGGGCGCACCCTCTTCTCTGAACAGCCCAGCGACCTGCGCGAGCAGCTTGCGCTCCGAGAAGGGCTTGCCGAGGCAGTGCGCGGTGAGCGTCGTCGGGGCCGGCAGCTGGTCGCTGGGGTGCACGAGCAGCACCGGGAGCGCTCTGGTTCCCGCGCCGACGCGCCGCGCCAGCTCGACGCCGCCGAGGAACGGAAGGTCGGTCGCGGTGAGCAACCCGTCGAAGGGGCGCTGCGCCTCGTTGAAGAGGAAGAGCGCCTCGGCGCCGTTCGACGCCAGGGTGACGTGGTAGCCCGCCCGGCTGAGCAGCGCGTACAGCAGCCCGCGCACCGCGTGCTCTGGCTCGACCACCAACAGCCGCTGGCCCGCGCCGAGACTGACGGGCGCCAGCTCGAGCTCCGGCGCCGGCACCTCGAGCTCCCCGTCGAGCGCGACCGGGAGGAGGACTGAGAACACCGTGCCGGTGGCGCCGGTCGAGGCGACCGTCACCTCGCCCCCGGCGTCACGCACGAGCTTGCGAACCGTCGAGAGCCCCACGCCCAGCCCCTTGCCCGCCGCGCGGGTGGTGAAGAACGGCTCGAAGATGTGCGGCAACACCTCGGGCGCGATGCCGCCGCCCGTGTCACGAACCTCGACGCAGACCATCGGCTCGCCGCCTTCCACCACGCGCCGCGCGAGCAGCCCCAGCGTGCCCCTGGAGCTCATGGCCAGCCCAGCGTTCACCGCCAGGTTGACGATGACCTGCTCGAACTGCGTCGGGGTGATGGCGCACGCCGGCGTGCCGCGCTCGACGTGCCAGCTCAGGTCGACCCCGCTGCCGATCAGCGCCGACAGCAGGCGCTCCATGCTCGCGAAGGTCGCCGCGCAGTCGACGGCGCGAGCATGCGCCCGCACCGGCCGGCCAGCGGCGAGCAGTTGTTGGCTGAGCCCGGCGGCGCGCATCGCGGTCGCACGAATCTCGAAGGCGTCGGCGCGTTGCTCCAACGTCAGCGAGGGCTCGGCGGCGAGCCCGTCCGAGAAGGACCAGATGACCGAGAGCAGGTTGTTGAAGTCGTGGGCGATGGCCGTCGTCATGCGGCCGAGGTTCTCGAGCCTGCGCTGGCCTGCCTCGTCTCGCGCCGCGACGACGAACGCCAGGCGCGCCGTGGCGCGGGTGACCCGGGCCCTCGGCGCCGCGCCCCCACAGGCGTTGAAGGAGACGTCGTCGAGCGCCGCTCCACGCGCCAGACCCGCGTCGGTGCCGAGGTGTTCGGCCGCCACCGCGCTCAGCCATCGGATCAGCCCGTCGTCATCGACTTCACAGACGCCTACGCCGACCCCAGCCAGCGCGTCGCCCAGCCACCGCGAGAAGGTGGGCGCGTCGTCGAAGCCTGCGAGGGTGCTCTTCAGTCGGGGGCTCACCTCGAGGAGCCTCGCCGCCACCTCGAGCCGTCGAGGTCGAGCGAACGCCCCCTTCGGTTGTCGGGTCTTCTCCTGACCCGCGTTAGTCGGCGATGCCGTGCTCCAGGGCGAAGCGGGTCAGCTCGACGTTCGTCGAGAGGCTCAGCTTGGTCGCCAGCCTGGCGCGGTAGGTGCCCACCGTCTTCTCGGAGAGGTGGAGGTTCGAGGCGATCTCCTTCAGGCTCGACCCCCGGGCGACCTGGCGCAGCACCTCGAGCTCGCGCGTCGACAGGAGCTCCAGCGGCGTGCGCGCGACCCCGGCTGCGAGATCGGCCGCCAGCCCCTGCGCCAGCGACGCAGAGACGTAGCGGCCGCCGTCCAACACGTGCAGCACGGCGCCGCGGAGCTCCTCTGCGGCCGAGGTCTTCGAGATGAAGCCGCGCGCACCGGCCGCCAGCGCCCGTCGCGCCCACGAGGACTCGGCGAACCCCGAGAGCACCAGCACCAGCTGCGTGGGCCACTGCCGGTGCACCTCGGCGAGCAGGTCGATGCCGCTGCGGCCCTGCAGCCCGAGGTCGAGCACCACCAGATCGATGCGTTGGGTGTGCAGGGCCGCGAGCGCGTCGTCGGCCTTCCCCACCTCAAACACGGTCGCGCCCGGCCGCAGCCCCAGCAAGAGCTGGCCGACGCCCTTGCGCATCAGCTCGTGATCATCGACGACTAAGAAGGCCGTCATGGCTGCTTCCTGGAGTGGGCTCCCCCGCGCTGCGGTGATGATGATCCCACTCCCCCTGCGAGGTGACAACCTCCGGGTCACTCCCGTCCCACGAGGGCCTGCGCGACCCGGTCGAGCAGCTCCCGGGCCGAGAAGGGCTTGGCCAGCGCTCGGGTGCCGACGGGGAGCCGGGCCGAGGGGTCACCCGTCATCAGCAGCACCGGCAGGGTCGGCGCGCGGGCCTTGAGCGTCGCGGTCGCAGCGACGCCGCCGAGCCTGGGCATCGAGACGTCCGAGAGCACCAACCGCGGCTCTTCGCCGGCCTGCGCCAGCTCGAGCAGCTCGCGCCCGTCGCGGGCGGTGACGACGCGGTACCCTGCGGCCTCGAGCGTCAGTCGCACTGAGCGGAGCACCGCGGCGTCGTCGTCGGCGACCAACACCAGTCGCCCCCCGCCGGGCCCTTCGCGCGCCGTGTTGGCGTCGGCCGGCGCGGGTGGAGCCCCTGTCGCCGCCGGCAGGTAGACCTCGAACCGCGCGCCCTGGCCCGGCGGCGAGCTGGGCCAGATGAAACCACCGTGTCGCCGGCAGATCTGCGCCACCGTCGCCAGCCCCAGGCCGGTGCCGGTGCCCTTGTCCTTGGTGGTGAAGAAGGGCTCGAAGAGGCGCTCGTGGACTTCGTGGGGAATTCCGACGCCGGTGTCGGCGACCGTGATGCAGACCCAGCGGCCCGGCCGTGCGCCCTCCCAGAACTCGGTGAACTCGGGGCGGATCGTGTCATGGTCGAGCGTGACGTCGCGCAGCGAGACCGAGAGGGTGCCTCCGCGCGGCATGGCGTCGCGCGCGTTCACGCAGAGGTTGACCAGGAGCTGTCGGAGCTGGGTCGCGTCTCCGTGAACTGGCCAGCCCTCGGCTGGAACGTCGGCCTCCAACGTGACGCCGGCGGGCAGGCTGCGCCTGAAGACACCGATGAAGTCTCGGAGCACCTCGCCGGGTGAGAGCGCCACCAGGGCCTCGTCGCCGCCCCGGCTGAACGAGAGCAGCCGCTGCACGACCGCGATGCAGTCGCGGGTGCTGGCCTCGATGTCGGCGATCAGCTGCGCGGAGCTGGCGTGGGCAGGGTCGCGCAGCATCGAGGTGAACAACAGGATCGGCGCCAGCATGTTGTTGAGGTCGTGGGCGACGCCGCTGGCGAGCGCGCCGGTCGTCTCGAGGCGCTGCGTTCGCAGCAACCGCACCTCGAGCTGCTTCTTCTCGGTGGTGTCGGCCTGAACGCCGACGAAGTGCGTGATGACCCCGGCCTCGTCGCGCACGGGGGCGATCGAGGTCTGTGCCCAGAACAGCTGCCCATCGCGGCGCCGGTTCTGGAGCTCGCCCCGCCACTCCTTGCCCGCCTTGATGGTCGCCCACAGGTCTGCGTAGGTGGCTTGGGGCGTCAGCTCCGATCTCACCAGGCGCATGGTCTGGCCGTGCGCCTCGGCGGCGCTCCAGCCAGTCACCTTCGCGAAGGCGCGGTTGACGAACTCGATGCGCCCGTCGGCATCGGTGATGACCACTGCGCTGGGCGCCTGCGCGATGGCGCTCTCGAACAGCCGCAGCGAGGCCTCGCTGCGCTGGGCCGCCGACAACGCGATCGTCAGCGACTGGCTGGTGCCGCGAAGGCTCTCTTCGAGCGCCTTGAGGTGATCGATCTCGGTGTGGGTGCCCACCATGCGCTGCGGCTTGCCGTGCGCGTCTCGTCGCACCACGGCGCCGACCGACAACAGCCACTTCCAATGCCCCTGCGCCGTTCGCTGGCGAAACTCGGCGCGGTAGGTGGGCAGCTCGCCGGCCAGGTACCGGAGGTAGCGCGCCTTCGAGGGCTCGCGGTCCTCCGGGTGCAGGCGATTGACCCAGTCGTCCACCGTCTCGACGAAGGTGCTCGGGTCGTAGCCCAGCATGCGGGCGTACTCCGGCCCTACCGCGACCGTGCCCTGCGTCACGTCGACGTCGTACCAGCCGTGCTTCGTCGCCTCGATGACGAGGCTGAAGCGCTCCAGCAGCGCGTCGGACGGCTCGGAGGCGCGGGAGCGCGCGACGTCGAGCTCGAGCTGGGTGCGGCGGAGCTCCTCGCGCTGGAGCTCGAGCGCGACCTGGTGCACCCGCAGCTCGTGCACCAACCGCGGCGGCCCTTCGAGCGTCGAGGGCTCTGGGGCGCGGGTGCCCGCCAGCAGGGCCTCGGCGGCCTCACGCAGGGCGTCGATCTCAGAGAGGCGCCTGGTCATGCGCCGTGCCTGCGGATCTCGGTGCAGGCGACCGCGTCGGCCTTGCCCGCCTCGCCGAGGAGCGTCGTCGCCATCACCGTCATGTCGCAGCCCTCGCCGCGCTTCGTCGTTCGCGCGGAGGTGTCGCGCGCCGTTCGCAGCTCCTGCGCGACGCCCCGGCCCATGCTCGCTTCCTTCGGACGACGCACCGTCAGGGCCCCCATCGATGTCCAATCATACCGCAAGGGTGCACGATCACTTTGAGGCGAGCTGAGCTCGGTTGAGGGAGCTTCCGCGGTGAAGGCTGAA
>JACSRE010000094.1 GCA_014879945.1 Myxococcus sp.
AGGCGGCGGGAGCTCAGGCGGCGGGAGCTCAGGCGGCGGGAGTTCGGCCGGCGGGAGCTCGGGCGGCGGGAGTTCGGGCGGCGGGAGTTCGGACGGCGGGAGCTCGGGCGGCGGGAGCTCAGGCGGCGGCGCCTCCGCCGTTGCCGGGTGCGCCGATGGTAGCCGCGAAGGGCTCGCCGATCTCACGACCTTCCCTGACGTCGCCGCTTGCGCCGGGCCCTGGAGCGGATGGATTGATGAGGCCCCCGCCGCCGCCCTGTGTGCACCCGGGTGGCACGTGTGCCGAGGCCTCGACGCGCCGGTCGGCCGGGTCACCTTTCAGCAGGCCACCTCCTTCCTCGGCTGCTTCGCCTTCGACACGGCCCACGACTGCAACGCCTGCTACCCGACGTGTCGCGGCTCCATTGGGCAGTGCCTGACCTGCTGCGTGCCGAACAACCCGACCGATCCCGACATGGGCGGCGTCGGCGCCAACTGCGTGCAGCTCCCCTTCGGCTCGGGCGCGTCGTGCCTGGCGAGCGGGCGCGTCGACGCCTCGCAGAACACCACCGGCTGCCAGTGGAACCCGATGATCACCGGCGTCACCTGCTGTCGCGACGGCGCGACGTGAGGGCCCGATTGCAGACGCCGGGCAGATGAGGTTGAAGGCGCTCCATGGGTACCCACGACGCGACGACCGTCAACCGCGACTACTACGAGCGCACCACCGCTGGCCGGGAGGACTACTGGCGCAAGATGGCGGCGCCCCGGCACCGCGTCGAGGTGATGCGTGAGGTCGTCCGCTCGCTCAACCCCACCGCCGTGGTCGATCTGGGCTGCGGCAACGGCGTGCTGATGACCGAGCTGCGCGACGTCGCCCCGAACGCGCAGTGGAGCGGGCTCGACCTCTCTCGGCCCCAGGTCGCCGAGAACGTGAGGTTGCTGCCGTGGGGCACCTTCCTCGACGGGAACCTCGAGCATCCCTTCCCCGACGACTTCGCCTGGCTCGGCAAGTTCGATCTCGCGATCGCCACCGAGGTGATCGAGCACCTCGACTCGCCCGGCACGTTCCTCGAGAACGCGGGCCGGCTGCTCAAGCCCGGCGGCACCCTCGTGCTCTCGACCCAGTCGGGCCCCATTCGCGAGACCGAGCAGCGCGTCGGCCACCGTCGTCACTACAGCCAGCGCGAGATGTCCGAGCTGCTGACCCAGCACCGCTTCACCCCGGTGCGGGTGTGGAACACGGGCTTCCCCTTTCACGATCTCTCGAAGTGGTACGCGAACCTCAACCCCGATCAGTCGATGTCGCAGTTCGGCGAGGGGGCCTACGGGTTCAAAGAGAACGCCGTGTGTGCGGCGCTGCGGCTGGCGTTCAAGTTCAACTCGCCCTCCACCGGCGCGCAGCTCTTCGCGATCGCCCGAAAGGCCTGAACGCGTGGCAGCCGTTGGAGCGGCGCGGCGCCGGCACCTGCGTCGCGTGGGCGTCGCCTTCACAGGCGCGTGTCTGCTGGCCGGCTTCCTCGTTCGAGCGTGGGGCGGGTGGCACGGCTACTTCGCCGACGACGAGTCGCTCTTCTGGGCCACCGGCGTTCAGCTCGCGCGGGGTGAGATCTTCCCGCTCGTCGGGCCACCCATCAGCGGCTCGCCCGCGGGCCTGCCGGGGCCGCTGTTCTACTGGGTGTGCGCGCTGCCGGCGCTCGTCTCGCCGCACCCGTATGCGCAGAGCCTCTTCTACGCGCTGCTCTCACAGCTCGGCGTGCTCGCGTTCGCGGCCATCGTGCGGCGGTGGTGGGGGCTTCGAACGGCGGCGGTCTTCCTGGCGCTGAGCATCGCGATGCCGTACCTCGTCGCCTACGCCGACCGGATCTGGGCCGGAAACCTCTTCTTCCCTCTAGCGGCCCTGGTGGCGTGGCTGACCTCCCGGCTGGTGGCCCGGCCGACGCGGCGCGCCGAAGCGTTCGTCCTCGGCGCGCTCGCGGTCGCGATGCCCCAGCTGCACCTCTCGACCGTTCACCTGGTGCTCCTCGCGGGCGTCGCGCTGCTCGCGTTTCGGGTGCGGGTGAGCTTCCGATGGCTGGTCGCCGGCGCGGTGGTGGGCGCGCTGTTCTACACCCCGTACCTCGTGCACGAACTGCGCACCGGCTTCTCGAACACCCTCGCGATACGCGCACACGCCGCAGGGGCCCCTGAACGAACGGTCTCGGCCCTCGGCAGCCTCTACGCGTCGTTCTTCGGGCTCGCGACCACCGACCTCTCGTACCTGTTCGCCCGCGGCTATTGGTACAGCTTCAACCACTTCACCTTCTGGAAGGGGAACGGCGTCGCCACGATGAGCCAGCTCTACGAGCAAGCCGGGTCGCGCCCGGTGCTCTGGCTCTCACACGGGCTGACGTGGCTCCTGCAACTGTGCGGCCTGGTGGTGCTGATCGTTCGGGTCTTCAGGCGTCGACGCGTCGATCTGCCGACGCTCTTCCTCTTCGTCGCGCTGGCCGACATCACCGCCCTCTACCTGCTCTCGGGCAAGTCCGGGTACGTGCACTACACGACGATCGTGCTCCCGCTCGCGCTGCTCCCGATGCTCGCGGTGTTCAGGGCGATCCCTCGCCGGGCGTGGAGGTTCGCCGCGCCCGCGCTGCTCGCCGTCGTGCTTTCGGCCTCTGGCCTGGTGCTCCACCACTTCTACCTCGGCCTCGAGGGCACCATTCCTGATCAGCTCGCGATCGTGCGCCGGGTGCACCAGGAGCGCGCCGGCCGCCCGTGGGCCTTCGTCGGCGGCTCGCAGTGGATCTTCGGCAACGCCTACGCCCGGCTCTCAGACGTGCTCGAGAAGACCCCCTGGACGCCTCAGGCCACCGCGGCGCCGGCCGACACCTTCGTCGTCTTCACCCGCAAGGACTGGGACGTCGGGCCTCGGCCAGGGCTGGTGCCGATCGAGGTCCTGCCGCACCTGGTGCTCACGCGCGTCGTGCGCTGAGCCGCTACCGCCGCCCCCAGACCTTGAAGCCGTAGCGATCGAACAGCAGGGTGAACTCCGTGGCGAGCCGGGGTGGCCTCTGGTGTTTGCGTGAGTCGACCACCACGACCTCCGACGCCGCGATCTGCGCGTCGAGATCGTCAGGGACGACGGGCGCCGCGCACGGCGTGAAGTAGAGGGGCTCCCAGCGTCGGTTGAGCTCGAGCGGCGTCAGGCGCTCGACCCCGCACACCATCACCAGCGCCGTGGGCGTGTCGCTCTGGAGCCGCGCGGGGTCGACCGCTGTGACGAAGGTGCCATCGCCGACCGACCACGCTTCGCGCCCGGTCAACTGCGCGAGTCGGTAGAACACGAGATCGTCGCCGATCGCCGAGTGGCCAAGCGGGGGCCCGGACCAATACAAGTGGGTCACGCCCAGCGCCTCAAGGCCCGAAGCGGCCTGCTTCATCGAGCCCCACAGCGCCCAGTTGATCCCGCCTTGCCGCGCCAGGTGATCGCGCACTGCTCGACGGCCGAGGCCGAGGTGCAGGTGGTGATCGTGCACCAGCACCCGCGCGTCGTGGGGGAGTTGGGGGCGCGCGCGAGAGATGGCGAAGTGCTGAGCGATCAGCTCTTCGGGTGCCTCGCGCCGCGACGAGGCGATCAGGTCGATGACGGAGTGCAGCGGGTTCGCGTGCAGCATGCCGTGCGCAGGCAGGGTCCACAGATCTGCCGTGTGCAGCACCTGAAACGCCATCAAGGCGAGCAGCACCGGCCTGGCAGCCAGAGATGCACGCCAGACGCTGGTGAAGACGACGGCGACGACGACGGCCGCCCAGGGCACCAGCGCCTGCAGGTACCGGTCCTGGTGCTGCGTCAGGTACCAGATCGGTACCGCCGCGAGGGTCGCCGCCGACAGGGAGAGCAGGGCTCGTCTCCGGCGCGCAAAGGGACTCAGCGCGACGGCGATCAGGAAGAGCGAGCCGAACACCGGGCGCTCGCCGTGGAACGTCCCAGTCGTGCGCCTCGAAGCCGAAGCGGGCTGTCGCCTTCCCCGCCGCCTTCAGCTTCTCGGGCCAGGTGCCCTTTGGCGTCCAGGCCTTGTCCGTGAAGGTGGTGTCGATGCCCTCGACGAGCGGCGTCGACGGGAAGATCTTCGAGAGGTGCGGGTAGACGGGGTTGTGGTGCCAGACGCTGTTGAGCAACCAGTGCGGTGACGACACCAGCAGGCCCATCGCCACGACGACGCCCACCGCGCGGGCGACCCCCGGCTGCTTGCGACCGAGCGCCCACGCCAGCCGCGCCAGCACCAGGGCCGCCGGCCCGAGCAGCAAGAAGACCGCCTGGTACTTGGTCATCGCGGCCGCCCCCGACAGCGCGCCCAGCACGGCCCCGGTCGAGAGCGTCGGCTGTCTCCAGAAGCGTCGCAGCGACAGCGCCAGCGGCACGGCCTCACGAGCGCCGGCAGGTGCTCGCGTCGACGGCCATCGCCGTCATCGCCACCGTCGTCGTCGCGTTCGTCGCCTGGCTGAGGAACCGCCCTTACGCGTGGGTCGGCCTCGAGTGGTTGGCGCGCCTGGGCAGCCCCCTGCTCGTGCTGCCGTTGGCGGCCCCGCTCTTCCGTCGCGACTTTGCCGAGACGCCGCAGGCGGCCGTGCTGCTGGCGATCGTCGTGCTGCTGACCGAGCGCTTCATGCGGGCGGCGCTCGCAGCGTGGGCCGAACGCCCGACCGCCTCGCCCGTCACCGACGACGCCTCGTGGTGGTCACGGCGCCCGAGGCTGGGGCTCGCGTTGATCATCGCCGCGGCCCTCGCGCAGGGGCTCTACATGAGCGTCTACGCCGTCTGGTCGCACCAGCGCTTCGGCACCTTCGGGTACGATCTCGGCCAGTACCACTCCATCTTCGCGAACACGCTGGCTGGCCGCCCCCTGCACGTGCCCGCGCTCGGGTGGGACTACGACTGGGGTGAGCTGCTCAACGGGCACGCCGACCTCGGCACGTTCTACATGTTGCCGATCTTCGCGCTCTACCCGAGGGCGCCCACGCTGCTGGTGATGCAGTCGGTGATGATCGCCTCGGCGGCGGTGCCCCTGTTCCTGCTCGCGCGCCGCCACCTCTCGACGGGCTGGGGCCTGGTGCTGGGCCTCGCGTGGCTGGGCTACCCGCCGCTCCATGGAGCGCAGTTGTACGACGTGCACATGCAGCCGTTCGGCATGTCGTGGGCCATGTGGGCCGTGAGCGCCGTCGACGCGCGACGCTTCAAGACCTATTGGGTCTTCTTCACGCTCGCGATCCTCTGCCGTGAAGACGTGTCGATCGGCCTGTGCATGCTCGGCGCGTTCCTCTGGCTGTCGGGCCACCGGCCCCGCACGGGCTTCGCGACGGCGCTGCTGTCGGGCTGCTACTTCCTGGTGCTTGGGTTCAGCATCATGAAGAGCTCGTACTTCGCCGACGCCTTCAAGGAACTCTACCCGGTCGGCGAGCACGGCTTCGGCGCGGTGCTGGTGACGATCGCGTCGAACCCTGCCTTCTACGCCAAGTCGCTCATCACCTGGGAGAAGCTGCGGTACGCGCTGCAGGTCTTCGCGCCGCTCGCCTTCCTGCCGCTCCGCCGGCCCGCGCTCTACGCGGTGCTGGTGCCCGGCCTCCTGTTGACGCTCACCACGACGGCGTACGCGCCGACGATCTCGATCAGCTTTCAGTACGTCAGCAACTGGGCGAACTACTCGTTCGCGGCGGCGGTGGTGGTGCTCACGCTCTACGGCGCCGACGCCGTGGGTCGCCGTCGTCGCCTCGCGGCGGGCGTCACGCTGGCCATGGGTATTCTGCTCGCGAACCAGCAGTGGGGCGCGTGGACGCCGAGCCCCGTGGTGCGCGGCGGGTTCCTCGACGTGCCCTTCCTCGCTCCCAGCGCGGCCGATCTGCAGCGCGACGCCGACCTGCAGGAGCTGATGAAGCAGGTGCCGCCGGACGCCAGGCTGTGCTCGTCCGACAAGACCCAGCCGCACGTGACGTGGCACCTGGGCAACTGGTCGCTGCGCGACGCGCTCTACGACTGCGAGTTTCTGCTCTTCACCGACGTCATCGGCGATCTCGGGAACGACCGCGGCGCGCGCGCCATCGCGACGGGCGAGTACGCCATCGTCCAGCAGGTCCGCGGCGTGACGCTCTGCCGACGCGTGCCGAAGCCCTGAGTCAGCCGGGCAATCTCACCCACCTCAGGTCGCGGGGGCCTTTGCCCGCTCGGGCCAGCTCGCGGCCGCGAGGGCCAGGAAGACCAGCGCGTAGTAGTAGTAGTTGCAGAACGCTTGGCGCGCGAAGAGGAAGAACCAGACGTGCACCGCGGCCAGGCCCCACGACAGGCGAGGCAGTGACCGCCCCGCGCGCCACCACACCCACGCCGCCGCCCCGGCCGACAGGAGCAACGTGAGCATCGTGAACGGGCCATAGAGCGCCCTGAGCGCCTCGTGGCCCTGCACGCCCTCGGCTTCGCCGCGCAGCGCCACCAGGGTCAACGCGTCGGCGCGCGGCGCCTGATCGGCCCACAGCCCGAACATGGAGTTCCAGAAGGCCGAGGCGTCCATCGCCACGAAGGGGAGCAGGAAGGCGCCTGCCGTCGCCGCGGCGCCGATGACGAAGCGCCGGGCCCCCTTGAGCCCCTCGGCGCGCAGCACCCAGAGGCCGATCAACCCCACCGCGACGATGGCGTAGGTCTTCACCGCGAAGGCGAAGCCCAGCGCGACGCCGGCGAGCGCGAGGCGGCGCTCCTGCAGCGCCAGCACACACAGCGCGAGCGCCGCCATCAGGAGCGGGTCGACCCAGGACTGCTCGAGCACGAACAGCCCGATGGGGTTGGTGGCCCAGACCAGCGCCACGGCGCCGCCGAGAGCGAGATCTTTCGTGCGCCGATACGTCAAGGCACCAAGGGTGAGCGTCAAGACTCCTTCGGCGATGAGCAACCCCACCCTGACGTCGTGCTGCCCACCGAACACCTTCGCCCACAGCGTCGACCAGAGGAGAAACGACGGCCCGTACGGCATGCCCGGCTTGTAGTTGTACGCTCCCGCATAGATGTCGGCGTACTGCTGCGCGTAGGGGTTCTTGCCCGCGAGAATGTGGTCGACGGCTGAGACGCTCGAGGTCCACACGTCGATGAAAGGCGTGGGCGACGCGCGAATCACCAGCGCCTTGCCGACGAGCATGGCGATGACGGCGACCCCCACGAACACCGCCGGCAGCCACCGCGCCCCGCGGAACCGGGAGAGCACTTCACGCTGGCTCGCCCCGACGAGCGCGAGCACCGTCGTGAACACGGTGACGATGAGCGCGAGCCGCACCCCCTTGAGCGGCTCGACCTCGCGCGCGTAGATCATCTGGTTCCCTGCGGTGAGAATCGCGAGGTTCACCAGTGAACACGCGAGCACCACCGGCGCCTCGAGCACCCTCGCCTGGGCCTTCGCCCGGCCGACGCCCCACAACACCAGGCCGGCCCCCGTCAGCACCACCACCGAGCCGGCCCCGTAGTGCCCGTGGGAGACGACCAACACCATCGACAACCCCACGTATAGAACGAGCGCGAGCACGCGGGCAATGTACCCAATCGATCGGGCACCCCAACGAGTTTTGCAGTCGAGTTTTGCAGTCGGTGGTGTGCGCGGCCGACTCGGTGTAGAGAGGCAGGCATGGACCAGGTCGTCTACCAGGAGCTGGCGAGCCTCGACGAGAACGACTGGTGGTGGTTCCTCGGGCGCCGGGCGATCATTCGCGAGACGCTGGAGCGACACCTGCGGCCGCGCGCTGCGAGGCGCGTTCTCGACGCGGGCTGCGGGAGCGGTGGGAACCTGCCCATGCTGCGTCGCTTCGGAGCCGTCACCGGGCTCGAGCCGTCGCCCATCGCCGTAGAGGCCGCCCGGCGGCGCTGTGGCGACGCCGTGCGGGTGGTCCAGGGCACGATTCCCGAGGGACTACCGCAAGAGGCGTTTGAGCTGATTGGCCTGTTCGACGTGCTGGAGCACCTCGCGGAGCCGGTGCCTGCGCTGTCGGCGATTCGCGAGCGTCTGACCCCTGACGGCCAGCTTGTGATCACCGTGCCCGCGTTTCAGTTTCTCTGGAGCAAGCACGATGAGATCAACCACCACTTCCGTCGGTACACCCTTCCCCTGCTCGCCGCGGAGCTCGCCAGCGCTGGCTTCCAGGTCGACTTCTCGACCTACTACAACATCACGCTCTTTCCGCCGATCGCTGCTGTGCGCCTGCTCCGCAAACTCCTGCCGGGCAACGAGAGCGACAACGAGGGCTCGCTGACCGGCGGGCTCGCCAACGCGATCCTCTCGCGCACCTTTGCCGCCGAACGGCACCTCGTCAGCCGGGTGCGGTTCCCGTTCGGTGTCTCGTTGCTGGTGATGGCGTCGCGGCGCTGAACGTCACTTCGGCCACTCGAAGAGCCAGAGCTCTCCGTTCGCAAGCGGCGCCAGGCGGGTCGCACCGGCCTGCTCGAGGAGCGCATCGGGCCCCCCTGCCCCCACGACGCTGAAGCGGGGCTTCTTTGCGAGGACCCGTGACGTCAGCGTCTGCAGCTCAGGCCTCGAGGCGACGTAGACGAGGTTGGTCCGAAGGTCCCACGTGAAGAGCTCTCCGGGGAACGGCACGGCGTCGTCCCAGGTGACGACGTCGCCAGCCTGAAAGCGCGCGTCGAGCAGCTCACGCTGCGCCTTCGGCCAGTTCCATGGGACGACCTGCACGGCGCTCCGCTCGGCCGCCGTCCACCCCGGGGCGGCGCTGAGCATCGCCGGCCACTGATAGTTGACGTTGGTCGCGAGCTCGCGCACGCAGAAGAACAGACTGGTGGCGAAGAGGCCGGTCGTGACAAGCGAAAGCAGTCGCCGGGCCGGCCGCCACGGGAGCAGCACCCAGACGAGCGCAATGGCCGCCACGCCTGCGATCGAGGTGCCCATCGAGTACCGGGGCCAGAACGCCGACGGCACCGACACGGCCGCGAAGGCCAGCCACCACAGCGCAGGCGCCTGCCAGCGGCGTCCCTTGAGGGCGAACGCCACCACCGCCAACCCCAGGCACGGGAGCGCGAGGCTGGTGAAGGCGATGCCCAGGTAGCCATCTCGCAGATCGGGCCAGTAGACGGCTCGGTTCCACTCGGTGAGTTGGAAAATGAAGCGATCCCACTCGCCGGGAATGCCGAAGAACGACGCGCGGCCTCCGGGTGGCCCGCCGTACTGAGATGAGGCGTCGTTCTCACCGGGTAGCGCTCCAAAGAAGGGCAGCGTCATTTTGAACGGCCACGCCGGGTTGCCCATCACCAGCGCGTTCTGCAGGTACTTGTGTCCGCCGAGCAGCAACAGCAGCGCGGCAGACGACACCTGGTTTCCGAAGAGTCGCCAGCGGGCGTCAGCAGCGCGCAGCTCGAGCCCCGCGCGCAGCAGGAGGACCGGCGCGTAGAGCGCGAGGTGGAACAGCCCGGTGTGCTTGGTGCCCAGGTAGAGACCGAACGCCATCGCCGAGGCCCAGCGGTCGCGCTTCTCGAGCGAGAACGCGCTGAAGTACGCGCCGGTGCCCAGGAGCGCTGCGCACGCGACGTCGACGTGCACCGAGGGCAACTCAAGGAAGACGGGCGAGAAGCAAAGCCACGCCGCGCCGAGGCTGGCCGAGAACGCACGCGACGCGCCGAACCGCCTCGCCCAAGCCGCCACCACCAGCATGCCCATCAAGCCGAACGGCAACTGCGGCGCATCGTCGAGCGAGGTGTTGCCAAGGAAGAAGCCGTTCCATGCCGCCAGCAGGTGCACGTTGCGGGGGTAGCCGCGCGCCTGGTGAAAGCCCGTGTCCATGAAGGCCAGCGAGCCGTCTTGCACGATCGTGTTGGTGATCGTGGTGTGGAACATCAAGACGTCCCACCCCCAGGAGCGGAAGAACAACACCATGAAGACGCACCAGCCGAGAATGAGCGCGGCCGGAACCAGCAGGACCACGGCTGGCTCCTTCGTCTCGAGAGCATCGGCGAACAGGCGTCTCGGGGCCGAGAGCTCCTGCTGAAATTGAGCCAGAAGAACGCTCGGCCCCAGGCCCTGCACCGCCAGCCACTTCAAGACGCCCAAGGAGCCGGCCGACGAGATGACGAACAGACTCAGTGCGCTAATCGGCCGCACCAGGTCGGCGATGAGGAAAGTGACGACGATGAGGCTGACGAAGCTCATCAGCGCGACGAGCAACCGCTCGAAGACGCCGCGCTCGCGGAAGAACCGCACCGAGACGCCGTAGCCGGCGATCAGCGGAGCCAGCGTCGCCACCATCAACCAGAGGGCCCGGAGCACGTCGATCATGAACATTTCGACCGTACACCACCCCCTCGGCGGCCCTCGCGGAAACCACACGCTCGCGCTTGGAAGGCCTCACGCAAACGGCTACATCGCCGACTCTTTCGCGAGGTCGAACCCATGCGTGTCGAAGTCCTGCAGTGGCTGATGTGCCCTGAGACGAACGAGCCCCTCGAGCTGGCGGCGGGCGCCGAGACGGCGTCTGACGGCCACGTGATGCGCGGCGTGCTCTCGACCAAGGGCGGCAAGCGCTACGACATCGTCGACGGCGTGCCCGTGCTGATCCCCGGCTCCACCACCTCGCTCGAGAAAGAGACCGCCGACCGCTTCGCCGAAGAGTGGCACCGCTGGAGCGAGCTGCGCGACTACTACGAGAAGCAGTTCCTCGACTGGGTGGCGCCCGTCGGCAAAGACGACTTCAAGGACAAGATCGTCTTCGAGGGCGGCTGCGGCAAGGGCCGGCACACGCACGTCGTCGCCAACATGGGCGTGAAGGCCATCGTCTCGGTCGATCTCGGCACCTCGGCGTACGTGGCCTTCCGCAACACGCGCCACCTGCCCAACGCGCACGTCGTCATCGGCGATCTGCTCCAGCCGCCGGTGCAGCGCGTGTTCGACCTCGCCTTCTCGGTGGGCGTGCTGCACCACCTGCCCGACCCGCGCGCGGGCTTCCTGTCGCTGTCGTCGAAGGTGAAGCCGGGCGGCCGGGTGGTGTTCTGGGTCTACGGCCACGAGAACAACGAGTGGATCACCCGCTTCGTCGACCCGGTGCGCAAGCAGCTGACCGCGCGGCTCGACTCGAACGTGCTCCGGGCGCTCTCGGCGGTGCCCACGGCGGGCCTCTTCGGCCTCATCAAGGTGGCCTACGACAAGAAGCGAAACCCCTTCGTGGCCAGCCTGCCCTACGGCGAGTACTTCGCCTCGATGCACGACTTCCCCTTCGACGAGCTGCACAGCATCGTGTTCGACCAGCTGGTGACGCCCGTCGCGTACTACCTGCGCGGCGACGAGGTGAAGGCGTGGTTCGACGGCAAGCCCTTCAAGGACGTCGAGGTGCGCTGGCACCGCAAGTACAGCTGGACGGGCACGGCCCAGATTCCGAGCTGACCGGGCCTCACCCCTCGACGACGGCCCTGGCGAGCTCAGCGTCAGGGTGCGCGCGATCGGCGGCCCACTCCGCGAGCAGCGGCCGCACCCACTCCTTTTCCCGGAGCCAGGCGATGGCTCGCGCCTTCACCTTCGACTTCTCACCCGACAGGCGAAGCACCAGCCGCGCAGCGAGCGGAGAACGAAGGAGCTCGTAGGACTCGAAGGCCTCGCCCTGTCTCGTGCCCGGGTAGCGGTGAACGACCTGCAGCTCGGTCTCGAGCGCCCTCTCCCCGGCGAGGAAGAACAGGCGCGCCGGGGAGGGCCCGTTCATGTTCGCCTGCACCTTGAACCCGAAGGCCGTCCACAGCGCGTGGAATTGAGCGGCGACGAAGTCAGGGGCGCCGTCGCAGAAGCAGAGGTCGTTCACGTTCGAGGGGTCGGCGCTGGCGTTGCGCTGGTACGAGCCGAACTTGAGGCTGTACTTGTAGCCGACGCGCGAAATGCCCTCTGGGCCGTGGAGCAAGATGTCGAGGTTGGCGGCGGCAAAGGTCTTCTGCCGCCGCTTGAAGAGCCCCTCGAGGCGCGCACGAGCCTCGGTCGACTCGGCTGCCGGCGTTCTCAGGAGCAAGCCGTACAGCACGGGGAAGAGCCCCTGGAGGCGCCCTGTCCCCCACACCTCGTCATCGGTCGCCTCGAGGCCATCGAGAAAGGCGGGGAGGACACACGAGGGCCCCACCATCGCCTCGAGCGCGCCAAAGTGAACGGGCAACAGGTCGAGCGCCGGCAGCCGCTCCTTGACCAGCGCCTGGGCCTCGAGAGCGCCGATGGGCGCTGGCGCTGCCTCGTATGGGATCTGCTCACCGAAGTGCCGGGGCGTCACGCGCAGCTCGGCGATCGCGACGTTGCGATGCAGGTGCGTCGATGAGGAGCGCCGCTTCGCTCCGGGCGCCAGGTCAGGCAGCAGCGTCACGGGCGCCATCGCCGAGCCGAGGCCGAGGGCGAACGCGAGATCGAGCGCAGGAGTCAGGGCGAACCCGGGCTTGAGGTACTTCGCGCCGAACGCCTCGTCGCCGTGCTCCATGGCGCGCGAAGGCAGGGGCTCGGGGCCACGCGTCGTCGTCGCCTTCTGAGAGGAGCCTCGAGCAGGTGCCATCAAGCCATCGTGCCCGGCGACACCGGCTTCGTCAGCTGGCTTTCACTTCCAGCCGTCGGCGGCCGGCGTCTTGAACCACTCCGCGAAGCGCGCGAGGCCCTCGTTGATGGGCGTGGTGGCCTTCCACCCGAGCAGCCGCTCGGCCTTCTCGGTCGCGGCGCAGGTCAACGGCACGTCGCCGGGTTGGTCGGGCTGGCGATCGAGCTTCGCCGTCTGCCCCAACGCCTTCTCGAGGCCCGCCACGAGATCGGTCAACGTCACCGGCCGCGAGCCGCCGAGGTTCAGCACCTCGAACTGCGGCCAGCGGTGATCGAGCGCGGCGATGACGCCCCGCACGGTGTCGTCGACGAAGGTGTAGTCGCGCGCCGACTTGCCATCGCCGAAGAAGGGCACCGTCTCGCCGCGCCCGATGAGGCGGGCGAACTTCGAGATGGCGAGATCGGGCCGCTGGCGGGGCCCGTACACGGTGAAGAAGCGCAGCGCGCAGGTCTCGAGGCCGTAGAGGTGCGCGAAGGTGGCGCAGAGCATCTCGCCGGCGATCTTGGTGGCCGCGTACGGAGAGACGGGCCGGTCGATGCGGTCCTCCTCCGAGAACGGGGCGTTCGAGCGCGCGCCGTACACCGACGATGACGACGCGAAGATGAAGCGGCTGGCGTGCTGCTTGCGCGCCACCTCGAGCATGTTGGTGGTGCCGTCGACGTTCACCTCGGAGTACAGCAACGGTTGGGCGATCGACGGCCGCACGCCCGCCCGCGCCGCGAGGTGAATGACGCCCGCGCCCTGCCCCGCCGCCGCGAAGGCCTTCTCGACGTCGCCGACGGTGCGCAGGTCGCCTTCGATGAACGACACGCCCAGCTTCGTGAGGCGCTCGGCGGTGCGCCGCTTCAGCGCCGGGTCGTAGAAGCTGTCGAAGCAGTCGAGCACCGTCACGCGATCGCCGCGGGCCACCAGTGCCTGGGCCACGTGCGAGCCGATGAAGCCCGCCCCTCCGGTCAACAAGACGTTCACGGTGTCGTCTCCTTCTTCAGCCAGCGCCTTCGCCAGAGCTCGAACATCAAGAGCGCCCACAGCGGCTTGCGGTGATCGACGCGGTCGGACAGGTGATCGTCGATCAACCGGCGCACCACCTTCGGCTCGAAGAACCCGGCCTGGGCGACGGCCTGCTCCGACAGCAGCTCTTCGAGGAGCGGCCGCAGCGGCCCCTTCAGCCACGCCGCCACCGGTAGCGCGAAGCCGTGCTTCTTGCGGTACAGAATCTCGGGCGGCAGCAACGGCTCGAGCGCCTTCTTGAGCAGCCACTTGCGGGTGGTGCCCCGCATCTTGAGCGAGAACGGCAGCGACATGGCCAGCTCGACGACGCGGGTGTCGAGGAAGGGCGCGCGCACCTCGAGCGAGGCCGCCATCGACGCGCGGTCCACTTTCACGAGGATGTCGTCCTTCATGTAGAAGTGGACGTAGAAGCGCTCGACCTGCTCGATGCCCGACTCCGGGCGCTCCGAGGCGAAGGCGTCGAGCGGCGCGTAGATGTCGGCCACCCCGTCTCCAGGCGCGCGCCAGGCCGGCGTCAGCACCTCTTGCACGGCCTCGGGGGTGAACGACGCGATCCACGCCTGGTGGCGGTGGTGCGCGGGGCGGCCCAGCCCACCGAGGAACTGGCGCGCCCGGAAGTCGAGGCTCATGTACGCGCCCGACTTCGGGAGCAGCGACGTCAGCCCGCTCGCCTTGTCCCACAGCGCGCGGGGCAGCCCCCCAAGCGCCACGCCGATGGGGTGCGCGAGGAAGCTGTCGTAGCCGGCGAAGAGCTCGTCTGCGCCGTCACCGCCCAGGGCCACCGTCACGTGCTTCCGGGTGAAGCGTGAGAGCAGGTAGGTCGGCACGTACGACGGGTCGGCGAAGGGCTCGTCGAGCTGATCGGCCACCTGCGGCACCAGATCGACGCAGGCCTGCGCCGAGAGCGTCTCTTCGTGGTGATCGGTGCCCAGGTGCCGGGCCACCAGCCGCGCGTACTGGCTCTCGTCGAAGCTCGCCTCCGAGAAGCCGATGCTGAAGGTCTTCAGCTTGCCCTTCGGCACCTCGCGCGCGGCCAGGGCGGTGACGGCGCTCGAGTCGATGCCGCCCGAGAGGAAGACGCCCAGCGGCACGTCAGACACCAGGCGCCGCTTCACCGCGCCCGCCAGCTCGTCTCTCAGCTTCTCGCACGCCGCGTCCACCGAGGCGGGCAGCTGCTCCATCAACGAGTGGGCTGGCGCGTCGGGCACCCGGTAGTAGCGCTCCAGCCGCAGGCGGCCGCCCTCGTACACCGCGAAGTGCGACTCAGGCAGCTTGCGCACGCCCTGAAGAATCGAGTCGGGCGTCGGCACGCAGTCGAAGGCCAGGTAGCGGCGCAGCGCCGCGGCGTCGACCGCTCGCGGACAGGCCGGGTGCTGGAGCAGCCCTTTGAGCTCGCTCCCGAACAGCAGCCCGAACGGCCCCTCGGCGACGTAGACCGGCTTCTTGCCGAAGCGGTCGCGCGCCAGCACCAGGCGCTGGTGCTTCGCGTCCCAGATGGCCACGCCGAACATGCCCTGAATGCGCTCGAAGACGCCGGTGCCCCACTCGAGGTACCCGTGGAGGATCACCTCGGTGTCCGAGCGGTTCTCGAAGACGTGGCCCCGCTGCTCGAGCTCCACCTTGAGGGTGCTGAAGTTGTAGATCTCTCCGTTGAAGACGATGGTGGCGTGCGCCGCCGTCATGGGCTGGTGGCCGCCCTCGACGTCGATGATCGACAGCCGCCGAAACCCCAGGGCGCAGGGCCCGTCGAGGTGAAAGCCGTCGTCGTCAGGGCCGCGGTGGCTGATCGCGCTCGCCATCGCCCGCACGAGCCGCTCTTCTGCTCTGGCCCCTGAGGTGACGAAGCCGACGATGCCGCACATGGGTTACTCCCGGCGCTCTGGAGCCTTCGTCTCGCCCTTCACCGTCACCGAGCCGACCAGGTACGGCCGCTTGCCCTGGCTCTCGTAGTAGGTGCGGATGACGACCTCGGCCAGCAGCCCGACGAGGATCGACTGAATGCCGGTGAGCCCCGCGATGCCCGCGAACAGCGGCAGCGGCGTCGCCACGAAGTCGCGCAGCCCCGCCAGCTTGAGGCCCACCGCGATCGCGAACGCGAGGAGCGAGAGCATCATCGACACCAGGCCGAACCCGCCGAACACGTAGATGGGCTTGGTGAGGTACTGGAACAGGAACTTCACGACGATCAGATCGAGCACCACGCGCGGAATGCGACCGAACCCGTACTTCGAGACGCCGGCGACGCGGGCGCGGTGGTTCACCACCATCTCGGTGACGCGCGCGCCCTGCCAGTGGGCGTAGATGGGAATGAAGCGGTGCATCTCGCCGTAGAGCTTCACGCCCTCGATGACGTCGCGGCGGTAGGCCTTCAAGGTGCAGCCGTAGTCGTGGAGCTGCACGCCCGACAGCCACGAGATGAGCCCGTTGGCGACCTTCGAGGGCAGCACGCGCAGGCCCGAGTCCTGACGGTTCTTTCGCCAGCCCGAGACGCACTCGTAGCCCTCGGCCATCTTCGCCAGCATCTTCGGAATCTCGGCGGGGTCGTTCTGCAGGTCGCCGTCCATGGGCACGATGACCTCGCCCGAGGCCCGCTCGATGCCCGCCGCCAGCGCCGCCGTCTGCCCGAAGTTGCGCCGGAACTTCACCAGCACCACCGCGTCGTCCTGCTTCGCGATGGCCTCGAGCACGCCGTAGGTCTTGTCGGTGGAGCCGTCGTCCACGAAGACCATCTCAAAGGACCGGCCGAACGCGACCAGCACGCCCTTGAGCTCGTCGTAGAGCGCGCGGGCGTTCTCCTCTTCGTTGAAGAACGGAACGACGACCGACAGGTCGATGGGGGCAGGCATCGGGCCGCGAGTTAGCAGAACCCGCCGATGGGTCGACATGAATGTGCCCCACGGACCGTTTGGTCATTGGCTTCCTTGAACCGGGCTCCCAGTGCCGTTAGGGCGGGCCCATGTTTTCGCCTGGCATCGACGGCTTCACCTTCGACGATCTGCACCAGCCAGCGGGCCTCGAGCGCTTGTTCACGCGGTTCTGCATGGAGCTGCGAGCCCTCACGCCCGAGGTCGCCGCTCGGTACGACGCCTACCGCGCCGCGATGGCCGCCGGCCGGGCGCGCGGGGGACTGACGGCGCCGCAGGAGTCGGAGCTGCTGATCGACGTCGCCGCCTTCACCTCGAGGTTCGTCGCCAGGCTGTTCCGCGTCGAGCGCGAGCTGGGCATGCTGAAGACGCAGCTGACGGGCGAGCTCGAGCTCTTCGAGTTCAAGCGCGAGTTCGTCACCCGCCGCGTGTTCAAGAAGGGCGCCCTCGACCGCCCCAGGCGCGAGGAGCTGCCCGAGCTCGACGCCCGCATGGCGCTCTTGCTGCGCCTGGGCTTCGACGCCGAGCTGCCCCCGGCGCCCGAGGGCCACCCGCACCACGGGCCCGATCACGAGCGCGCCCTGGCCGAAGCGGTGATGACGTTGATGAACGTCGAGCGCCACTTCGCCGGGCAGAAGCCCGCCGAGCCGATGGTGGAGCGCTGGGGCCGGCTGCGCGCGGCGCTCGTCTCGACCGAGCCGGGCAAGGCCGCCTTCGGCTCCACCCTGCTGGGAGACGACCTCGCGCAGGTGCGCGGCCTGTTGGCGCTGGCCGACCGGTGGACCTACGCGCGCGCCAGCTACACGCACACCTTCCACGGCTGGAGCACCATTCGCCAACCCAGGCCCGTGGTGGCCGACAAGCTGGTGGAGCTCAAGACGCCCGACCCGACG
Source organism: Myxococcus sp. (assembly GCA_014879945.1). Lineage (GTDB taxonomy): Bacteria > Myxococcota > Myxococcia > Myxococcales > Myxococcaceae > Xiheimicrobium. Next base: position 17,312 of record JACSRE010000094.1, read on the forward strand.
ATGCCCGAGCAGTTCGAGGGGCCCGACGCGCACCTGCGCCGCCGTGACGGCTTCACGCTGACCGACCCGCGCTTCGGCCCCCGCGAGGTGATGAACGAGGTGGACTACTGCGTGGTGTGCCACGAGCGCGAGAAGGACTCGTGCAGCAAGGGCTTCAAGGAGAAGGACCCCGCGGCGGGCAGCACCTACAAGAAGAACCCGCTGGGCATCGATCTCGCCGGCTGCCCCCTCGAGGAGCACATCAGCGAGATGCACGTGCTCAAGAGCCGGGGCGACTCCCTGGGCGCGCTGACCATGGTGATGCTCGACAACCCGATGTGCCCGGGCACCGGTCACCGCATCTGCAACGACTGCATGAAGGCCTGCATCTTCCAGAAGCAGGAGCCGGTGAACATTCCGCAGATCGAGACCAGCACCCTCACCGACGTGCTCGCGCTCCCCTGGGGCTTCGAGATCTACGGGCTGCTGACGCGCTGGAACCCGCTCAACGTCAAGCGCCCCTGGGCCGCGCCCGCCAACGGCAAGACGGTGATGGTGGTGGGCATGGGGCCCGCCGGGTACACGCTCTCGCACTACCTCCTCAACGAGGGCTTCACGGTGGCGGGCATCGACGGCCTGAAGGTCGAGCCGTTCTCCGACGCGCTGACGGGAAAGAACGGCCACGCGCTCCAGCCCGTGCGCGACTGGCGGCAGATCGCCGCGCCGCTCGATCGCCGCATCCTCGAGGGCTTCGGCGGCGTCAGCGAGTACGGCATCACCGTGCGGTGGGACAAGTCGTTCCTCACCCTCATCCACCTCACGCTGGCCCGCCGCGAGGGCTTCAAGGCCTACGGCGGGGTGCGCTTCGGCGGCACGCTGACGGTGGAGGACGCGTGGGCCCTGGGCGTCGACCACCTCGCCATCGCCGCGGGCGCCGGCAAGCCGACGATGGTGAAGATGAAGAACAACATGCTGCGGGGCGTGCGCGCGGCGAGCGACTTCTTGATGGCGCTGCAGCTGACCGGCGCGTTCAAGAAGGACTCGCTGGCCAACATGCAGGTGCGGCTGCCTGCGCTCGTCATCGGCGGGGGCCTCACCGGCATCGACACCGCCACCGAGCTGTTCGCCTACTACCCGGTGCAGGTGGAGAAGGCGCTGGCGCGGCACGAGGCGCTCTGCGACTCCATCGGAGAGGGCGCGGTGTTCGCGAAGCTGAACCCCGAGGAGCTGGCCATCTACCAGGAGTTCCTCACCCACGGCCGGGCCATTCGCGCCGAGCGGGAGCGCGCGGCGAAGGCCCACGAGGCGCCCGACTTCATTCCGCTGGTGCGGAGCTGGGGCGGGGTGGCGCTGTGCTACCGGCGCAGCCTCGCCGAGTCGCCGGCGTACCGGCTCAACCACGAAGAGGTGGCCGAGGCGCTCGAAGAGGGCATTCGCTTCATCGAGCGGGTGACGCCGGTCGAGGCCGTGCCCGACGAGTTCGGCGCGGTGAAGGCGCTCAGGTTCGAGCGCATGACGACAACCGACGGGAAGCTCACTGGCACCGGCGCCTTCTACGAGCTGCCCGCGCGCACGGTGTGCATCGCGGCCGGCACGGCGCCGAACGTCACCTACGAGCACGAGTACCCGGGCACCTTCAGGCTCAGCGACGACCGCACCACCTTCCGGTGCCACGTGGTGGAGGAGCGCGACGGAAGGCTGGCCGTCAGAGAGGTCGAAGAGCACGGCGACATCGGCCGCGACACCGGCTTCTTCACCTCGTACGAGAAGGACGGGCGCTTCGTCAGCTACTACGGAGACAACCACCCCACCTACAACGGCAACGTGGTGCGGGCGATGGCGTCGGCGCGCGACGGCTTCCCCTCGGTGGTGAAGCTGTTCGAGCGCGAGCTGGCGGCGCAGACGGCCGCCGAGCAGCCGGCGCGTGACGCCGCCCGACGCAGCTTCTTCGAGCGGCTCGACTCGGCGTTCCTCGCGACGGTCGAGGCGGTCAACCGGCTGACGCCCACCATCGTCGAGGTGGTGGTGAAGGCGCCCTACGCCGCGCAGCACTTCCAGCCCGGGCAGTTCTATCGGCTGCAGAACTTCGAGCGCACCGCCCCCATCGTCGAAGGCACCCGGCTCACCATGGAGGGCCTGGCCCTCACCGGCGCCTGGGTGGACAAAGAGAAGGGGCTGATGTCGACCATCGTGCTCGAGCTGGGCGCGTCGTCGCGCATGTGCGCGATGCTCGAGGAGGGGGAGCGGGTGGTGCTGATGGGGCCGACCGGCGCGGCCACCGAGATTCCACACGTCAAAGAGACCGTGCTGCTGGCCGGCGGAGGCCTGGGCAACGCGGTGCTCTTCTCCATCGGGCAGGCGCTGCGGGCGGCCGGGTGCAAGGTGCTCTACTTCGCGGGCTACCGACGGGCCGGGGACGCCTACAAGTTCGACGAGCTCGAGCGGTCGGCCGACCAGGTGATCTGGGCCGTCGACGCAGGCACGCCGCTTCAGGCGCGCCGGCCGGGCGATCGCTCGTTCGTCGGCAACATCGTGCAGGCCATGGTGGCGTACGCGGAGGGCAAGCTCGGCCCCACCGGGCTCCAGCTCCAGGACGTCGACCGCATCATCGCCATCGGCTCCGACCGCATGATGAACGCGGTGAAGAACGCCCGTCACGGAGTCCTCAAGCCATTCCTCAAGCCCGAGCACTGCGCCATCGGCAGCATCAACTCGCCGATGCAGTGCATGATGAAGGAGATCTGCGCCCAGTGCCTGCAGCGGCACGTCGACCCGCGCACGGGCAAAGAGTCGTTCGTCTTCTCGTGCTCGAACCAGGACCAGCCGCTCGACTCGGTCGACTTCGCGCACCTCGACATGCGGCTGCGGGCGAACTCGGTGCTCGAGAAGCAGGCCGACCTGTACTTCGCCTACTTGGTGGGCAAGCGCGAGGGGCTGCTGCGGGTGTAGCCAGCGCCTGAATTTCCGGGCGCGCTCGCCGTCGGTGCGCCGTGCTCCGCCTGGCGTGCCTCGTCCTCCTGCTGTCGAGCGCGTGCGGGCTGCGGCAGGCCAGGCTCGAGCGCGCGACCGAGCGTGTGTCAGGCCAACGCGCCGACCCCCGCTGTGGACCGGTCGGCCTCCGCCGCGCCGCGCTCGGGAGCCGCTGGGGCGAGTCCCTGCGCGTGCACGTCAAGACGACGACGCCGCTGTCGGGCGAGGCGCGGGTGCACGTAGGCGCCCGGCCGTCCCCCCTCAAGGCGTTCTCGGTCACGAAGGACGAGGTCGTCTTCGAGGCGAGCTGGCCGAACGAGAAGCTGAGCGTGCCCTCGGGGCTGGAGAAGGGCGTGGTGCTCGACGTGACGTTGACCGGCCTCTCGACGCCGAGCGGTGACTGCGAGGGCATCGCGTTCACCGTCGAGCAGGGCGCCTTCCATCCCTCGGTTGACGAGGCGGCGTGGGTCGCCGAGCTGGTGCGCCGTGGCGGGCCCGACGTCGACGCGTGGCGGGCGCAGCAGACGCCGAAGCCCAGCCCCCGAGTGACGGTGGCCGCCGCGGCTCCGCGACCGCCGCCGATGCCGCGGGCGCCACTTCGCGTCACGCCCGTCGTCGCAGCGCGTGGCTCCGACGAGCGCGAGTGGGCGCGGTGGGTCGGCGAAGAAGCCACCGGCGCCGACGCGCTGCGGTGGGCCGAGTGGCCGATGGCGAACATCATCAAGAACGCGGGCGAAGGCTCGGCGCTGGGCCGAGGCGCGTGGGTGGTGCTGACCAGCCGCGGCGACGACGTTCGCGCCAACACCGAGGCCGCCGCCGCGCACTACCAGGTGCCGCCCCCTCGCACGGCGCGCGAGCTCGAGCAGTTGCTCACCATCATTCGCAGCGAGGTCGAGACCGACGACGCCGCGATGCTCGCCCTCTTCGCCGGGCGTGAGGTGACGTTCGCCGCCCTGGCCCGGGCCGGCGCCTCTGCGCACCTCGACGCGCTGGCCGCGGCGCTCCCGAGGCAGAAGGCGCGCGCGGCCGAGGCCACCTCGCAGGCGTTGATGTTCAGCACCGCGTTCTCACTCTCCTGGCCGGTCGCGGCCACCACGCGGGTCTCGTCTCCCTTCGGCTACCGCGACCACCCGACGCTCGGCGGCGTGCGGCTGCACACGGGCGTCGATCTGCCGCTCCCCAGAGGCACCGAGGTGCGGGCCACGGCCTCGGGGCTGGTGGTGCGCGCTGGACAGGATCCGGTGAACGGGCGCTACCTCGTCATCGACCACGGCTTCGGCGTCACCACCGCGTACCTGCACAACACCGAGGTGCTCGTGAGCGAGGGCCAGTGGGTCGCCGCGGGCGCGCTCGTCTCGTCTTCAGGCAACACGGGACGAAGCACGGGCCCGCACCTGCACTACCAGCTGGAGCTCGAGCACCGGCCCGTCGACCCGCTGCTGTTCCGAACCACCCGCGACACCAGGTCGGAGCTCGTCGCGACCAACCACCCGCCTCACTGAGCGCCGGGCTGCCAGCCGGGCGGCGCGAGCTCGAAGTGACGGAACTCGAAGCCAGGGGCGACGGTGCAGCTGACCAGCGTGTACTCACCGGTGGTGCGCGCGGCCTGCCACGCGCCGGCGGGGACGATGGCCTGCGGGCGCTCGCCGTGCAGGAGGCCCGGCCCCAGCCGCACCGTGCGTGACGTCTTCCCGTCCTCCGAGAGCCCCAGCTCGAGGGGCGCGCCGGCGTGGAAGAACCACACCTCGGCGGCGTCGACCCGGTGCCAGTGCGAGCGCTCGCCGCCCTTCAGCAGGAAGTAGATGGCGGTGGAGTGCGCGCGCCCGTTCGTGGTGGCGGGGTCGCGAAACGTCTCGACGTACCAGCCGCCCTCGGGGTGCTTCTCGAGGCGAAGCTCGCCGATGATCTCATCGGCAGTCATGGCCGTCACCGCGCCCCCGCCGTGTGGAGCTGGTCCAGCGTGGGCAGGCCCGCGACCGCGCCCAGCTTCGTCACCACCCGAGCGCCCACGACGCACCCGAAGTGCGCGGCGTCTTCGACGTCATCGAACGACAGGGCCATCAACTCCTCGCGCGTGCCGGCGAGCGCAGCCAGCGTCGTCAGCAGCCCCGAGGTGAAGCCGTCTCCCGCGCCGGTGGTGTCGACGACCTTCACCTTCGGCGCCGGCACCTGCTGGGTCTGTCCCCGAAACCGAAACGTCGCGCCCTTCGCGCCCTGCGTCACCACCGCGAGCGGCACGCCGAGCTCCTCGAGCGCCAGGAGCGCGTCCTCCACGTCGTCGGTGCCGGTGACGAAGGCGATCTCTTCGTCCGACAACTTCACGATGGCCAGCATCGGAAACAGCTCGACCAGCAGCGCGCGCAACGTCTTCGGCTCGGGCCACAGGTGCAGGCGCAGGTTTGGGTCCGACGAGGTGAGCCGGCCGGCCTTGTACGAGCGCCGCACCGCCGCCGTCACCGCCGCGCGCGCCTTCGGCTGCAGGAGCGAGTTGGTGCCGATGTGCAGCACCCGCGCCGCGTCGAGCACCTTCGAGGCCCGCCTCGTGTCTCGCCCATCGAGGAACTGCTCGGCCGCCTGCGCCCGGTAGAAGGTGAAGGAGCGCTCGCCGGTCGCGGTGAGCGAGACGAAGCCCAGGCCCGTCTTGCCCTCGTTCGTGTGGCGCAGCGACGAGGTGTCGACGCCCTCTTCGTCGAGGCGCTGGCGCAGGAAGTGGCCGAACTCGTCGTCGCCCACCACGCCCACCAGCGCGCTGCTGCCGCCGAGCCGCGCGACGCCCACGGTGACGTTCGCGGGTGCGCCCCCCAGGCACGGCGTCCACCGGGTGACGTCTCGCACCCGCTGCCCGCGCTTGTCGGGAAGAAAGTCGACCAGCGCTTCGCCCAGACACACCACGTCGTGACCCGTGCTCAATCCGTACCCACCTGTTCCATGAAGTCGACTGAGTTCAGCTTTCGGCCGAGGTGGTGCGCGATGAAGACGTTCAACAGCTCCCGCGCCCGCGCGCGCGTCTCGGCCGGCAGCGGCGTTCGTTCGCCGGCCTGCAACCGCGAGAGCGCCTCGACGACCTGCGCCGACACCGGAAACCCGCCCGCCACCCTCGTCGAGCACGGCAGGCACAACACCCCACCGTGCGAGGGGTCGAACCGCGGCCGCTCGCCCGTCGGCTCTCCGCACAGCGCGCACGGCGCGAAGCTGGGCATGAAGCCCGCCTGCGCCAGGGCGTCGAGCTCGAAGAGCAGCAGCGACGTCGGGCCCGCCTCTTTCGCGTCGAGCTTCTGCAGGTAGTCGCGCAGGCCGTCGAAGAGCTGGGTGTGCGGCTCCTGGTCGCGGGTCAGCTCGCGAATCAGCTCGAGGCAGTACATCAGCCGGGCGATGCGCGGCAGATCGTCACGGAGCCGATGAAAGCTCTGCACGATGTCGGCGCCGTCGAGCCGAAACACCTCACCGCGGCGCTCCACCAGCTGCGCCCTCAAGTGGGTGCCCGCCTCGAGCGCACCCGCGAACCGGCGCTTCGACTTGCGGGCGCCCGCCGCGAAGGCCGAGAGCCGGCCCCTGCCGCGGGTGAAGAGCGTGACGATGCGATCGGCCTCGCCGTAGTCGATGGTCGAGAGCACCAGCGCCTCGTCGACGATGGCCAGGCTCACCGAAGGCCCCACGCCGCGCGATGCACGAAGACCCACGCGCCATGGAGCAGGAACCACAACACGCCCGACGCGAGGCCGGCCGCCAGCACCGCCAACGCCGTCTGCGCCTGCGCCCAGCGCGCCGTCTCGAGCGCGTGGGGGTCGAACGCGACTGCTCTGGGCGCCTCGGCGAGCCGATCGAACCGCGAGAGCGTCTCTTCCACCGGCAGCCCCACCGCGGTGGCGTAGGTGCGCAGGGCGTTGACGACGAAGACGCGCTCGGGCCACTTCTCGGTCTCGCCGTCTTCGATGGCGCCGACCAGCAGCGAGGGCAGCCTGGTGGCCTTCACCAGCTCGGAGCGCGAGAGGCCACGGCGCTCCCGGTGTGAGGCGAGGTACCTGCCGAACTCGAGCCGCGCCTGCTCGGCAGACGGCGTGGGGCCTTCGACGTCCACGCTTACGGCTGCTCCTTGAGCTTCAGGCACGAGTCCTTGAGATCGAGGTTGGTGGACTTCTCGACGCACACCGCGAAGCTCTTGACCGCCTCTTCCTTCTTCCCTGCGCGCAGCAGGCACTGGCCGACCTTCTGGTAGCCGTCGGCGGCGTCGGGGCAGGCGTCGCGGTAGCGCGTGTACTGCTTGCACGAGTCGTCTTCCTGGCCCTGCTCGGCGTAGATCTCTCCCAGCTTCGCGTAGCCCAGGCAGTACTTCGGGTTGATGGTGACCGAGGCCTTGAGGTGCTCGAGCGCGTTCCTGGTGTCGCCCTTGCGGTAGTACGCCCAGCCCATGTTGCCGTGGGCGATGAAGGGGGCGCCGTAGAGCACGTCGGCGAGCGCCTTCTCGTAGAGCGCGATGGCGTCGTCGTAGCGCTTCATGTCCATGTACAGGTTCCCGAGGTTGGTCATCGCCTCTGAGAACGGCTGCTTGAGCTCCATCGCCTTGTCGTAGGCGACCTTCGCCTCGTCGAGCTTGCCGAACGAGTGGTGGAGCAAGATGCCCTTGACGTGCCACGCCTCGGCGAGCTTCGGGTTGAGCTCGAGCGCCTTCTCGATCTCGACGTACGACTGCTGGCCGTTGCGCGAGATGAGGCCGACGGCGAGATCGTAGTGGCTCTGCGCGCTGTCGCGGTCCTCCTGGGTGACGTGCGCGCACGAGGCGACGAAGAGGGCGAGGCAGAAGGCGGCGAACAGCTTGCCGATGTTCACCACCCCGCCCTTCGAGCCGGTCGGCGGCCTGGCGCCGCCCTCCATGGGCACGCCGGGCACCGCCGAGGGCGCGGGCGGCTCGCGCTGGAACACCGGCGCGCTGCGAATGATCGTCTCTTGCTCGTCGGGCGGCCGGCCGCGGAAGTTGAGGTTGTCCATGATGAAGCCCATGGACTCGACGAAGCCGAGCGCCTCGGCCTCCTCCGACTGGTACTTGTCGGCCGGCACGGTGCCGCTGGTGGGCACGTAGACGGCGCACTCACCGGCCTCGCTCAGGTACAGGTAGACGAAGACCGCGAAGCCGCTGGGGCCGCGGAGCCCGAGCACATACGCGGTCGCGGGACCTGCGCTCCGCCCCGGCACGGCCAGGTGCGGCTGGTTGAGCGACTGGTACAGCTGCACCACCTGCTCCTTCACCGCGGGCAGGCCCTTGAGGCGTTCGTCGATGGTGTACACGTCGCGACTTCCCTTTCACCTTCAGCGCGTGGTGACGCTGAACTCTTGCCGAACGTCGTTGCTCTCGCTGGCGTTGCGCTCGAACTTGATGAGCGGCGTCTCGATGGTCACCTGATCGGCCGTGATCGAGCCTTCACCGATGATGACGCGGAAGAAGTGCTCGGTGCGCGTCGACTTGGGCTGGTCTTTCTGGGCCTGCACCTTGCGCGCCTGCATCAGCACCGAGTTCTTCCCCGGCGCGAAGTGCCTGGTGATGTCCGAGACGATCTGCTCGTCGTCGCTGCGCAGGGTGCGAATGAACTTGCCGTTGATGTAGAGGTCGATGTCGTACTCGGTGCGGCCGAGCACGTTCTGCTCGGTGACCACGAAGTACTTCTTCGTCACCACGCCCTCTTCGCGCACCGCGGCGCTGCCCTTGTCGGCGGCGATGGTCACCTTCTTCACCGCGTAGCCGGGGGCGTCGATGTGCACGTTGCCCTTCTCGTCGATGGTGACGTTCACCTTGCTGAAGCTCTGGTTCGAGAGGCCCTCGACGTTGACGCCGTTGACGTAGACGTCGGCAGCAGACGCCGCGGTGGCGAGGAGCGCAGCGAGCAACAAGGTTGAACGAGTCATCGTGAGACCTCCTGGAACCAGCCGGTCACTGGCCGCGCGGGTGGTGTAGCGCAAGTGTAAACCATTGGCATGTGAGGAAGATTTCGGCTACCGCACGCGCGTCCCCATGAGCTTCTTCACGCGCCTGAAACTCGCGCTGTCCATCCTCTTCAGAGGCGATCTGCCGGCCCCGGCCGCGCCCGCCCTGCCCGCGCCAGCCCCCGCTCCGGCCCTGCCTGCGCCAGTCGCCGTCGTGACCCCGGAGCAACGACACGGCGCGGCGCTCTTCCTCCTCGGCCTGCTCCAGCGAGAAGGCCGCCTCATCGACTTCCTCCAGGAAGACCTCGCGGGCGCCTCGGACGCCGATGTCGGCGCCGCCGCGCGCGTCGTCCACACCGGCTGCAAGAAGGTGCTCGCCCAGTACCTCGCCCTCGCGCCGGTCGTCACCGACGGTGAAGGCTCGACCATCACCGTGCCCCAGGGCTTCGACGCCAGCCGCTTCCGCCTCACCGGCAACGTCACCGGCCAGGGCCCGTGGAAGGGCAGCCTCAAGCACCACGGCTGGGCCTGCACGAAGATCGAGCTGCCGGCGGTGCCGACCACCGTCGACGTGAAGGTCATCGCTCCCGCTGAAGTCGAGCTGCCGTGACCGCGCGCTACGCCATCGGCGTCGATCTCGGCACGACCCACTCGGCCCTCTCGTACATCGCGCTCGACGCCACCGAGGGCCGCGGCCCCAACCAGGCCGTGCTCCCGATTCCGCAGGTGACGGCGCCCGGCACCGCCGAGGCCCGCCAACTGCTCCCGTCCTTCGTGTACCTCGCCGCCGACGCCGAGTTCCCCAAAGACGCGATGGCGCTGCCGTGGAAGACCGATCAACACGCCGTCGTCGGCGAGTTCGCCCGCACGCACGGCGCGAAGGTGCCCACCCGGCTGGTGTCGTCGGCCAAGTCGTGGCTGTGCCACCCGGGCGTCGATCGCCGCGCGAAGGTGCTGCCGTGGCAGGCCCCCGCTGACGTCGCCCGAATCTCGCCCGTCGAGGCCAGCGCGCGCGTGCTCGAGCACCTGCGCGCCGCGTGGAACAAGGAGCTCGGCAAGAAGGCGCCGCTCGACGAGCAGGAGCTGATCGTCACCGTGCCCGCGTCGTTCGACGCCGCCGCGAAGGAGCTGACGCTCGAGGCCGCCACCCAGGCCGGGCTCCCGCGGGTGACCTTGCTCGAGGAGCCCCAGGCCGCCGTCTACGCGTGGCTTGAGGCGATGGGCGCCGGCTGGCGGAGCCACCTCGAGGCCGGGAGCGTGCTCCTGGTCGTCGACGTCGGCGGCGGCACCTCTGACTTCTCGTTGCTCCGCGTGGGCCAGCAGGGCGGTGAGCTGACGCTCGAGCGCCTCGCCGTCGGCGACCACATTCTGCTCGGCGGCGACAACATGGATCTCGCGCTCGCCTTCGCGGTGAACGAGCGCTTCAAGACGGCCGGGAAGACGCTCGACGGGTGGCAGCTCGCCGCCCTGACCCAGGCCTGCCGCGTCGCCAAGGAGCAGCTCTTCTCGAACGACGAGCTCGACAAGGCCGCGGTGGCGGTGCCGGGCCGGGGCAGCGCGCTCGTCGGCGGCACGCTCAAGGGCGAAGTCACCCGCGCCGAGCTCACCGCGCTGCTGACCGACGGCTTCTTCCCCAGGTGCGCCGTCACCGACGTGCCCGCCTCGGCGCGCCGCTCGGGCCTCACCCAGGTCGCCCTCCCCTACGCGCAAGACGCCGGCATCACCCGCCACCTCGCGTCGTTCCTCGCGCGTCAGGCCGGCTCGCTGCACCTGGCGACGGGCTTCGCCCAGCCGACGGCGGTGCTCTTCAACGGCGGCGTCTTCAAGGCCCAGCCGCTCAAGCACCGCGTGCTCGAGGTGCTCAACGGCTGGCTCTCGACGGCCGGCGCGAAGCCCGCGAAGGAGCTGCCCGGGGCCGATCTCGATCTCGCCGTCGCGCGTGGCGCGGCGGCCTACGGCTGGGTGAAGAACGGCCACGGCATTCGCATTCGCGGCGGCACCGCGCGCAGCTATTACGTCGGCGTCGAGGCCGCGATGTTGGCGGTGCCAGGCTACGTGCCTCCCGTGAAGGCCCTGTGCGTCGCGCCCTTCGGCATGGAAGAGGGCACCCAGGCCGACGTGCCGCCGCAGGAGTTCGGCCTCGTCGTCGGAGAGCCCACGCGCTTCCGCTTCTTCTCGTCGTCCACCCGCCGCGAAGACGTGGTGGGCTCGATGGTCGAGAACGCCGACTCCGCGAAAGATCTCGAAGAGCTGCCGCCCATCGAGACCTCGCTCGCCGGAAGCCAGGTCGGCCAGCTCGTGCCCGTCAACCTGCAGGCCGCGGTGACGGAGCTGGGCGCCCTCGAGGTGCGGTGCCTCGAGCGCGGCGGCAAGGGCCAGTGGAAGCTCGAGCTCAACGTTCGCGAGCGGGAGTAGCGCTTCATGTCGTTCATCATCGGCATCGATCTCGGCACCTCGAACTGCGCGGTCGCCTTCACCGACCCGAAGGCCGGCGCGAGGGCCACCATCACCGACTTCCCCGTGCCGCAGCTGGTGCGGCCGGGCGAGCAGGCCGCGCGCGCCCTCTTCCCCTCGGTCATCTACCAGCCGGTGGCCGGCGAGTTCCCCGCGGGCTCGGCCTCGATGCCGTGGAGCGACGACTCCCGCGTCACCGGTGAGTTCGCGCGCTGGCAGGCCGGCCGCGTTCCGCAGCGCGCGGTGACGTCGGCGAAGAGCTGGCTCATTCACCCCGGCGTCGATCGCCAGGCGCCGATTCTTCCGTGGGGCGCGCCCGCCGACGTGCCCCGGCTCTCGCCCGTCGAGGCGCAGGCCGAGCTGCTCAGGCACGTCGCGCAGGCGTGGAACCGCGCGCACCCCGCGCACCCGCTCGCGCAGCAAGACGTGGTGCTGACCATTCCCGCCTCGTTCGACGAGGCCGCGCGGGCGTTGACGCTCCAGGCCGCGCGCGACGCCGGCTTCGAGCTGCAGCGCCTCACCCTGCTCGAGGAGCCCCAGGCCGCCTTCTACGACTTCACCTCGCGCCACCGCGACACCCTGGCGAAGGCGCTCCACGGCGTGCGGCTGGTGCTGGTGGTGGACGTCGGCGGCGGCACCACCGACTTCTCGCTGGTGCAGGTCGCCATGCTGCCCGAGGGCCCGGCCCTGCAGCGCCTCGCCGTGGGAGAGCACCTGCTGCTGGGCGGCGACAACATGGACGCGGCGCTGGCGCGCCAGCTCGAGCGCAAGCTCTTCCCCGACGGGCGCACCTTCTCGGCCGCGCAGTGGGCCCAGGCGCTTCAGCAGGCGCGCATGGCCAAAGAGACGGTGCTGTCGAAGGGCGGCCCCGACGCGCACGCCGTCTCCATCGTCTCGGGCGGCAGCAAGCTGATCGGCGGCACCCTGTCGTCGCAGCTGACCTACGACGAGGTGGTGCAGAGCGTCGTCGAGGGCTTCTTCCCGAAGGTGGCGGCCGACGCCGCGCCGATGAGCGCGCCGCGAGGTGGCGTGGTGGAGCTCGGCCTGCCCTTCGCGAAGGACGCCGCCATCACCCGGCACCTGGTGGCGTTTCTGCGCGCGCACGCAGACGCGGGCTTCAAGGCGCTCGGCGCGCCAGGGGTCGGGGTGCCCCGGCCCGACGCGATCCTGCTCAACGGTGGCGTCTTCAACTCACCGACGCTGGCCGACGCGCTCGTCGAGGCGGTGTCGGCGCTCTTCCCCTCGTCGCCGCAGGTGCCGCTCTTGCCGCACGACTCGCTCGATCTCGCGGTGGCGCGCGGCGCGGCGTACTCGGGCCTGGCGCGGCGGGCGCTGGGCAAGAAGATCGGCGGGGGCGCGCCCCGGGCCTTCTACGCGCTCGTCAGCACCGGCTCGAATGAGAAGCAGGGCGTGTGCCTGGTGCCGCGCGGGCTCGAAGAGGGCGCGACGGTGGAGCTGAAGGAGCGCGAGTTTCAGCTCACCCTCGGCCGCCCGGTGCAGTTCCAGCTCTTCTCGACGACGGCCGATCGCCTCGACGTGGCGGGCGCGCTGGTGTCGCTCGAGGACGAGCAGTTCAAGCCCCTGCCGCCGATCCACACCATCCTCTCGGGCGCGAAGGGCAGCACCATCGGCGTGCACCTGTCGGCCACGCTGTCGGAGGTGGGCACGCTGGCGCTCGCGGCGCTCGCCGGCGAGCAGCGCTGGCGGCTGGAGTTCGAGCTCCGCGGCGCCGCGCGCAGCCAGGACATCACCGTCACCGAGTCGATGCCGGCCCGCTTCGCCGAGGCCTCGACCGAGGTGGAGCGCGTGTTCGGCACCAGGCCGCTCCCGGTGAAGCCGCAAGACGTCAAGCAGCTGTTCAAGACGCTCGAGCGCATTCTGGGGCCGCGCGAGACGTGGCGCCTGCCGGTGCTCCGCGAGCTGTGGACGGCGCTGGCCGCCGGGGTGTCGAAGCGCCGCCGCTCGGTGGACCACGAGAAGGTGATGTACCAGCTGCTCGGCTACGCGCTGCGCCCGGGCGTGGGCTACCCGCTCGACGCGTGGCGGTGCGAGCAGACGTTCGCGCTGTTCAAGGAGCAGGTCACCAACCACGGCGAGCAGGCGGTGTGGGCCGAGTTCTGGGTGCTGTGGCGACGCATCGCCAGCGGGCTGAGCGAGGCGGCGCAGCAGGCCATCTACGCGGTGCTCGAGCCGCACCTGGCGCGGCGGGTGCCGGTGGGCCTCCCGGTGCCGAAGGAGAAGCTGAAGGGCATTCAGCCGCAGGCGCTGGAGGAGATGGTGCGCTGCGCGGCGTCGCTGGAGCTGCTGCCGGTGGGGAAGAAGGCCGAGCTGGGCGCGTGGGTCGCCTCGCGCGTGGGCGCGCCCGACACCGTCGGCGGGCCGTGGGCGTGGGCCCTGGGCCGACTGGGCGCGCGGGTGCCCGTGCATGGCGCCGCGCACCGCGTGGTGAGCGCCGAGACGGCCGAGGCGTGGATTGCGCAGCTGCTCTCGCTCGACCCCAAGCGGCACGACACGGCGGGCTTCGCGCTCGCGCTCCTGTCGCGCAAGACGGGCGACCGGGTGCGCGACGTGGACGAGGCGTCGCGCGCGAAGGTGCTGGCGCACTTCGAGGCGATCGACGCGCCCCCCTCGTGGGCGCTGTTGGTGAAGGACGTCGTTCAGCTCTCGGCCGCCGACGAAGCGCGGGCGCTCGGAGACACCTTGCCGGTCGGGCTCAGCCTGTAGCGGCCCTGGGCTCCCGTGTGCCCGCTCGGCACGCCTCGGCGCGAGCGCCTCAGCGACTACCCGGCGCGCCACCCGGGGGCTGTTCGCGCGCCAGCACCTGCGCCGCCAGGCGCTCCTTCGTGCGCTTCTGCGCCTCGCGCTCGACGTTCTTGTAGGTGTCGGTGACGCCCTTCTCGTTGCCGAGGTTGGCCGCGAACGCCGGAATCCACCCGCCGGGGTCCACCGCGAACTTGTGCACCAACCACGTCTTGCCGCCGTCTCGCGGCGTCGCCAGCCACATGCCGTCGTTGGTCTGCAGGCGGGTGACGCCGCTGCGCTCGGGCAGGTGCTTCGGCCGCGCCACCCACTTCGCCTCGAACGTGCCCGTGCCGTCGGCGCTCACCGCCTGCGGCTGCCAGAGCTGGGTGACGTAGTCGCGCTTCCCGATCACCGGGAGATCGAGCAGCGTGTAGATGAAGATGCTCCGGTCTTCGGGGCGCTCGAGAATCACCCGCGCGTCCCTCATGTAGGGCATGAACGTCTTGAGCCGTGACACGTTCATCAGCGCGTCTTGCACGTCGATGATCGGCGCGTTCACCTCGCCCTCGGCCCACACCTCTTTGATCGGCGTGCCCGGGAGCGCGCGGTTCTTCACCGTCACCGGCCCCGACACCACCGTCTCCCACCCCGGCTCGTCGGCGTGCGTCACCGCGGCCCACAGGAGCGTCGCCGACGCGATGGAGAAGAGGTGTCTCATGCGCTTCAAGGCACAGTGTAGCGCCCGTGAAACGCGCGTGCTACGCGCGCACCCGCCCAGTCGTCTTCGGGGTTTGAAGCCTCGAGCAACCACCTTCGAGGTGAAGTCGTGTCGCCTGACTCACGCACCGGTCACCTGCTCACCAGGTTGGTGAACTTCAGCTTCGCCCGGCCTGCGCTGGTGTTCCTGGTGCTGCTGACCGTGGGCGGCGCCTGCGCCTTCATCGCCAGCAAGCTGGGCTTCCGCGGTGACTTCATCGAGCTGCTGCCCGACTCGACCCGCGAGGTGCAGGACCTCAAGATCGTTCAGGAGATGGCCGGCGGCGGCGGCTACTTCGTGGTGCGCGTTCGCGGAGCCTCGAAAGAGAACCGGCGCGTCTACGCCACCACCCTCGCCGCGAAGCTCGAGCAAGAGAAGGAGCTGGTCTCGTACGTCGAGTACCACTTCGACGCGTCGTTCTTCTCGACCCGCGCGCTCTGGTTGTTGTCGGCCGAGAAGCTGAACGCGCTCGCCGACGACCTCGACGCCCGCATCACCTGGGAGAAGCAGCGCGCCCTGCCCGGCTTCGTCGACCTGCTCGGCGAGGCGCCCCCGCCCACGCTCGAAGAGCTCGAGAAGAAGTACGGCAGCCAGGCCCGCACCAGCGAGTACATCGAGGGCCGCACCGCGCCTGAGCTGTACATGTTCGTCAAGCCCACGAAGCAGGCGGGCGATCTCGACTTCAACCGGCAGATCCTCACGCGGGTGACCGAGGTGACGGCCTCGCTGAAGGCCCAGCACCCGGACATCGAGACCGACTTCACCGGCGCCTACGTCGCGCGCGTCGAAGAAGACGACGTGATGCGCGAAGACCTGGGCCGCGCGGGCCTGGTCTCGTCGATGCTCGCGCTCACCATCATTCTCCTGTCGACCCGCCGCATCACCGCGCTGTGGGTGGTGGCCCTGCCGGTCGCGCTCGGCATCTCGGCGACCTTCGCCTTCGCGTACTTCACCATCGGGCACCTCAACCCCGTCACCGGCTTCCTCGGCGCGATCCTCGTCGGCCTGGGGCTCGAGTACGGCACACACCTGGCCATGCGGTACTGGGAGGAGCGCCGCGACAGCGACGTCTTGCCCGCGCTGCGCATCACCGTCATCGGCACCTTCCCCGGCGCCCTCACCAGCGCCACCACCAACTCGGTGGCGTTCCTGGTGCTGCTGATGAGCGACTTCGACGCGTTCAAGCAGTTCGGCAGCATCGCCGGCTTCGGGGTGATGGCCACCGTCATCTCGGCCTACGTGATGGCGCCCGCGATTCTTCGCCTGAGCGAGCGCGTGCGGCCCTTCAAGGCGCGCCCCGTCTCGCTCGGCGCCGACGGCAAAGAGAAGTCGCTCCCGCGGATTCCCACCGGCGCGCTGGTGGGGCTGATCGTCGCCATCACCGCCGTGGCGGCCGTCTCGGCGACCTACGCCCCGAAGGCGTCGTTCGAGAAGGACTTGAAGCGCCTCAAGGGCAAGTCGCCGGCCACCGAGCTCGACGAGGCCATCAACGAGCAGCTGGGCATCATCATGACGCCGGCCATCGTGGCGGTGAAGTCGCTCGACGAGGCCCGCCAGCTCGCCGCCCTCTCGCGCGCCTTCAAGACGGAGCGTGGCGCGGCGTCGGCGATTCAGGAGATCGCCTCGCTCAACGACTTCTACCCGGTGCCGTCCGAGGTCGAGGCGCGCCGGGCCGGCATCGCCCGGGTCGGCGCCGTGCTCCAGCGCGTGCCCGAGTCGATCCGCACCGGCAAGGACAAGGACCGCTTCGACTCGCTGGCGAAGATGCTCGAGTCGCAGCCCTGGGGCCCCGCCGAGGTGCCCAACGAGCTGCGCCGGCGCTTCGAGCCCATCAAGGGCAGCGGCACCTTCGTGCTCATCTTCCCCGCGCTCACCGGCTACAACGCCGACTCGCTCGACAAGTGGGCCGCCGATCTCGACGAGGTGCTGGCGCGCGGGCTGAAGCTCGGCCTCGACCCGCACGTGCTCGACACCAACCGCATCGCCTCGCGCATCTTCACCATCGTGCGGCAAGACGGGCCCTTCATCATGGGCGCCGCCGCGCTGGTGGTGTTCGTGATGATCCTCATCAGCCTGCGCTCCTTCACCCGCACGGTGCTGGTGACGGTGCCGCTGTACATCGGCATCACCTGCCTCTTCGGCGCGATGCAGCTGTTCGACGTGAAGTTGAACTTCCTCAACGTGGTGGTGCTGCCCAACCTGCTCACCATCGCCGTCGACAACTCGGTGCACCTGTACCACCGGTACATGGAAGAGGGCCCGGGCTCGATCGGCCACGCCCTCAAGCACACCGGCTTCGCGTCGTTCGTCGCCACCTGCAGCAACGCCGCCGGCTACGCCGCGCTCTTCGTCGCGCGCCACGAGGGCCTGCGGAGCATCGCCTGGCTGGCGGTGCTGGGCGTGCTGTGCTCGTTCATGGGCACCACCATTCTCTTCCCGGCGGTGCTCGAGCTGGTCGAGCGCCTCAAGCTCAAGGCGCGCCCCGCCGTCGAGCCGGTCGCGAAGTAGGCGCTACAGCGTCTTCTTCATCTCGAGGTGCGGCATGCCGGCCTCTTCGAAGACGGCGCCGTCGGCCTCGTAGCCGTGGCGCTTGTAGAACTCCATGGCCGACAGCTGCGCGTGCAGCTTGATGCCCTTGAGCCCGCGCTTCTTCGCCTCGGCCTCCAGCGCCGTCAGCAGCTTCGCGCCCACGCCCGACTTCCGGTCGCTCGAGAGCACCGCCATGCGGCCGATGCGGCCCCACTTGCCCTGCTCGCCCGGCGGCGGCTCCGTCAGCGCCACCAGCCGCCCGGTGCCGATGGCGTGCCCGCCCTTCATGGCCAGCACGTGGAAGGCGCTGACGTCTTCGGCGTCGCGCTCGAGCCCTTCGGGCACGCTCTGCTCTTCGATGAAGACGACCTCACGAATGGCGAGCGCCTGGAACAGCTCGCCCTCGTTCGTGACCGGGACGACGTCAATCTTCGGGGCGGTGTCCGACATCGCGGCGCGTGATAGGGCACTTCGCTCGTGATGGCAAACGCGCGCAGCCTGATGGTGTTCTACGGGCTGTTTTTCATGTTCGTCGGCGTCACGCTGCCGTTCCTCCCCGTCTACTACCAGGCCATCGGAATCGCGCCCGGCCGCATCGGCGTGCTGCTGTCGGTGGGGCCGCTGTTCGCGCTGGTGGCGCCGCCCCTGTGGGGGCAGGTCGCCGATCGCTCGGGCCGCCCCGGGCTGGTGCTGCTGGTGCTGGCGCTCGGCAGCCTCGTGGGCTTCGGCTTTCTGCTCACCGCCTCGACCTTCGAGGGCGTGCTGGCGTGCCTGGCGCTCTTCTCGCTCTTCAACGCCGCCACCACCACCGTCATCGACAGCCTCACCCTCGGCCACGTGGAGCAGCACGGGGGCTCCTTCGCGGGCATTCGCTCCATCGGCTCGGCGGGCTTCGTGGTGGCCACCCTCGCCTTCGGCTTCTTCGTCGACGTGGTGGACCGGCGGGTCGTCGTCGTCGCGCTGGCGCTCATCGCCAGCTACACGCTGTGGACGGGGCTGACGCTCGCCCGCGCGCCCGCGCACCGGAAGGCCGGGCCGCGGCCCGATCTCGCCCAGGCAGGCAGGCTGCTGAGCAACCCGCAGGTGCGGTGGCTGCTGGTGGCCAGCGCCTCGCACTGGATCGCCAGCGCGCCGTACCACGGCACGTTGGGGCTCCACTTCGAGGCCCTGGGCTTCGCGCCGTGGGTGCTCAGCCTCTCGGCGAGCGTGGCGGTGACGAGCGAGGTGCTGGTCTTCTCGACCTGGTCGCGCTGGTCGCACCGGGTCAAGCCACGCTCGCTGTTGATGCTGGCCTTCGCGGTGAGCGCGGCGCGGTGGGCGGCGATGGGCCTGACGACGTCGTGGGTGGTGCTGGTGTCGCTGGCGGCGCTGCACGGCCTCAGCTTCGGCGCCTTCTACGTCGCCAGCATCTCGTGGGTAGCTGAGCGCGCGCCCGGCTCGCTCCGATCGACCGGCCAGTCGCTCTTCGTCGCCGCCACCTTCGGCCTCGGCGGCCTCCTCGGCTTCCCCGGGTCGGGCCGGCTCTACGGCGCGCTCGGGGGCCAGCGGCTGTTCCTGCTCGCGTCCTTGGCCGAGCTGGTGCCCTTCGCGGTGGTGTCGCTGCTGCTGGTCGACCGCTCGAAGGAGCCCTCGCCACAGCTCGCCGCTTGACCTCGGACAGGGGGCGCCGAATACCCCCCTGGCCCCGCCGTCACTCGACGCACGTGGTACCTTCGGAGCCGCCATGCGCCTGATGTCCATATTCCTCGCCCTGTCCTTTGCCACCCCCGCGCTCGCGCAGAAGGACGAGCTCTTCGGCACCGGGAAGCCCGTGGTGTACCGCGAAGAGACGATGGACCGGCGCTTCGCCAAGTCGCGGGTGGCGAAGATGTTGAAAGAGGGCTCGGCCGAGGTGGGCTGCGTGCAGCTGATGGGCGCGCTCTTCATCGCGCTGGCCGAGATCGGCCCCAACCTGCACAAGCGCGACGAGAACTTCCTGCTCGACCCCAACCTCGTGGCCGCCATTCAGAACCAGGTCACCACGCCCAACTTCCCGGCCATGGCGTACCTGCTGTCGATGGTGCGCCGGGTGTTGATCGACAAGCGCCTGCCCGACGAGTGGTTCGAGACCGCCAAGGCCATCAACGGGGTGGTGAAGATCATCGACCTGGGGAAGCTGAAGATGATGAACGAGGGCATCACCTTCGTCGACTCGGCCGCCTTCACGATTCCCCTGCTGAAGAACCGCTACTTCACCGAGGTGGTGGGCGCCAACAGCGCCGTGACGACCGACGTGGCGGGCTCCTTCCGCGACGCCTACCTCGATCGCGACGTCGCCTGGGGCGGCGCCACCTTGATCGACGCCGGCTCGAACGCGCCGAAGAAGAAGAAGGGCAAGAAGTACAACCCGGTGGAGTTCGGCGAGCTGGTCGCGATCCTCGAGTGGCTGCCGCCCGACCCGCGCAAGACCGAGATCGACTTCTACGGCGACGCCTCGAAGAAGCCGCCCCCGCCGGTGCGCATCATCGCGAAGCTCGCGCCCAAGCAGTACACCGACCTCGAGAAGGCCTTCCGTGGGCAGCGCATGCTGGTGCGCGGCCGCTTCTGGGAGATGAACCGCGACGTCACCCAGGTCGAGGTGCGCGACGCGCAGCTCTTCGAAGATCGCGACTGGTACGGGGCCCTGCTCGCCGACCCGAATGTCATCGCCACCTGCCCAGCGGCGATCAATGAGCTCACCGGCATCGGCCCCGCGCAGCCGGGTGGCTTCAAGCACTGATTTTCTGCGGCACGGCGGGTCTGCCGAGACGCGCAGGTCCTGCCAGCGCGCGCGCGGCCCCACCCTTCGCTCCGGAAATCCCTCGGGTTGGAGGTGGCACGCGCCCTGCTCGGGTGGCAGCCCCTATGTCTTCGCGCGTCTCACGCCCCCCAGCCGCCGCCGTGCCCAGCGCACCGAAGCCCACCTCGGCCCACCCCTTCAAGGCGCTCCTCGAAGAGGCAAAGCGGAGCCCGAAGACGCCGCCGGGCCTGACGGCCAGGCAGCAGCAGGGGGCGCCGACGGTCAAGATCGTCCCCGTGGCGGCGACGACCGCCTCGACCTCCTCCACCGTCTCGACCGCCGAGTCGCAGCGCGCGGTGGCGCGCGCGGGAGCCAACGCAGAGGCAGCGCGGCTCGACACGGCGCGCTCGCATCACGTCGCCACCGCCGACGAGGTCACCGCCCGGGGCCTCGCCCTCAACGACCGAACCGACGAGACGCGGACCCAGCGCGTGGTGGAGCTCATCGTCAACGAGCTGCTCGCGGAGTTCGAGCCGCGCAGCCCCTCCACGACGGTGGGCAACCCCGTTCAGCCGACCTCGTCGCAGCCCGACGTTCCCTTCGGTCGCGCCAGCGCGTCGAGCGCGCAGCGGCCGACGGTGACGGCCGAGGTGCGCGCCAACCAGGCCGCGGCGCTCATCGAGCGCATCGACACCTTCGTAAAGTCGCAGCGGCCCGCGCTCGCGCTCACCCTCAACAACTCCCTGGGGGCGCGGGTGGAGATCGAGAAGCTCGGGCCGGGGCGCATCGCCCTGCGCCTGGTGGGGCAGAACGGGCCGCCTGACGCCGACACCGTCAACCACCTGCGTGACGAGCTCACCGCGCGCGGCCTGAAGATCGGCGCGCTCTCGGTGGCGTGAGACCGACTACTTCGCGCCGGACAGATCGAGCAGCGAGCGCTTGCCCTCTTTGTCCTTGAACTCCTCGGCCTCGGGCAGCGGCGACTTCTTCTCGGAGATGACGGGCCACTTCGTCGAGAGGTCGGCGTTGAGCGCCTTGTACTCGTTCCACTTCGCCGGCAGGTCGCTCTCGGGGAAGATCGCCTTGGTCGGGCACACCGGCTCGCACGCGCCGCAGTCGATGCACTCGTCGGGGTGGATGACGAGGAAGTTGGGGCCCTCGTAGAAGCAGTTGACGGGGCACACCTCGACGCAGTCGGTGTACTTGCACTTGATGCACGGCTCGGCGACGACGTAGGCCACGGCGGACTCCTCGGGTTCGACTGCACGGGAACGCGACGCGGCTCTTACCGTCGCCGTGGCCCGATTTCATCCCAGAAAACCGCTGCACCGAGGGCTTCACCACCCTGCCATTAGCGGTAGTGTCCGCGCCCGCAGCGCTCCGGCCGAGCGGAGCCAACGAAGGAACCCGATGCTTACGACCCTCATCGCGTCTTTGACCGCCGCGAACGTGTTTCTGCCCACCATCGCCTTCGAGACGAGGCCTGGTCCCACCGCCGCGCCGACGCTCCAGCTCGGCGTCTTGTCGGAGCCGCTGGCCGGCGATCTCGCCGTCGCCGCGCGAGCCTGGGCGCTCACCAACCGCGCCCGCCTGGGTCTGCACCCGGCGTCGACGCTGCACTTCGACGTCGGCTTCGCCACGCGCTTCGGCGCCAGCCTCCACTACCTGCAGCGCCTCGACGGCCTCGACGTGTACCAGGCGAAGCTGGTGGTCACGGTGGACAACCAGCGCCGCGTCGTTCAGGTGTCGTCGAGCCTCGTCGACGCGCGGCCCGTGCGCGCGCAGTTCGAGATGAGCGAGGGCGCCGCCTTTCACTTCGCGGGCAAGCAGGTCAGCTTCCCCGCGCTGCGCCGTGACGACCCGACGCGCCCGCTGGGTGGGGCGAAGCGGCTGCTGTTCCCCGTCGGTGACGAGCTGCACGCCGGGTGGCTCGTGCACGTCGCCTCGTACGACCCCTCGAAGAACTTCTACGTCGGCCTCGACGCGGTCTCGGGCGAGGCGCTCTTCGTGCAGAACCGGGTGCACCACGCCGGGTTCGACCTGAACGCCTACCCCATCTCGCCCGGCGATCTCGACGGCGGCGTCGGGCGCACGCCGACCGAGGTGCGGTCGCTCGAGCGCGGCGACGGCGGCTCGTTCATCGCCGACACGTGCGAGCTCTTCCTCCCCGACGGCGGCTTCGCGACCGAGCCCAACGACGGTGGCGTGCTCTGCGGCGATCAGCTCACCAGCTACAACTGCTGCACGCGCGCCAACTGCGCGGCCGACGCGGGCAGCCGGCGCGTGTCAGGCCCGACCAACTTCATGGGCTTTCAGCTGAACGTCGATCTGCCGGTCTGCGATCGGGTGAACCAGGCCACCAACCAGCGCGACGCCGGCGACTACCGCTACGAGCCGGTCGACCCGCCGGCCAACCGCGGCGCGGTGGAGCTCGACGACCCCGCGAACTCAGACACCTTCGCGCACGTGCACGGCTTCTACCACGTCAACCGCGTCTACGACTGGGTGCGCGGCCTCTCGGGCACGGCCTCGACGCGCTTCATGGCGGTCGACGGGGGCGTCATCGGCCCCTTCCAGATGCGCGACGAGCGCCGCACGCCCGCCCGCAAGCCGGCGGTGCTGACCAACGTCCTCATCCCCAACTTCCAGGACATCCAGGGCATCCCCCAGTGCCTGCCGCCGCCCATCGGCCAGGGCATGGGCGCGTGCGTCGTGGGCAGCTTCGGCCGCTTCGACAACGCCGCGTTCTTCCCGGTGGAGCAGTTCGCGCAGCTGCCGCTCCCGGGCCTCTCGACCGGGGTGGACACGCTGGTCATCTTCCAGGGCAACGCCGCTGACGCCGCCTACGACGCGACGGTGCTGTGGCACGAGTTCGGGCACGGCGTCGTCTACGCGACCGCCGCGCTCTCGTTCGAAGACATCGCCCTCGACAACCGCTCGGCCAACAACGAGGGCGGGGCGCTGCACGAAGGCCTGAGCGACTACATCGCCGGCGCGTTCGGCAACACGCCCGAGGTCGGGCCCTACTTCGGGCCGCGCGCCGTCGGGGGCGCCGGGGTGATGGGCGTGCGCCAGGACAGCTACCTGCGCACCCTCGCGAACACCCTCGCCTGCCCCGACGTGCTCTGGGGAGAGGTGCACCAGGACGGCCAGCACGTGGCGGCCGCGCTGTGGGCCGGGCGCCTCGCCAACCTCGGCGCCGACAACGGCGCGACCTACGACGCCGCCTTCTACGCCATGCTGGTCTCGCTCGCGCCGAACGCCGACTTCGCCGCGGTCGCGCAGATCATGGCCGCGCGCGTGACGACGGCCTTCAACGCCGCCGCTGGCGCCGCCATGACGCAGGTGTTCCAGACCAGGGGCGTGGTGGGCTGCTCGAAGGTGCTCGACGTGACCGACGCGATGGCGCCCCGGCCGGTCTTCGCGGTGCCGACGGCGTCGATGCTGCGCACGGCCACGGTGCCGGGTCCGTTCCAGTTCAAGCTCCGGGTGCCGATGGGGGCGCAGGGCATTCGCATTCGCGGCGCCCAGGGTGGCGGTGGTGGCTTCGGCGGGGGCACACCACCTGCGGTGATCGTGCTCACCCGGGCCGCGAGCCCCATCACCTTCACCCGCAACGGCGCCCAGCTCACCAACGACGCCGAGACCACCACCTCGGTGCAGGCGTCGGGGGGCAACCTCGACAGCGTGGTGCCGGTGCGCGTGCCGTGCGCGGCCAACCAGGAGGTCTTCGTGGCCATCGCCGCGCGCGGCGGCGGCGCGCAGCTGCAGGACCTGCAGGTGACGGCCGAGCCCCTGGTCAACTGCATGTTCCCGGTGGACGCCGGCATGCCGATGCCCGACGCCGGCGTGATGATGATGGACGACGCCGGAGTACCGCCGACCGAGACGAAGACCCTGGCGCGCGCGGGCGTCATCTCGCAGCCGGCTGCGCAGACCGGCTGTGGCTGCTCCTCGCTCGAGGGCTCCGCGGTGCTGGCGGCGCTGGCGCTGCTGGGCGTGGGCCGGCGGCGTCGCGACGGGCGCTAGAGCGCCGATCAGGTTTCCGCCCGAGGAAAGTCGATCGCTTACGGGTGCGGTCGACGCCGC
>JACSRE010000093.1 GCA_014879945.1 Myxococcus sp.
GACATTGGTCAAGGGCTCGGCGCTCTCGATGACGCCCGACGGCACCGACGCCTTCGTCTACCAGGACGAGTTCGTCGCCTGGGTGCGCGCCAACGCGGGCACCACGCCGGTGCTGTTCTCGCTCGACAACGAGCCCGACCTCTGGAGCGACACCCACGCCGAGGTGCACCCGGCTGCGCTCACCTACGTCGAGCTGGTCACCCGCTCCGTCGACTACGCGAAGGCCGTCAAGCGCGCGTGGCCCGAGGCGCCCGTCACCGGCTTCGTCTCGTACGGGTGGAACGGCTACGTCAACCTGCAGAACGCGCCCGACCGCGCCGGCAAGGGCGAGTTCATCGACTACTTCCTGGCGCAGGTGCGCGCGGCCGAGCAGGCCGAGGGCAAGCGGCTCATCGACTACCTCGACCTGCACTGGTACCCCGAGGCGCGCGGCGGCAACGTGCGCATCATCGGTCGTGACGTCAGCGCCGCCTCGGTCACCGCCCGCGTGCAGGCGCCGCGCAGCCTGTGGGACTCGAGCTATGTGGAGTCGAGCTGGATCGTGCAGACCCTCAACAACCAGGCCATTCGCCTGCTCCCCCGGCTGCGTGAGAAGATCTCGCGCTTGAACCCGGGCACGAAGCTCGCTTTCACCGAGTGGAACTACGGCGCGGGCGACCACATCAGCGGGGCCGTCGCCACCGCCGACGTGCTGGGCATCTTCGGGCGCGACGCGGTCGAGCTGGCCACGCACTGGAAGCTCAACGGCGCCGAGCCGTTCGCCGACGCCGCCTTCGAGGCCTTCCGCAACTTCGATGGCCAGGGCGGCGCCTTCGGAGACACCTCGCTCGAGGCCACCACCTCGCAGGTGTCGATGGCGTCGGTGTACGCGAGCGTCGACGCCGCCAACCCCGGCCGCGCCGTGCTCGTCGTCATCAACAAGGACACCCAGGCCCGCACCGCGGCCATCACCGTCGCGCACCCCCAGCGCTACCAGGCGATGGTGCCGTTCACGCTCGCGGGCTCGACCGCGCAGCTCAGCCGCCAGGCCCCGGTGATGGCGACGGCCACCAACGCGTTCCGGTACTCGATGCCGGCCCTCTCGGTGTCGGTGCTGGTGCTGCAGCCGTGAGCAAGCTGGTGTTGCTGTCCATCACCCTGGCGCTGGTCGTCATCCCCATCTGGGCGGCGCGGCAGCCTCACCCGCTGAAGGGGCTGCGCCTGGCCCTGCTCGGGCTGTTCACCTTTCACCTCGTCTACGCGTTCCTCTTGCGCGTGGTGGTTCCCCGGCTGGGCTGAGACCCTCTTTGCGTTCTGCACTCCAGGCCTTGCGCGTGAGTCTGTCGAGGCACCGGGTGGCCGGGGTGGCGGCCGTGCTGGCGTGCGCGTTCGCGGCGGCGGGGCTGGCGGCGCTGCTGCCGCCCGTGTGGCGTGTGCAGGCCGAGGTGCTGGTGGCCGAGGGCTCCACCACCTATCGCCTCACCTCGCCCTTCGACGCGGTGCCGCCGCTCGACCGCGGCCTCGCGCAGCTGCCCGAGCAGCTCACCTCGCGCGCGCACCTGGTGGCGATGGTGAAGCGCACCAACCTGCTCGACCGCTGGGGGCCCTCGCGCCCCTGGCCGATGCAGCTGAAGGACCAGCTGTTGGAGAAGGTGCGCGGGCCGGTGTCAGACGAAGACAAGCTCGACGCGCTGGTGGCGATGCTGGACGACAAGCTCGCGGTCTGGGTGGAGAACGACCGGGTCTTCATCGCCTGCGCCTGGCCCCAGCGGGACATCGCGGTGGCGGTGGTCGACGGCACCGTGCGGGCGCTCCAGGGCCTGCGGCAGGAGCGGGAGATCAAGGCGCTCGAGTCGTCAGCGAGCGCGCTCGACGCGCAGCGGGAAGGCGTCGAGGCCGAGATGCTGCAGCGCCTCGAGGCCATCGAGGCCGAGCAGCGCGCCGCGCGCGCCGAGCACCGGTGGCCCTCGTACGCGGGCGCGCGGGAGCAGCTGTTGCGAGACAGCACCCGGCGCGCCGAGCTGTGGCTGCAGGCCTCGAACGTGCACCTGCGCGCCGAGGCGATGGCGCGCTCCAGCAGCCACCGCTACCTCGTCACCCGCCCTGCGCTGCCGCCGCGGCTGCCCGAGGGCGCGACCCGGGCCGGCTGGGCGCTGGCGTTCGTGCTCACCGCCGCGCTGGTGTTCTTCGCCTCGGCGGTGCTGGCCGCGTACCGCAGCGGCCGCGTCGTCTCGGGGGAGCAGCTGAGCGAGGCGCTGGGGCTGCCCGTCGTCGGCCGGCTGCAGCTGGGCTGGTCGGGCGTGATGGTGTCGGAGGGGTGGAGCACGCTCTGGCCGGGGCTGGCGCTGGGTCTCGTGTCGGGGCTCGCGCTGGCGGCGGGGAAGGGCGCGCTCGCGTGGGGCCTGGCCCCGACGGGGCTGTTGGTGGGCGCCGTCGCGCTCTGGAGGCTGCCGCTGAAG
The DNA here is from genome assembly GCA_014879945.1 of Myxococcus sp. GTDB lineage: Bacteria > Myxococcota > Myxococcia > Myxococcales > Myxococcaceae > Xiheimicrobium. The sequence goes on from JACSRE010000093.1 coordinate 2,439, forward strand.
TGGCCGCTGCTGGGGCTGCTGCTGTTGGCCGTCACCGTCGACGACCCCACCGACCGGCCGTACTTCAACCTGTGGCGCTCGCCGCTGTGGCCGGTGGGGCGGCTCTTCTTCACCAACGTCGCCTGGTTCACCGGCTTCGAGCTGGCGGTGATGGGGCTGGCGGCGCTGACGGTGATGCGGCGGGTGCTGGGGCTGTCGGCGCGGGCCGAGGCGCCCGGCATGCCAGGCCCCAGGCCGCTGCGCTCGGCCCTCTTGCTCTCGTTCCTCACCGTCTGCTGGCTCATCGCCTGGGGCCTGCTGCGCGGCGGCGTCTTCCGTGAGGCGCTGTGGCAGTTTCGCGCGCTGCTCTTCATGCCGGTGGTGGCGATGCTGGCGCTGGTGGCCTTCGACTTCCCGAAGGACCTGCGCCTGGTGGGCCGGGTGCTCGTCTTCGGCAGCGTGGTGAAGGCGCTGCTCGGCACGTTCTTCATCTATTTCGTCGCGTTGCCGATGGGCGAGTACCCGCCGCACACCACCGGCCACAACGACACCATGGTGTTCGTCGTCGGGGTGGTGCTGGCGCTGGTGCGCGTGTGGGAGTGGCCCTCGTGGAGGAACCTCTTCGAGGCGGCGGCGTGGCTGCCGTTCCTGGCGATGGCGCTGCGGCTCAACGACCGGCGCATCGCCTACGTCGACATCGTGATGGTGCTCGGCTTCATCTACCTGATGAGCCCCATGCACCGGACCAAGCGCTTCCTCACCCAGGTGATGGTGGCGATGATTCCGGTGCTCGTCGTCTACGTGGCCGTGGGGTGGAACGCGCGGGGCGGGGTGTTCAAGCCGGTGGCCAAGCTGCGCTCCATCGTCGCGCCGGCCGCCGACACCGAAGAAGAGAGCTCCAACGTCGAGCGCGACATCGAGAACTTCAACCTCCTCAAGTCCTGGGAGCGCGACCCGGTGCTGGGCCAGGGCTTCGGCCACGCCTTCACCGAGTTCCTGCCGTCGAACGACTTCGCCCAGTCGGCCTTCGGGCACGTCGGCCACAACTCGGTGCTGTGGCTGTTGTGGATAGGGGGCATCGCCGGGTTCTTCGGCGTCTGGCTCTACCTCGGCGTCGCCAGCTTCTTCTTCGCCCGGGCGCTGCGGGTGACCGGCGAGGTGACCGAGCGGGTCGGCCTGCTGGTGGCCATGGGCGTCGTCATCACCTACCTGCTGCAGTCGTTCGGCGACATGGGCACCCAGTCGATGCAGTTCGTCTTCTTCGTGTCGGTCGCGATGGCCGTCATCGGCCGCGCCGCCACCCGACACGGCGTGTGGCGCGCGCCGCTCACGTCGAGCGCCGCCGCCCAGGCCCCACCGTCGGCGCTGGGCCACCGCCTGGTTGCCTGATGGGTCTGAGGAGCCGGGCTGCTGATGGCCTCGCAGCCTGCGCCCGCCGCCGGCCTGGTCACCGGTCGACGCGCGTCTGCGGCGGCCACCACGCGGGCGGCCCTCGAGGCCCCCCGGGGGGAGCGCTCCATCGAGCCAACCTCGCGCTCCGGTCAAAATGAGGGGTTGAGCGGGTGGATGTCGAGAAACCACTGTCTTCTCAGTGGTTTAGGTCGTGGCATGTCGGTCGCTCCCGGTTCGGGTAGTGCGGAGGCCGACATTATGGTATGGTTGGAATAATTCAGCGGCGGGGGAACCCTAGCCGTGAAGAAGAGTCGTCTGTTTTCATGGTGTTTTGCGCGTATGGAACATCTGGTTTGGCTGGAGTTTTCCAGTCGGCGTCCCGTTCTGAACGCACACTGACGCACATCTCTGAGTTTCGAAGTGGTTGAATTTCATCGAAACAACTGGCGCGGGTTGCTTGCTGCGCCGCGTTATGGGAGACCTATCGAGGAGCAGTAACGGATCAGCCGCAACTTTCACCGGTGTTTGGGGGAGAAACACACATGCACTCACTTTTCGGGCGAATTGCAGCAGGACCGGTCGCGCGGGTGAGCTTCCTGCTCGACCTGCTGTTGGTGCTGATCGCGCTGGGTGGGGCGTCGTGGGTCAGCTCACGCACGCTGGAGCCGATGACGCTCAGCCTGGTGCTCCCGGCACTCTTGACCTGGCTCATCATCGCGATGGCCCTGCGGCACTACGACCCCTGGGCCTCGGAGCGCGGCGCCTTCGACGACGCGGCGATGACGTCGGTGCTGGTGCTGGCGGTGACGACGGTGCTGGCGGTCAGCAGCCTGGTCTTCGGCGTCAAGGGCCTGCCCAACGTCGGCGTGTTCCTCCTCATCCTCTGGCCGCTCGCGGTCGGCATGCGCTTCTCGGTGTTCCGCACCTTCTCGGCGCAGTCGGGCCCCATCGACGACGTGCTCATCGTGGGCGTCGGGGCGCTCGGCCGGGCCACGGCCGACGACATTCACGGCAAGGGGCGCATGCGCGTCGCGGGCTTCGTTCGCTTCAGCGGCGAGACGACCCCCGCGCAGCTCAAGGGCAAGGTCGTCGGCACCACGGACGACCTCGACGGCGTGCTGCGGACGCTCCCGGTCGCCGAGGTGTACTTCGCCAACACCGGCCTGGCGAACGCGCCCGAGATGCAGAAGGCCATCAAGACGTGTGAGTCGTTCGGCGTGCCGTTCGCGCTGCCCGCCTCGATGTTCCGGCTCGACCGCGCCAGCCCCATGGGCAGCCACGGCGTCAAAGACGGCTACCTGCACTACCAGACGGTGGCCTCGCGCCCCGTGGCGATGGCCTTCAAGCGCGCCTTCGACATCGTCTCGTCGGGCGTGGCGCTGTGGGTGCTCGCGCCGCTGCTGCTGGTGGTGGCGGTGCTCATCAAGGCGACCTCGCGCGGCCCGCTGCTGTTCCGCCAGGTGCGCGTGGGCCTGCACGGCCGCCCGTTTCGCATGCTGAAGTTCCGCACCATGGTCGAGAACGCCGAGGCCCTCAAAGCCGGCCTGTCGGCGAAGAACGAGATGGACGGCCCGGTCTTCAAGATGAAGAGCGACCCGCGCATCACCCGCGTGGGCAAGTTCCTGCGGAAGTTCTCGATCGACGAGCTGCCGCAGCTCATCAACGTGCTCCGCGGCGACATGAGCGTCGTGGGCCCGCGCCCGCCGGTGCCTCAAGAGGTCGCGAAGTACCAGACCTGGCAGCGCCGCAGGCTCTCGGTGCGCCCCGGGCTGACGTGCATCTGGCAGGTCAGCGGCCGCAACGAGATCTCCTTCGAGCAGTGGATGTACATGGACCTCCAGTACATCGACACCTGGAGCTTCACGAAGGACATCGGCCTCATCCTCAAGACGTTCCCCGTGGTGTTCACCGGCCGCGGCGCGAGCTGACGCGACTCTTGCTGCGTGGCCGACCTCGCTGCCCAGAAGCCCGACGAAGGCGAGACCCGGCTGGCCGCGCTGAACGCGGCCAAGCTGTTCGGCTCGTTGATGGTGACGTGGGGCATCGCGCTGGGCGTGCGGCTGATGCTGCCGCGCTACCTGGGGCCGCAGGCCTTCGGCGTCTTGAACTTCGCCGACGCCTTCGTCTCGACCGTCTTCGTCCTCACCAGCTTCGGCCTCGACATCTACATCCGCAAAGAGGTGTCGGTTCGGTACGCCCACGCCTCGGAGTTCTTCGGCGGGGTGACGGCGCTGCGTGTGGGGCTGTCGCTGGCGCTCTTCGCGGGCATGCAGGGCTTCCTGGTGCTGACCGACCGGCCGCCCGAGACGTGGGCCATCGTGCATGTCTTCGGCGCGGCGGCGCTCTTCACCACCATCGGCCAGAGCCTGGCGGCGCTGCTGCACGCGCGCGGCACGGTGAACGAGCTGTCGGTGCTCAACATCGTCTCGAAGCTGGTGTGGGGCGCCGGCACGGTGGCCGCGGTGCTGCTCGACCAGCCGCTGTGGGTGGTGGGCCTGCCGCTGGCGGTGAGCGAGCTCTTGAAGCTGGTGGTGAACGCCCGCCTCGCCTCGAGGTACCTGCAGCTGCGCTGGGTGGTCGACCTCAAGGCCACGAAGCTGGCGCTGCTCGGCTCCCTCCCGATGTTCGTCAACCTGGCCGCGCACACCATCTACAACAAGCTCGACGTCAGCATCCTCGCGGTGGTGGCCGGTGACGAAGAGGTGGCCTGGTACGGCGCGGCCAGCCTGCTCGCCGGCCTGGCGTTGATGGTGACGCCGATGATCGGCTGGGTGTTGATGCCGCTGTTCGCGCGGGCGCGGGCGCGCTCCGACGACGAGTACACGCTGGTGATGCGCCGCTCGCTCGAGCTGGTGCTGGCCATCGCCTTCCCCACCTCGCTCTTCATGGCGCTGGGCGCGAACGAGTGGGTGACGCTGCTGTACGGCGCCGCCTACGCGCCGGCGGCCACCTCGCTGAAGGTGCTCTCGAGCATCTTCGTGCTCACCTACGTCGCCATCCTCTCGGCGAACGTGCTCATCCTCACCGGGCGGGCGTGGGCGCAGGCCGTCATCTCCATCGGCGGGCTGGTGGCCAACCCGCTGCTCAACTGGCTCTTCATCCCCGCCTCGGTGAAGTGGTTCGGCCTGGGTGGCGCGGGCATCGGCGCGGCCATCTCGCAGCTGGGCACCGAGGTGGTGGTGACGGTGGCGATGACGGCGCTGGTGGGGCGCCGCGCGTTCGACCGCCGCTCGGTCAGCGTCATCGCGCGCACCGTGGCGGCCTGCGCGCTGGTGGCGGCGCTCGACTGGTGGCTGCTCGAGCGCGCGCACCCCGCGCTGCGGTTGGCCCTCGACGCCGTGCTGTACGTCGCGCTGGTGGTGGGCTCGGGCGCGCTGAAGGTGCGCGAGCTGGTGGCCTTCGTGCGCACCGCGCGCAGCACGCCCCCGCTCCAGCCCGCGGCCCCGTTGAACGCCACTCCAGTCGTGCCATGAACCAGACCGCCATGACGCCCTCTCTGCGACTGCTGCTCGTGTTGGTGCCCGCGCTGGCCGGGTGCTGGGCGCCCAAAGGCGTCTTCATTCCCGTCGAGGCCTACGGCGCGCACGTGCCGGGCGAGTACGTCATCGGGCCCGGCGACACGCTGCAGGTGCGCGTGTTCCAGCAAGAGGCCATGTCGGCGCGCGTGCGCGTGCGCGGCGACGGCAAGGTGTCGCTGCCGCTGGTGAACGACTGGGTGGTGGCCGGCAAGATGCCCACCCAGGTCGCCGCCGAGCTGCAGGTGCGCCTGAAGGAGTTCATCAACACGCCCGTCGTCACCGTCTCGCTCGAAGAGATGCGGCCGTTGACGGTGTCGGTGGTGGGCGAGGTGGTGCGCGCCGGGGTGGTGACGCTCGAGCCTGGCGCCGGGGTGCTGCACGCCATCGCCGCCGCGGGCGGCCTGACCGACTTCGCGCACAAAGACGGCCTCTTCGTGCTGCGCAAGCCCGGGCCCGTCGACAAGCCGGTGCGCATTCGCTTCACCTGGGAGGCCCTGACGTCGGGCGACCAGGCGTCGGTGAAGTTCCTGCTCCAACCCCAGGACGTCGTCGTCGCCGAATGAGCGCGCGCGCCGCCACCGTCTGCTGCGCGCTGCTGGCCGTCGACGCGGCCGCGGCGGTGGCGGGCTACGAGGTGTCGGCCACCACCACCGTCTCGACGCGCTCCCCGCTGCCCGGCGACGTGGCCGTAGGCGCCACCACCGACCTGCAGCTCGACCCCTCGGCCACCGGCACCCTCGCGTGGGGCCGCACGGTGCTGCTGCTGCGCTACGCCCCGCAGCTCATCATCCGCGAGCCGCAGGTCGCCGCGCGGGTGTTGCCCCTGCACCACGGCGTCGCCTCGTTCACGCACCGCTTCGCGCGGGCCTCGCTCTTGTTGAGCGAAGAGGCCTCGTACGGGGTGGCCGACATCGGCTCGCTGCGCCTGCCCGCCGGCGGCCGGCCGACCGGCGTCTTCGAGGTGCAGACGCTGGGGGCCGTGCCCTACGTGCGCTCGGCCTCGCTGCTGGCGTTCGACGCGACGCCCGACGACGGCGTCTCGCTCTTCTTCTCGGCGGGCTACCTGCTCTCGGGCGACCCCACCGGCGGCCTCCAGCTGCCGCTGCAGTTCGGCCCCGTCGGCACCGCGAGCCTGCGCCTGAGGGTGGACCGCCGGCTCGGGCTCCTCACGGGGGCCCAGGCGAGCCACGCCTGGTTCAACACCGGCGCCGAGCAGTCCATCGCGCTGCTGACCGAGACGGTGGAGTGGCAGGCGACGCGCGCCACCTCGCTGTCCCTGGGCGGCGGCGTGGGCGTCACGCGGGAGCGCGTGGTGGCCATGGAGGGCGGGCCCCTGCCCGGCCTCTTCTCCGAGGTGCTGCCCGTCGCCTCGGCGTCGGTGTCTTCGTCGCTCCAGCCCGGGGGCACGCCGGTGCAGGTGCAGCTGAGCGCCCTGCTGTCGCCCTTCGCCGACCGCTTCACCGGCCTGGTCTACGAGCGCCTCGAGGGGCGCGCCTCGGCGACCTCGCGGCTCACCCGCGAGCTGAGCGCCTCGGCCGCGGCCGGCACCGGCTACGCCATTCCCATCGGGCGGGCCCAGCAGGCCGGCGACAGCGCCACCTTCGGCGAGGCCTCGCTGCGCTGGGAGCCGTCGTCGTGGCTCGCGCTGGTGGGCACCGGCCGCTTCGTGTGGACCGAGCAGCCCCGCACCGGCCAGCCCGGCCAGGCCCTGTGGGCCGTCACCATCGCCGCCGTCGTGCGCGACCGCGACACCACCGCCTTTTGAGTTCTGCTAACACCCACCCGGGGGACCCCACCGTCGTGAGCGAGCACCAACACACCGCGCTGGTCGTCGACGACGACCCCGACATCCGCAAGGTCATCGGCGCCTACCTGACGCGCAAGGGCTTCACCGTCACCTTCGCCGCTGATGGGCGGTCGGCCATCACGCAGCTCGACGAGGTGCGGCCTTCGCTCCTGTGCATCGACCTGATGCTGCCCGAGTCGTCCGGCTACGACGTGTGCGACCACGTCAGGGCGTCGCCGACGCTCAAGGGCATGCCGATTCTGATGATCAGCGCCCGCACCATGCCCGAGGACCGCGCCTACGCCGAAGAGCTGGGCGTCAAGTGCTACCTCGCCAAGCCCTTCACCCAGGCGCAGTTCCTCGCCGCCGTCGAAGAGACCCTGAGCCAGGACGCCACGTGAGCCACCCCGCCGCGCCGCTGCCCACCTCGCCGACGCCCCGCGAAGAGTCGCTCGACCTCTTCGACTACGCGCTGATTCGCAACGTCATCGGCTTCGTGTTTCGTGGCGTGCGGCGCCACCGGCTCTTCACGCTGTTGGTGTTCGCGCTGGTGCTGTGGCTCGGCGCGGTGGCCGTCTTCCTCGTGCCCCGCACCTGGCACGCCGAGGCGCGGCTGCTGGCGAACCAGAACGAGATCATCCGCGCCCTGGGCAACCCCCGCTCGAGCCTGCAGTCCGAAGACCCGACGCGCGCCGCGCGCGAGCTCATCTTCGCGCACGACAACCTCGTCTCGCTCATCAAGCAGACCAACCTGCTCAAGAGCTGGGAAGAGCACCGGCCGCCCGCGGTGCGCGTGAAGGACCTGCTGATGCGGCTCGTCACCGGCCCCATCACCGAGGAGGACCGCATCGACGCCATGGTGGGCACGCTCGAGAAGCGGCTCAAGGTCGAGACCGACGCGCAGACCGTCACCATCACCGTGGACTGGCAGGACCCGCAGACGGCGTACCTGCTGGTCGAGACCGCGCAGCAGAACTTCCTCGAGACGCGCCACGTCACCGAGATGACCGCCATCAGCGAGGCCCTCGCCATCCTCGAGAGCCACGCCTCGCAGGTGCAGAAGGCCGTCGACGACGCGCTCCACGAGCTCGAGCGCGTTCGCGAGGAGCGGCGCAAGGGCGGCGCCACCGGCGGCGGCCCCGTGCCCCCCGGAGAGACGGGCCAGGCCTTCGCGCCGCTCCCGCCGCCGCCCGCGCCCGAGCCTCCGCCCAACGCCGCGCCGGGGGCCACCGACCAGGAGCTCGCGCAGCTGAAGTTCCTGCTCAACTCCAAGCGCCGCGCCCTGGCCGACCTCGAGGACTTTCGCAGCCGGCGCCTGAGCGAGCTGACGGTGCAGCTGCAGGACTACCGGGTGCAGTACGCCGACCAGCACCCCGTCGTCATCGACGCCCAGCAGCGCATCACCCAGATGAAGGGCGACTCGCCGCAGATGTCGCAGGTGAAGGCCGACATCGAGAGCCTCATCGCCGAGTACCGCCGCAAGGGCGGCCGCGACCCAGACTCGGTCGTCGAGCCCGTGCGCGCCTCGCCGCGCGCCTCGCCCCGGCGCGGCCAGCAGACCCAGGTGGCCCTCACCAACTCGGAGCTCTCCGACGACCCGCTCGTCGAGCACGCCCGCAACAACCTGCGCGTCGCGGCCGCCAAGTACGAGGAGCTGATGATGCGCATCGACGGCGCCCGCATCGAGCAGGACACGGCGCGCGCGGCCTTCAAGTACCGCTACAGCGTGGTGCGGCCCGCCTCGGTGCCCCGCAAGCCCGCCTCGCCCAACGCGGTGGTGCTGATGGTGGCGGTGGTGGTGGCGGCGCTCGGGCTCGCGCTGGTGACGGGGGCCGCGCGCGACCTGCGCTCCGGCACCTTCGTCGAGCCCTGGCAGGTCAGCCGCCGCCTGGGCCTGCCGGTGGTGAGCCAGGTGAAGTTGTCATGACGGCGGCCGTCGCCGTCGCCTGCGGCCTGGCGCTGCTGGGCGTGCCCGTCTTCGTGGCGTGCAGCTACCTGGGCGGGCTGGCGCTGCTGTCTCGCCCCCTGCCGCCGCCGGTCGCGCCGTCGCCCGCGACGCTGCGCTTCGACGTGGTGGTGCCGGCGCACGACGAAGCGGCCGGCATCGGCGCGACGGTGAAGAGCCTGCTGGCCCTCGACTACCCCTCGAGCCTCTTTCGGGTGGTGGTGGTGGCCGACAACTGCGCCGACGCCACCGCCGAGAAGGCGCGCGAGGCCGGCGCCACGGTGCTCGAGCGCGCCGACGCCGAGCGCCGCGGCAAGGGCTTCGCGCTCGCCCACGCCTTCGAGTGGAGCCTGGGGCAGGGCACCGCCGACGCCTGCGTCGTCGTCGACGCCGACACCGTCGTCTCGAAGAACCTGCTGTCGGCCTACGCGGCGCGGCTGGCCCGCGGCGCCACCGCCATGCAGGCGCACTACGGCGTCGCCAACCCGCTGGCCTCGTGGCGCACGCGGCTGATGCGCATCGCGCTGGCGATGTTCCACCAGGTGCGCTCCACCGCCCGGGAGCGCCTGGGCGTCTCGTGCGGGCTGCGCGGCAACGGCATGTGCTTCTCGACCGCCCTGCTGCGCGAGGTGCCGCACGACGCCTTCTCGCTCGTCGAAGACCTCGAGTACGGCATTCGCATCGGCCGCCGGGGCCACCGGGTGTGGTGGGTGGGCGAGGCCGACGTGCTGGGCGAGATGGTGTCGGGCGAAGCGGCGTCGGTGTCGCAGCGGCGGCGCTGGGAGCACGGCCGCGCCGAGATGGTGAAGCTCCACGGGTGGCCGCTGTTGTCCGAAGCGCTGAAGAAGCGCGACGGCCTGCTGCTCGACCTCGCCATGGACGTGCTGGTGCCGCCGTTGAGCCGGGTGGTGATGGCCGCCGGCGCCGGCCTGGTGGCGTCGTGGGCGCTGGCCTTCTTCTTCCCCTCGCCGGCTGGGTTGGCGCCGCTGTCGCTCTTCACCGCCTGCGTCACGGCGCTGGGGCTCTACGTGGGGGCGGGCTGGCTCCACTCGGGCACCGGCCTGCGCGGCCTGCTGGACCTCGCCTTCGCCCCGGCCTACGTGGCGTGGAAGGTGGCGCTCGCGGTGCGCGGCCGGGCGGGGCAGAAACCACAGACGTGGGTACGCACGACACGCGAGGGTGAGACGCGGCCATGAGCAAGGCGAAGACAGACGGCCGGCCCAGGCTGACCCAGCAGGTCTACCAGCAGCTCGCCGGCGTGATGCGCGGCACCTGGCAGTCGCTCGCGGTGGTGCCGGCCAGCCCGTCGATGTCGGCCAGCGCCTTCGCCGAGGCCGTCGTCGAGGTGGCGCGGCTGGCCCGGGGCGCGCCGGCGAAGCTGTTCCTCACCGAGGGCCTCGAGAAGGCCGGCGTGTCGAAGCTGATCGTCGAGCTGAGCCAGCACGTCGACCAGGGCGGGCTCGCGGTGGTGTGCGTCGAGTCGGTCATCTCACAGCAGGCCGGCGTGCCGCTGGCGATGGTGTGCGACGCGGCGCTCCTGGTGGTGCACCTGGGCGTGACGCGCAAAGAAGACGCCGAAGGCACGGTGGGCATCATCGGGAAGCAGAAGTTCCTCGGCGCCGTCACCATCGAGTCGATGCGCTGAGTCGTCAGAAGTGGTGGCGGGTGCCGCGGAGCCTGAAGGCCAGCGCGCGCGCCGCCAGCCACCCCGCCAGCTCCGCCGCCGACCGCTGCCCATCGACGGGGTAGCGGGGCAGCACGGCGCCGGGTCGCCGCTCCGAGAGGCGGTAGGGCCGGGCCTCGGTCGTCCACACGGTGAAGTCGCCCAGCGCACGGAGCAGCTCGACGTGCCGTCGCTGGAAGTGGTGCTGCGGCGTGCCGAAGGGGAACGCGAAGTGCCGCTGCCGGCCGAAGAGGCGCTCGAAGTCGTCGCGTGAGGCGCGGTAGTCGGCGGCGGCCTCGGCGTCGGGCAGCGTCACCGGGCTCGCGTGCAGGTTCGAGTGGTTGCCCACGATGACGTTGGGGAGCGCCGCGAGCGCCCTCACCTCGTCGGGGGTGGCCATGGCGAACTCGGGCACGTCAGCCAGCCCGCGCAGGTCGGCGCGCGTGTTCTCGGTGGCGTTGAGGTGCGGCGACGCCAGGAGCTCGAGCGCCTCGGCGCGGGGCGTACCCGCGATGAGGCGCTGCTCCACCAGGTCCCACCGGAAGCCCGCGCGCCGCTCGACCTTGGCGGGGCAGACGAAGAAGAAGAACTCGACCGAGGGGAAGCGGGCCGCGCGGGTGCGCACGTACTCGGCGGCGTCGCGGTAGCCGTCGTCGAAGGACAGCGAGAGCCAGTGGGCGCTGGTGCCCGGCCGCCTCGAGAGCAGCAGCTCGAGCAGGTCGTCGAGCGTCGAGGGGGCGATGGCCAGGCCGGGCTGCCAGTCGGTGGCGCGCGGGCGCTCGGCGACGCGGTGCAGGCACAACGACACGCCCAGGCCCGCCAACGCGGCGCCCACGCCCACCTCGAGCGCCGGGCGGGGCAGCGCGCGGCCCGTCATCGCGGCCAGGGCATCGGGCGTCATCGGTTCTCACTCATGGGCAGGCCGGAAAGCCCGTACCATAGGTGTCGATGTCTCATCAGCGCCTCACCATCGGCCGCGTCCCCGTCGACGTCGTCACCTTTCAGCAGGCCATCGACCGCATCGAGGCCCTCGTCGACGCGCGGCAGGGGGGCTCGGTCTTCACGCCCAACGTCGACCACGTGGTGAACGTCGACGATGACCCGGCCTTCGCGGCGGCCTACCAGCGGGCCAGCCTCTGCCTCGCCGACGGCATGCCGCTGGTGTGGGCCTCTCGCGTGCTTGGCCGGCCGTTGCCCGAGCGCGTCGCCGGCTCCGACCTGCTGGAGCCCACCTTGAGGCTCGCCGCCCGTCGGGGCTACCGCGTCTTCTTCCTCGGGGCCGGCCCCGGCGTCGCCGAGAAGGCCGCGAAGGTGGCGACGGAGCGCTTCGGCACCACCATCGTCGGCACCGACGCGCCCATGGTGCGCCTGGGCGACACCGCGCGAGTCGACGCCATCGCCGCGCAGCTCGCCGCCGCGAAGCCCGACCTGGTGATGATGGCCTTCGGCGCCCCCAAGCAGGAGCTCCTCATCGACGCCATCGCCGAGCGGGTGAAGCCGGCGGTGATGCTGGGCATCGGCGCGAGCCTCGACTTCCTCGCGGGCACCGTGAAGCGCGCGCCCGCCGTGATGCGCAACACCGGCTTCGAGTGGCTCTACCGCCTGGGCCAGGAGCCCACCCGGCTGTGGCGCCGGTACCTCGTCAACGACCCGCGCTTCGTCGCCATTCTGTTGCGCACCCTGCGGGCCCAGCGCCGGGCACCCTGAGCGGCGTCAGGCCCCGTCGCGACGGGGCGAGTAGCCGGGCGGCATCACGAACTTCTCGGGGTCGAGCCGGTCGATGAGCTTCGCCGGCACCCCGCCCACCACCGCGAAGGGCGGCACGTCTTTCGTCACCACCGCGCCGGTGCCCACGATGGCACCGCGCCCGACCCGAACGCCCGGCATGATGCTCACCTTGGCGCCGAGCCAGACGTCGGCCTCGATGATGGTGGGCTGCCCCTCGGGGCGCTTGAGGCGGTCGTAGGCGTCGTGGAAGGGCGTATCGATGATCATCGTGTACGGGCCGACGCGGCAGCGGTCGCCGATGGCCACGTGCTTCGTGCAGCCGACGCTCACCCCGTAGTTGATGAAGCAGTCTTCGCCGATCTCGAGCAGCGCGCCCTCGGCGCAGGTGAGCTCCACCGGCACGAGGATGCTCCGCAGCAGGGTGTTGCGGCCGATGCGCATGGTGCCGTCGTTGTCGATGCGGGGCCGGTGGTAGCACCGCACGCCCTTGCCCAGCTCGGTCACCCCGCGCAGCCACAGCATCGCGCTGCCCACCTCGTACGAGTAGCGGGCGGCCCGACTGGCCAGGCGCGTCGGAGACACCCCCTTGCCGAGGTCGCGGCGGAACATGGTGAGGGCGCGCTTGAGGACGTACTTCATGAGGCCTCCCTACTTCGCGAGGTAACAGGCAGAGGCGTCGAAGCCCGCCGGGGCGCCGACGTCTTCTTCGAACCCGACGTTGTCCCACTCGCGCTCGTCGGCGTAGGGCGCGTTCTCGAGGTAGTAGCGCTGCCCGGTGCGGTCGTTGAAGCTGCGGGCGAACTCGAGGCGCTCGGCGGCCGAGTGGTACAGCACCTGCCCGAAGGCCACCGCGCCCTCGGCCATGGTGAGGCGGTGGGGCCCGAAGTCGTTGCACAGCCGCTGCTGCCCGTTGACGTAGAGCACCAGCCGGTCGCGGCGCACCCAGGCGTCGAAGCGCGTGCGCGGTGAGACGAGGAGCTGGTCGTCGAGGAGACCCGCGCCCAGCACGCCGCCGGTCTGCATGCGGAACCAGCTCGGCTTGGCGGCCGAGGCCGGGTACTGCGCCGGTGAGAGGTTGACGACGCTGTCGCGGTCGCCGCCCCCGGCCTTGTTCAGCATCACCCGCACGTCGCTCTCGGAGCGCGAGGCGCCGGCGATCTCGAACGGCGAGCCGTCACGGGGGAAGAACTGCAGGCAGCTCCACTTCTCGAGCGAGGGGTTGTAGCCGTCGTCCTGGTAGAAGAAGGGCGTCTGCACCAGGTTGCCGGCGAAGTGGTTCGAGGCGTCGAAGGTCTGCCCCACCGCCGCGGCGCCGCACACGCCGACCCACCAGTAGCGACGCGAGGTGGCGTTCGAGGCGACCTCGAAGGTGAGGTGCAGGTAGTTCGTCTCTGACAGCTTCGCCGGCCGGCGCGGCACCGCCACCACCGACGAGAAGACGTCTTGAATCCAGTCGGGGAGGGTGACGCGCAGCAGCCCGCGCGTCTCGTCGAGCTGCGCGGCCTCCTCCTCGTCGTTGTACACGTAGAAGTCCCACCTCGAGTTCGACGCCTTGCGCCCGTCCATGTGCGCGCGCCGGCCCGAGGTGGTTGGCGTCATCGCCGTCATCGGCCCCGAGGTGCCGTCGAAGTCGTCGAAGAAGTCCTTGGTGCGCGGCGCCGCCTTGCCGGTGGGCGTGACGCGAACGGTGGTGCGCGCCAGCACGCGGGGTGACGCCACCGGGCCCTGGCTGGCCAGCGTCGCGCCCTTGCCGTGGCCGTTGCGAATGAGGCTGCCGAACCTCGCCGCCACCTCGGCCTCGGTGAAGAACGAGAAGGGCACGCGGTCGACGACCGGCACCTCGTCGATGGTGACCTGCAGGTCGGCGTGGCGGGGCGCGAGCAGGCCAGGGAAGGGACAGGCGGTGTCGATGGCCTCGACGACGAGGGCGGTGGGGCCCGAGAGGTCGGTCACCTCGACGACGCGGAGCAGCTCGCGCGTCGCCGTCACCTTGTCGTTGTGCTGCCTGTAGCCCGCGCAGTGCAGGGTGGTGCCCGTCACCTTCTCGCCCGGGCCCTCGGTGGTGACGCGCGCGCCCGCAGGCAGGCGGAAGACGCGGTAGTCAACGGCGCCCGTCACCGCGGGGAGCACCACCACCACGCTGTCGCGGTTGGCGACCACCTCGACGCCCTCGAGCAGCGGCGCGTCGGGCCCCTCGAAGGGAGCGCCGTCTTCGGCGCTGGGCCGCGTCGGCTGGTCCACCACCACCGCCACCTGCTGGCCGGGCCGGTCGACGGGCGTGTCGGGCGTGGGCAAGGGCTCCATGGTGGCGACGCCCGAGCAGGCCGCGAGGCTGGCGAAAAGCACCGCCCGGGTGCATGTAAACAGCGTGCGCGTCATCGTCGCCATGCTGAGCCTCGTGGCATGCCTTCCCGCGTGCGTCGAGTGCCCAACGGCGCCGGCGTTGACGAGCGTCGAGTGCGCGTCGCTTTCGACGCTCCGGCTCGCCCCGGCGGTGCCGGCCTCGGCGGGAAACCGCTTCGCCGATGACGAGGCTGCGGCGCTGCTGGGCTTCGAGCTCTTCTTCGACGCGCGCCTGAGTCGAGACGGCTCGGTGCGCTGCGCGAGCTGCCACATCCCCGAGCGGCAGTTCGCCGACGCGCGCGCCACCTCGATGGGCCTCGAGCGCGTCGACCGCAACAGCCCCTCGATCTACGGCGCGGCCTGGCACCGCTGGCAGATGTGGGACGGGAAGGCCGACTCGTTGTGGTCGCAGCCGCTGCTGGCCTTCGAGAACGAGAAGGAGATGGACTTCACCCGCCTCGAGCTCGCCCACCGCGTCGCCGCGTCCTACCGCGCGCGCTACGAGGCGCTCTTCGGCGCGCTGCCGGCGCTCGAGGACGCGGCGCGGTTTCCTGCGCGTGGGAGGCCGGGGCTGCCGGCGTTCGACGCGATGGCGCAGGCCGACCGCGACGCCATCAACCTCGTCGCCGCGAACGTGGGCAAGGCGCTCGAGGCGTACCAGCGCCGGCTGGCCTTCGGGCCTGGGCGGCTCGAGCGCTTCGTCGACGGAGACGCCCGGGCGCTCACGGACGCCGAGCGCGAGGGGCTGGTCGTCTTCTCGAGGAAGGGCTGCCTCGGGTGCCACCGCGGTGGGCTGCTCTCGGACGACGACTTCCACGCCGTCGGCCTCGTCGACGCACCGCCGCGCGCGCGGGCCGAGGCGCTGGTGGTGCTGCGCTCGTCGCCGTTTACGAGCGAGGGCCCCTTTCACGACGGTGAGCAGGCGCCGCTCCCCGCGGCGCGCGCCGAAGACGAAGGGGCCTACCGCACGCCGACGTTGAGGAACGTGGCGCGCACCGGGCCCTGGGGCCACGACGGGCGCTTCGCCGAGCTCGGCGCGGCGGTCGAGGCGCACGTCGGTGGCCCCCCGCTGTCGTCGACCGAGCTTTCCGCGCTGCTGGCGTTCCTGGGGGCGCTCGACGCCGGCGATCCGCCGCTCCCCTGGAACGGCTGGCCCGACCGCTGAGCGCGTGGACGCCGACCCGCGACGGTCGGTCGGGTTGAGCGCGTCACCTCGGTCAGCACATCTGGGCCGAGCTCCGCAGTCTCGTGGCCTCCGCAGTCTCGCGCGGCCTCCGCGTGGGCCGCGAGCTCCCCGGGCCTGCAGGTCGGCTCAGCCCGCCTGACGCTCGCCGACGTCGGGCGTGCGCGCGACGCCGGGCACGCCCGTCACCACCGCGCCCGCCGGCACGTCGTGCAGCACCACCGCGTTGGCGCCGATGACGGCCCCGCGGCCGACTCGAATCGGCCCCAGAATGCGCGCGCCCGCCCCCACCATCACGTCGTCTTCGATGATGGGGTAGCCGTTCTCGCGCGCGGTGCCGACGGTGTTGCACCCCATGAAGCGCACCCGCGCGCCCACCTGCGCGTCGCCGCCGATCACCACCGCCATGGGGTGGATGAAGTTCACCCCCACGCCGAGGGTGACGTCGTTGCCGATCTCGGTGCCGTACACCGCCGTCGCGATCCGGCGCAGCGCGTGGTTCACCAGCGGCACGTGGTGGCGGCGCGCGGCCTCGCGCAGGCGCTGGAGCAACAGCAGCTGAAACCCGTCGGTGCGCAGCACGCGGCGCTTCGAGACGGGGTGCGGGTAGGAGCGAGCCAGTTCACGGGCGTCATCGAGGAGCTGCACGAGCAGACGGCGGTTCACCCGTTCTCCCCTAACGCAGAACGCGGCGGCGCGTCACCACCTGGGCCCGGTCGTCTCGTGGGAGTGAAACCGCGTGCGTCGTTCACCTCGGCGGGTAAGTTCCGTGCGTGCCCTTCGACAAGAACGTGCTGACGATCGACCGCCCCGCCGAGGTCGCGCGGATCGCGACGTGGTTCAAGGCCGGGGTGATGGGAACGCTCAAGAAGCGGGGCGTCGTCATCGGCCTCTCGGGAGGAATCGACAGCTCGGTGTGCGCCGCGCTGGCGGTGAAGGCGCTGGGCCCCGACAAGGTCTTCGGTCTCTTCATGCCCGAGCACCACTCGGCGTCGGAGTCGCTCGAGCTGGGCCAGCTGTTCGCGAAGTCACTGGGCATCGACGCCGTCACCGAGCCCATCGCGCCCGCGCTCGAGGGCGCCGGCTGCTACACCCGCCAGGACGAGGCGATTGGCGAGGTGTTCCCCGAGTACACCGCCGGGTGGAAGAGCAAGATCACCCTGCCGTCCATCATCGACTCCGACCGGCTCAACGTCTTTCAGCTCACCGTGCAGTCGCCCGCGGGCGAGCTGAAGACCGCGCGCCTGCCGCTGACCGCGTACCTGAAGCTGGTGGCCGCGACGAACTACAAGCAGCGCGTGCGCAAGATGGTCGAGTACTACCACGCCGATCGGCTCAACTTCGCCGTGGTGGGCACGCCCAACCGCCTCGAGTACGACCAGGGCTTCTTCGTCAAGCAGGGCGACGGCACCGCCGACATCAAGCCCATCGCGCACCTCTACAAGACGCAGGTCTACGCGCTGGCCGAGACGCTGGGCGTGCCCGAAGAGATCCGCCGCCGGCCGCCCACCACCGACACCTACTCGCTGCCGCAGACGCAAGAGGAGTTCTACTTCGCGCTGCCGTACGACCGCATGGACCTGTGCCTCTACGCGGTGAACCACGCGGTGCCCGCGGCCGAGGTGGCGCCGGTGCTGGGGCTCACCGCGGAGCAGGTGGAGCGCGTCTTCAAGGACATCGCCTCGAAGCGCCGGGCGACCCGCTACGGGCACCTGCCGCCGCTCCTCATCGAGCCCATCTTCAACGAGACGCACCAGCTCTGACGTGTCGCACCGCCGGGTTCGCGCCCGGCCCAGCCGTACTTCTTGCCCGGGGGACCTTCCGCATGACCTTCGCTCCGCCGCCTGCGCTGCACCGCTCCGCGACGCCGTTGTTGCACGACTTCTTCGAGGCCACCGCCGCGCGGCTTCCCGAGAAGGTGGCCCTGGTGTGCAAGGGCGCCCGGCTCACCTACGGCGAGCTCGACCGTCAGGCCAACGCCCTGGCCCACGCGCTGGTGGCGTCGGGCGTCGAGCGGGGCGACCGCGTCGTCATCTTCGCCGACAACACCGTCGAGACCGTGGTGTCGTTCTGGGGCGTGCTGAAGGCCAACGCCATCGTCAGCATCGTCAACCCGCTCACCAAGCACGACAAGCTGACGTACTACCTCAACGACTGCCGGGCGAAGGTGCTCCTCACCGACATGCACCTGGCGTCGGTCTTCACCCAGAGCGCGCCGAGCACGCCGCACCTGGTGCGCACCATCGTCAGCGGCGCCTTCGACGCGGCGAGGCTCGAGGGCGTGAAGGCGCCCGAAGGGTGGGCGAGCGCGCTGGCCCGTGGCGCGGCCCTCGCCGAGCAGCGCGCGCACTTCGCCCACGTCACCCACGGGCCGCCGGCGCGCCGCTGCCTCGACAACGACCTCGCCGCCATCATCTACACCTCGGGCAGCACCGGAGACCCCAAGGGCGTGATGCTCACGCACCGCAACATGTTGACCGCCGGCACCAGCATCTCGACGTACCTCGAGATGACGGAGCACGACGTGGTGCTGGGCGTGCTGCCGCTCGCGTTCGACTACGGCCTGTACCAGCTCATCATGACGTTCCGGGTCGGCGGCCGGCTGGTGCTCGAGCGCAGCTTCGCCTTCCCCGCGCAGGTGCTGAAGGTGATGGCCGAAGAGAAGGTGACCGGCTTCCCCGGCGTGCCCACCATCTTCGCGGTGCTGGCCGAGATGAAGCAGCTGAAGGACTTCGACCTCTCCTCCATCGCCTTCGTCACCAACACCGCCGCGGCGCTGCCGGTCAAGCACATCACCATGCTGCGCGACCTCTTCCCGAAGGCGCGCATCTACTCGATGTACGGCCTCACCGAGTGCAAGCGCTGCACGTACCTGCCGCCCGCAGACATCGACCGCAAGCCCACCAGCGTGGGCGTGGCCATTCCCGACACCGAGCTGTGGATCGTGGATGAGCAGGGCAACAAGGTGGGCCCCAACGTGGTGGGCACCCTGGTGATTCGCGGCGCCACGGTGATGAAGGGGTACTGGGAGAAGCCCGAGGCCACCGCTGAGAAGCTCAAGCCCGGCCCGGTGCCCGGCGAGCTGGTGCTGCACACCGGAGACCTCTGCCGCCTCGACGACGAGGGCTACTTGTACTTCGTGGGCCGCAGCGACGACATCATCAAGTCGCGCGGTGAGAAGGTGGCGCCCAAAGAGGTCGAGGGCGCCCTCATGAACATCCCCGGGGTGAAGGAGGCCGCGGTGGTGGGCGTGCCCGACGAGCTCCTCGGTCAGGCGGTGAAGGCCTTCGTGGTGCTCGAGCAGGGCGTCACGCTCACCGAGAAGGAGCTGATGAAGGAGTGCCAGAAGCGCCTCGAGAACTTCATGGTGCCCAAGCACATCGCCTTCCTCGACGAGCTGCCGAAGACGACGACGGGGAAGATCAAGAAGACGGGGCTGGCCGAGCGATGAGCGGCGCCCAGCCCGACGTGAGAGACGTCTACCAGCGGGGCACCTTCCCCTTCATGGGGCTCGAGCTGCTGGTGGCCCCGGGCGCCCTGGTTCCCCGGCCCGAGACCGAGTTGCTGGCGCGCGAGGCCATCGCGCTGGTCGCCGGCGCCGGCCCCGCGCCCACCGTCGTCGACGTCTGCTGCGGCTCGGGCAACCTCGCCTGCGCCATCGCCCACCACGTGCCCGGCGCGCGCGTGTTCGCCAGCGACCTCACCGACGGCTGCTTCTCGCTCGCGAGCAAGAACGTCGCGCACCTGAAGCTGGGCGCGCGGGTGAAGGTGTTCCAGGGTGACTTGCTGGCGCCGCTGGCCGGCGCGGTGGAGCCGCTGTCGGTGGACGTGATGGTGTGCAACCCGCCGTACATCTCGTCGGGCCGCCTCGCCGCCGACCGCGCGACGCTGCTGGAGCACGAGCCCCGCGAGGCCTTCGATGGCGGCCCCTACGGCCTGTCGATTCACCAGCGCGTCATCAAAGACGCCCTCGCGCTGCTCAAGCCGAAGGGCCACCTGCTGTTCGAGTTCGGCCTGGGCCAGGAGAAGCAGATGGCCGCCCTCTTCGCGCGCGCGAAGGTGTACGAGAACGTTCGGTTCGCCAACGACGAGGCCGGCGCGCCCCGCGTCGCCATCGCCACGAAGTCCTGAAGCACGACTCACGGAGGCAGCACGTGTCAGACATCAAGGAGCAGGTCAGGAAGTTCATCATCACCAACTTCTACGTGGCCGACCCCGCCGCGCTGAAGGACGACGCCTCGCTGCTCGACGCCGGCATCGTTGACTCCACCGGCGTGCTCGAGGTCATCACCTTCATCGAGAGCGAGTTCGGCGTCACCGTGGACGACGCCGAGATGCTCCCCGAGAACCTCGACGCGGTGAACCACATCGCGGCCTTCGTGCAGAAGAAGAAGTCGAGCTGAGCGAAGGGAGCGCCTCGCATGTGCGGCATCGCCGGCATCATCAACCTCGAGGCGTCGTCTCCTCCTTCGCGTGACGCGCTCGAGGTGATGGCGGGCGCGCTCGAGCACCGGGGCCCCGACGAGTTCGGCCTCTACCTCGACCGCCGCGCCGGCCTCGCGCACGCGCGCCTGTCCATCATCGACCTCTCCACCGGGCAGCAGCCGCTCTCGAACGAGGACGGCACCCTGTGGATCTCGTTCAACGGAGAGATTTTCAACTACGTCGAGCTGCGCGCCGAGCTCGAGGCCCTCGGGCACCACTTCAAGACGAAGAGCGACACCGAGGTCATCGTGCACGCCTGGGAGGCGTGGGGCGAGGCGGCCTTCGAGCGCATGAACGGCCAGTGGGCCGTCGCCCTGTGGGACTCGAAGACGCGCACCTTCGTGCTCTGCCGTGACCGCGTCGGGGTGCGGCCCCTCTTCACCCTCGAGCACGAGGGCCGGCTGTTCTTCGCCAGCGAGGTGAAGGCGCTCTTCGCCGGCGCCCCCGGCTTCACCCGCGCGCTCGACCCCGTCGGCCTCGACGAGACCTTCACCTTCTGGACGGTGGTGCCCCCGCAGTCGGTCTTCGTCGGCGTGCGCGAGCTCGAGCCGGGGCACCTGGCGGTCTGGCGCGACGGAGCCTTCGTGCACGACGTCGCCTTCTGGACGCCCAGCTACCCCGTCGGAGACCAGCGCCGCTTCACCGGCACGCTCCACGAGGCGACCGAGGCGCTCACCCACGCGCTCGAGAACGCGACCAGGCTGCGCATGGTGCGCGCCGACGTGCCGGTGGGCAGCTACCTCTCGGGCGGCCTCGACAGCTCGCTGGTGGCCGCGCTCGCCAGCCGCGCCAAGCCCTCTGGGTTTCGCACCTTCTCGCTGCGCTTCGCCGACGCCGAGTACGACGAGACGCCGTACCAGCGCGCCATGGTGGAGCGGCTCGGCACCCAGCACGCCGAGGTCGTCGTCTCACGCCAGGACATCGCCGACGTCTTCCCGCAGGTGATTCGGCACACCGAGCGGCCCGTCTTGCGCACCGCGCCCGCGCCCCTGTTCCTGCTCTCGAAGCTGGTGCGCGACGCGGGCATCAAGGTGGTGCTGACCGGTGAAGGCGCCGACGAGATGCTCGCCGGGTACGACCTGTTCCGCGAGGCCCGCGTGCGGCGCTTCTGGGCGCGGCAGCCCGACTCGACGTGGCGGCACCGGCTGCTCGAGCGGCTCTACCCGTACCTCACGCGCTCGCCCGTCTCTCAGCAGGCCCTCACCCGGCAGTTCTTCGGCCGTGGGCTCGAGCGCGCGAAGCACCCGGGCTTCTCACACGAGACGCGGTGGAACGGCACGGCGGCGCTCAAGCGGCTCTTCTCGCCCGAGGTGGCCGCCGCGGTGGCCGGCTTCGACGCGCGCGCGAAGCTGCTGGCCTCGCTCCCGCCCGAGTTCGCCTCGTGGCAGCTCCTCGCCCAGGACCAGTACCTCGAGGTGCGCACGCTGCTCTCGGGCTACCTGCTGTCGTCGCAGGGCGACCGCATGTTGATGGGCAACAGCGTCGAGGGCCGCTTCCCCTTCCTCGACCGCGAGGTGATGGCGCTCGCGAACAGCCTGCCGGCCACCTACAAGTTGAAGGTGCTCGACGAGAAGCACGTGCTCAAGCGCGTCGCCCGCG
Source organism: Myxococcus sp. (assembly GCA_014879945.1). Lineage (GTDB taxonomy): Bacteria > Myxococcota > Myxococcia > Myxococcales > Myxococcaceae > Xiheimicrobium. The sequence continues at coordinate 24,060 of JACSRE010000093.1, forward strand.
GCCTGGTCACCGACGAGATCCTCAGCCGCCCCAAGCAGCCCTACCGCGCCCCCGACGCGCTGAGCTTCATCGGCGTCGCGCGGCCGGGGTGGGTCGACGAGTTGATGAGCGAGGCGGCGGTGAAGGCGTCGGGCGTCTTCGCGCCCGGGCCCGTCGCGGCCCTGTGGAAGAAGTGCCTCACCCGCGCCAGCGACGACCAGTTCTCGAACACCGACAACATGGCGGTGGTGGGCATTCTGTCGACGCAGCTGGTGCACCAGCAGCAGGTGCGCGAGGCGCCCTCGACGAAGCGGCCGACGTTCAAGACGGTGGTGGTGAAGGCGTGACCCTCACGGAGCTCTGATGCGCACCCTGAAGCTGCAGACCCAGGTCTCCCTCGACGGCTACATGTCGGGCCCCAACGGCGAGATGGACTGGATGACGTTCGCCTGGGACGACGCGCTCAAGGCGTCGGTCGCCGCCCTCACCAAGCCGGTCGACACCATCCTGCTCGGGCGAAAGCTCGCGCAGGGCTTCATTCCCCACTGGGCCGCCCGACCCGCCGATGAGCCCGCGGAGGCCATCGAGAAGATGAACGGGAGCAGGAAGGTCGTCTTCAGCAAGAGCCTCTCGACGTCTCCCTGGGCCAACACCGTCATCGCGAAGGGGCCGCTGCGCGACGAGGTGCAGGCGCTCAAGGCGCAGCCGGGGGGCGACCTCATCGCCTACGGCGGCGGAGACTTCGTCTCGAGCCTCCTGGCCGAGCAGCTGGTGGACGAGGTGCACCTGTTCGTCAGCCCGGTGGCCCTCGGCGGCGGCATGAAGGTGTTCCGCGGGCGCACGGCCTACCAGCTCGTCACCGCGACGCCGTACCCGTGCGGCGTGGTGGAGCTGCACTACCGCCCCGCGCGCTGACCGCTCAGGCGAACAGCTCCCAGTGGGCCTCGAGGTGCTTCGTCACCGTCGTGATGGCGCCGCCGGTGGTGAAGATGTGGTTGGTGCTCGGCAGCCGCACGTGCGCGTACGACGGCTGGTCCAACGGCACCGCCAGGCCGGCGTTGATGCGGTCGAAGAAGAGCTCGCGCAGCTTGCCCTGGGCGGTGATGACGAGCGCAGGCTTGCCGGCCTCGACCCACTGCTTCCACGCCGCGGACAGGGGCAGGTTCGTCACCGACGGCAACCCGGAGCGGCTCATCACGAAGTCGAGCAGCGGCTTGCGCGGCAACGGCACGAAGCGCGAGTACTTGCCCTCGGCGGTGAGCAGCCGCATCCACCCCCAGTAGTTGAAGGCCTGCTTCGGCGCCGCGCGCGTCACCGCGGCCTTCACCACGGCCTCGAAGGGGAGCTTCACCTGCAGCGCCCGATCGACGAGCGAGAGCAACGGCCCGCGCTCGGTGGGCAACAACTGCCGCAGCCAGGGGCGCAGCCGCATCGGCTCGACGCTCCCGTCGGCCGCCTTCGGCTCGGTGACGTAGAGCTCGGGCTCGAGGAGCACCAGGCCCTTCACCAGGCCTCTGGCGGCGTCGGCGGTGAAGATGGCGTTCACCGCGCCGCCGCACAGCCCCGCCACCACCAGCCCCGCCAGGTGCTCGCGCGCGCACAGCGCCTCAACCAGCTCGACCGTCACCTCGGTGAAGCGCCCGCCGGTCACCACCGGGAAGAAGTCGTGCGTGACGCTGGGCAGCGGCCCCGGCGCGTCGCCCAGGCCCGGCAGGTCGAACCGGAAGCACGGCACGCCGTCTCTGGCGAGCGCGTCGCTGGCCTGGCTGGCGAGCCCGCCGTGGCCGTCGCGCGGCACGTAGCCGAAGTTCACCCACAACAGGCCGACGTCGCTGGTTCGGCGCTCGGGCCGGTGGAGCGTGCCGACGCAGCGCCCGTGCGGCAGGTCGAGCACCTCGAGGGCGCGGGTGCACCTCATCGCGCGCCTCCATCGGTGACGCCCCAGGCGTTGGTCCACTGGTGCAGGCGCTCCTGCGTCAGGGTGAAGAGGTCGGCCAGGTCGGCGACGAGGTGGGTGCTCTGCAGCCAGAACGACGGCCGGGGAATGCGGAACGCGGCGTACTGCGCCCGGCGCGCCACGGGGAGCTTCTCGGCGCCACGGCCGTCGAGGAACACCGTGAGCCACTCGCCGCCGATGCGCTCGGGCTCGGTGAAGGTGACGTCGGCGGCGCTCGCCCACAGCGCCCTCGTCCACGGGTAGCCCTCCACCTCGACCTCGAGGCCGCGCTCCAGGTCGCGCACGTAGTCGTCGCGGACCTTGCGGGGCGCCTCGGGGAACTCCATGTAGTCGGCCGCCAGCTTGCGGCGCAGCATGTCCATCAACATGGCCCGCGCGGTGGGGGGCGGCTCCCAGGCGACGAGGCCGTCGACGACGCCGGCTTCGAAGAGCGGCCGCCCCAGCAGCGCGCCCAGCCGCAGGCCCAGCACCACCACCCGCCCGCCGTGCAGCGCCTTCGCGTGCGCCACCACGGCCCCCAGGTCTTCCCGCCAGGTGTCGAAGGACTGCGCGCGGAAGTCGCCGGTGCTCTCGCCCACGCCGCGGTAGTCGAAGCGCAGCACGTCGTAGCCGTTGAGCGCGAGGTTGCGCGCCAGCCGCACCCACGAGAGGTAGCCGTGCGCGCGCTCCAGCGTCATCGGGCCCGCCAGCACCACCGTGGCGCGCGGCCGCTGCCCGGCGCAGGCGTGGTGCACCAGGTACAGCTGCTCGACGCCGTGGGCCAGGTACGAGGGCGCCTCGGCCCCCGGGAGCGCGTCGCCCGGCGCCCACGCCTTCATGACGTCACCTTGCGTTTGACGTGGGCCACGGTGTGCCGGGCGAGGTCGAGCCAGGCCCTCGGCAGGCTGCCGGCCTCTTCACGCACGCCGCGGAAGTACTCGAGGCCGTAGCTGAGCGTCGCGCCCGCCACCGCCGCGCGGCCCAGCGCCGGGTGGAGCTCGCGGCGCGCGTCGAGCTGCTCGGCCACCGTGTACGCGGCCCGCGAGAGCGTCTTGCCCACCGAGGGCGCGCTCGCCGAGAGCAGCAGCAGGGCGCGAGAGACCGGGTTCACCAGGAAGAGGAAGTGCCAGGGGTCGGCGTCGACGACCTCGGGGTGCTTGTGGTGAATGCGGCTGTCGTAGACGCCGTAGCGGAAGTTGCGCGTCATCCACACCTCGAGGTCGGCGTGGTCGCTGCGGTTGATGGTGCGGGCGTCTTTGGCGAAGTACAGCCTCGCGCCGGCCTTCTGCAGCCGCACGCCCAGCTCACGGTCTTCGGAGCGGTCGAGCGAGCGGTCGAAGCCGCCCACCCGCAGGTAGTCGTCGCGGCGGAACGAGACGTTGCCGGTGCACACCATCACCCCGCGCACGCCGGTGGGCTCGCGGCTGTAGCGGGCGACGAAGCGGGCCAGCTGCTCGGCGTGAAAGCGCTCGAAGAGGGGCTTGCTGGCGAGGCCCGGCTCGTTGTCGATGTGCCCGAGCACCAGGGTGTAGCCGGCGTCGTGCGCCTTCTTGTGCTCGGCGAGGAACTCGGGCGGCACCAGCATGTCGTCGTCGGTGATGACGACGATGGGCGCCTTCGCGACGCGCACGCCGGCGTCTCGCGCGGCCGCGGCCCCGGCGTTGGCCTGGGTCACCACCTTTAGCGCGTAGCGGTCGCGGCGCCTGGCGAGCTCGGGCGCGACGGGCACCTTCGAGCCGTCGTCCACCACCACCACCTCGAAGTCGCCAGGCGCCAGCGTCTGCGCGTTGAGCGCGTCGAGGAGCTCGCCGAGCAGCTGCAGCCGGTTCCACGTGGCGATCACCACACTCAGGCCTGGCGTGCGCATGGACTCGCAGGCGTACCGCGCGGGCAGACCGAGGTCGAGGCCTCAAGGCGCTGCGGTGCTAGAGCGCCACCCATGATGACGTTCGTCTTTTCAGCGCTCGCGACCACCATGCTGCTGGCCAGTGAGGCGCCTGCGCCAAACGAGCCCGAGCGGTTCAACGTGTTGGGCGAGCGCACCCTGTTTCAGCCACCCCTGGCGCACCCGCGGTCGCCAGAGTTCGCGCTGGTGGTCATCCTCAACGCCGGCTCCGACCGCGTCACGGGCGTGATGGGGTCGCGCATTCCCTTCCTCAACCTGCACCAGGGCGACCTGCACCTGCAGCTCGGGTTCGACGCCGGCGTGTGGACGGACCTGCGCATGGTGACGAACGTCTTCGGCTTCCCGTTGACGGCGGTCGACTACCTCTTCGGCCTGCCGCTGATGGCCTCGTACGGGCCGTTCTCGGCGGTGCTCGAGCTGAGCCACATCTCGGCGCACCTGGGCGACGGCGTGCTGACGCCGCGCGACCCCATCAAGTACACGCGAGAGTTCGCCCGGCTGCTCGTCGCCTGGGCCGTCACCACGCACCAGGTCGCGCTCCGCGTCTACGGAGGTGGGCAGGTGCTCCTGCACACGGTGCCCGAGGTGCCGCGCGGGTCTGGCGAGCTGGGCGTCGAGGCGCGCCTCGAGCGGTGGGCGGCGGTGCAGCCGTACGCCGCGGTGACCGGCATGTACCAGGGAGACACCGGCACCTTCGACGTCGGCAGCCAGCTGGGCGTGTACCTCGCCACCGCGAGCGCGCGCTCGTTCTCGTTCCGGGTCGCCCTCGCCGGCTACTGGGGGAGCGACCGTCGGGGGCAGTTCCTCGGCGACGCGCTCTCGCGCATCACCGCCGGGGTGTATGGGCGCTACTGACGCTGGCCGGTCGCCTCCACCGTCTTCCGTTCCTGCTCATTCGGGGCTCGACGGAGCCAGCGCCCGCCGGGCGACGTCGAAGCTGAAGCCCGCGCGCACCAGCACCGCGAGGTCTCGCTGCCGCCGCGCCGGGTCGACGCCCAGGCGCTTCTTCTTCACCAGCGCGGCGGCGGCTTCAGGCGAGCGCTCCTCGGAGCGCCGGCTCGACTGCACGGCGAACCGTGCCTGAGGCGGCTCGGCCAACGGCAGCCGAATGACCTCGGCGCCGTCATGGGTGACGGCCTCGCGGGAACGACCGCCGAAGGGGAGCTGCAGCACCTGCGCGCCCGGCTGGTCCGCGGCGGGTGGGCGTGTTCCCCGGGTGGCCGGCCCCGGCCTCATCGACAGCGGCCGCGCGCTCGTCGTCTCCTCCGAGCCCCGCGCACCGCGAGGTGTCCGCTCCCCGGCCGTCGCCTCGCGCGCCTCGGCGTTCAGTCGAAGCGCGCTGCGCGCCACGTCCGAGCTGAACCCCGCGCGCAGCAGCACCGCGAAGTCCTTCTGCTTGCGCCCGGGGTCGGCGCCGAGCCGCTTCTTCGCCGCCAGCGCGCGCGCGGCCCCGAGCTCGTGCTCCGGCGTGGAGCGCGCCGAGGCCTTCGCCAGCTCGGGTTCGATGCCGGCCGAGCGCAGCTTCAGCTCGATGGCGCGGCTGCTCCTGCCCTGGCGCTGGAGCGACGCCGTCTTCGCCGCCGCCACCTTCGCGTCATCGACGTACCCGGCCTGCACCATGCGCGCGACGACCTGCTCGACCATCAGCCTCGCCGGGCCCGCCTCGCCGCCGCCTTCGCGCAGGTGGCGCTTCACCTTGCGCTCGAGCAGCTGGGTCAGCCCCCTTCGGCTCGCCGAGGCGCGGCGCAGGTAGAACAAGGCGGCGTTGCTCAGGGACTCCTCAGACAGCTTGCTCATCGCGCCTGTGTATACCCCGGGTCTGACAGGCCTGCCCCGCCGTGCGCCGAGGCCAGCGCCCGACGCTCCAACGACAGGTCGCTCAGAGCCAGACACAGCCCAGCTGCATCGCGCACGCGTCTGGCGTGACCAGGGCAGGGCAGGCGGTGGGCGTGCCGCTGCAGGCCTCGGGCGTCTGAACGCACGCGCCCGAGCAGGAGTCTCCGAGGGGAATGCACGCGCCGGTCACCCGGCGGCAGTCGTCGTCCACGGAGTCGTAGGTGCACTGCGGGTCGGCGTTGCAGACGGCGGGGACGGTGGTTCTCGGGCACGGACTGGTCACGCACGGCCTCGCCAGCCTGCAGCCCAGCGCGCCACAGGCCTGTGGGGTGCGCGACGAGCAGGCCACGGCAGTGCCTCGACAGGCGCCCGCGTCTGCCACCGCGCCGGCGTCAGCCTCGCCCGCGTCTGCGGGGCCCCCGTCGGTGACTCCTCCGTCCGAGGGGCCCGCGTCATTCGTGCCCCCGTCAGGGGCGCCCTGCTCGGCGAGCGGGCCCGCGTCGGCAGCCAGGTCCTGGGCAGCGCAGCTCGAGAGGACGACGGCGCAGACGAACAGGGCACTTCGCATTTTCATGGCGCGGCGGATATTCCAGGCAGCGCGTGGCGTCGAGGTTCGAATCGCCTGTCGGCCTCACGATGACGCCCGTTCGGTGAGGTCGGGTGCGCTGCGCGTCGTCGCCGCCGCGCAGGGCTGCTCCGTCGCGGCACGTCGTCGACGGGGCCGATGAGCGCGTCACCGCCGATGGGGTTCTGGAGCAGTGTCGCCCTGTCGGTCCTCGACGGCTGGCCTCGTGGTCATGGCTGCTCGGCCCCTCAGGGCCTCCCGCGCGCGGGCCGCGTCAACGCTGACGACCGCCGACTCCTGCCGGCATCACCGACCCCGGGAACGAGAGCTCCAGGCCGTCGACGAGGGTGCGGGTGAGGCTCGCGAGCGACGAGGTGCCGACGTCGAGGGTCTCGCGGAGCCGCTGCTGCACCAGCTCGAGCATGCGCTCGCGCGCGTCCACCAGCCACCGCGTCGTGGTCGCCCGGTGGACGCCGTACATGCGGCCCAGCGCCTCGGCCGAGACGCCCTCGACGTAGTGCAGCCTCAGCACCGTGCGCTGACGAACCGAGAGCGCCGCCATCGCCTCGGCCACCGCGCGGGCGGCGTGGGGTTCGAGCTCGGCCCACTGCAGGCGCGCTTCGGGGCCGGTCGTCGACCCGGCGATCGACGCGAGCTCGAGCCAGCCGTCGCCGATGGGGCGTTCGCGTCGGTGCTGGTCGTTGCGGTGCACGTCAGCCAGGCACCGCATCGCCATCACCATCACGAAGGCCTTCAGCGGCCCCACGCCGGTGTAGTCGGCGAGCCGCGGCAGCCGCGGCGGCTCGGCCACCAGCAACTTGATCTGAACCTGCTGAACCACCTCGTCGGCGTCGGTGGCGTCACGTCGCACCGCGAGCGTGATGAGCGGCCGCGTGTACCGCTCGAAGGCGGCGATGGCGTCGCGCTGCCCCTCGAGACAGGCCCAGGCGAGGAAGAGGTCTTCGACGTGCAGTGACGAGAGGCCGTGGCCTTCGACCGCGCGCTCGAGCAGGAAGGCGCCGAACGCCGCCCCGTCGAGCTGCGCCTGGGGCCACCGCTCCTGAACGGCGCCGATGAGGCGGCTCGCGTCGAGCACCGTGGCGACGAGCCCGTCAGTGGCCGCGAGCAGGGCCTCGGCGTGGCGAGCGGTCATGTCGAGGGTCTCTCGGTCAACGTTCGCCACCCGCCGCTTCGCCAGATCACGACCAACAGTGTCAGCGCCAGCACCATCGAGCCAGTGAAGGAGCGCTCGGCCCAGGCGGGTCGCCACAACGCCAGCGTCTGCCCCAGCACCAGCACGAGCGCCGCGACGCCCATGCTCCAGTGGTAGATGACCGCGGCGGTGGCCAGCGCGATGGCGATGATCGGCAGCTCGAAGACGATCACCTGCGCCCGCGGCAGCTCGAGCCACGCCCCCGCGAACCGTATCAGCACCTGGCCCACGCTGATCACCACGACCAGGGCGATCATCTGCCGGCTGAGCGCCGAGGTGCGCAGCGCCGCGCGAAAGGCGACGGCGAGGCCGCCCATGGCGCCCAGGAAGAGGAGCGAGGCGACGGTGAGCGACCAGCGGCCCGACGAGAGCGCCGGGAACGAGAACCGCAGCGCGTAGAAGCACAGGGTGGTGACGATGATCGAGCCCAGCAGGCGCAGGCGGTGGTCTCGCCCGACGCTCGGGTCGTGCGCCCGTGCGTAGCTGTGCAGCACCCGCTGCTCCGCGCTGGCGCGCTCGACGAGGGCGCGCAGGTCGGGCAGGGCGAGGGGGCTCGCGTCGAGCGCCTGGGCCGCCACCGCCGGGTGCCCGTCTTCGAGCGCACACTCGACCTGAAACGTCGTCAGCTCGCGCGCCACCGAGAGCGCCGCCGGGTTCTCGGCCGCGAACTCGAGCGCCGTGGACAGCGCAAACGTCGCCTCGCTGGCGGTGCGGGCGGCGGTGTCGGCGCGCCCCTGGCGCTGGCGGCGGGCGTGCGCCATCAACTGTCGGGCGCGGCGGACCAGCCGCGACGCGTGCTGGGTTCTCTGGCACGCCTCGATCGCCCTCGAGAACTCGGTCGCGCTGGCGTGTCGCGCCCGCGGGTCGGGCGAGAGCGCGCGGCGCGCGACCTCGACCAGCTCTGGGCTCTCGGTCTCGCCTTCGAACGAGGGCAGCTGGTCGGGCGCGCGGGAGGCTGCGCCTACGAAGGGGGCACGCCCGAAGAGCAGCTCGTAGAGCACCGCCCCGAGCAGGTAGACGTCGGTGCGCGGCGACAGCGGGGTTCGAGCGCCGGGGAGCGTCTCTGGGGCCTGGTACGCCGGCGTTCCCGCGCCGTCACCGGGCACCACGTGAGGCAGGCGCCCGGTCGGGTCTTCGTCGAGCAGGCCCCCGATGCCCCAGTCCATCAGGAGCACCTCGCCGAACCTGCCGATCATGACGTTCGCCGGCTTGATGTCGCGGTGAAGCACGCCGCGCTCGTGGGCGAACGCGGTCGCCCCGCACACGGTCGTCAGCACCCGCAGGTTCCACTCCAGCAGCTCGGCGCCGAACCTCCGCAGCACGGCCTCGCGGTCGCCGAGCAGCGTCGACCACGGCTCACCCTCGACGCGCTTGAGCACCACCTGCAGCTCGCCCTCGTCGCTGGTGGTGAGGTAGTGCACCGGCACGATGGCCGGGTGCTCGAGGGCGCCCGTCAGCCGGGCCTCGCGCAGCAGCTGGTCTCGCGCGCCCTGGTCGCCCTGACGACGTGACATCTTGACGGCCACCTCGCGCTCGAGGCCGTGCTGGGTCGCGAGCACCACCGTGGCCATGCCGCCGCGGCCGAGCACGCGCCGGAGCGAAAGGCCCTCGGCGCGAACGGTCGCCTCAGGCTCGAAGAGGGGCGCTCGGGCGGGCCGCGCGACGAGCTCTGCGAGGGCGCGGCGCAGGGTGGGGCTCTCGTCGAGCGCCTGCTCGAAGGCCTCGAGCTCGGCCCCCTCCAGCTCTCCACGCGCGAACAGCCGCAGGCGCTCGTCGCTCGACATGGCGGGCAGCGAATCGCAAAGGCCCCCGCGTTGTCGAGCGCCGAACGGCGGGTGGGGGCAACCCCGATCGCCCAGGGGGCCGCCAGCAGCCAGGCGACGGAGACCCCCGCGGGGCGCCCCGTGGCAGGAGAAGCCCGGGCAGCGGTCGGCGTTCACCGCGCACACCTCGCGTGGCAGGTGGTTCGAGCCGGCGCGCTCGACTGGCGATGGGCACCGTCGTCGACTAGTGACTGGAGAATGATCCGCAAGGCCCTGCTCGACTTCGCCCACGCCGTCAGGGCGGACTACGGCTCGCTGCAGCACTACCGCCAGAAGTACCGCGCCGAGGTGGTGCCGCTGACGCGCCTGCCCGCCGACGCGGTGAAGAAGATCGGCTTTCAGATGATGGTGGCCACGCGCGCGATGCGCCTGTTGCGCGACCTGCCGCTCCCGCTGGGAGGCCAGGTGGGCAGCCGCCTCATTCGCCACCTCTACGGCGCCGAGATTCACTGGAACACCGAGGTCCACGGCGGCGTGTGCATCGTGCACGGCACCGGCCTGGTGTTGAGCCACCGCGCCGTCATCGGCGAGGGCTGCATCCTCTTTCACAACGTCACCCTCGGCGAGGCGCTCGACCCGGTGACGAAAGAGAGCGGCGCCCCCACGCTGGGGAAGAACGTGCACGTCGGGCCGGGCTCGACGCTGCTGGGGCCGATTCACGTCGGTGACGGCACCAAGATCATGGCGGGCACGGTGCTGACGTGTTCGGTGCCGCCCTACTCGCTGGTGAAGCCCGCCGAGCCCACCGTCTCGGCCCGCGCCCGCGGAGGCGCCGCCGACGAGACGCCGCTCGAAGACGCAACCGCCTGAGAACGCTCGTGACGAAACCATCGCGCCTGAACGGGCGGGCGGCGCTGACAGGCCGGTGACAGAGGGCGACTTACGAGTACGCCCATGGACATCGCCGTCGTGGTGAATCTGAACGCGCGCAGGGGCTCGGAGCGGTTCGCGGCCTGGGCACGAAAAGCGCTGCCGGGCTCTCGCGTGGTGGCCACGCGCACGGCCGATGACGTGAAGCGCTTCGTCGATGACGCGGCCCGCGGTACCGTGCCGGGCGTGGTGCTCTCGGGCGGCGGCGACGGCACCGCCATCGGGCTGCTCGACGCCATGCGCGCGCGCGGCCTGGCGTTCCCCGCGCTGGGGCTGGTGCCGCTCGGCACCGGAAACGCGTGGGCCATCGGCACCAACGCGCCCGGGCCCCGCGCCGCGCTCGAGGCGATGCAGCGGGTGGTGGAGCGCGGCGACACCTCGCTGCCCACCAACGACTTCTCGCTCGTCGAGGTCGAAGGCCGGGTGACGCCGTTCGCCGACGCCGGCTGGGGCGCCGAGATTCTCCACGACTACAAGGTGCAGCGCGCGCAGGCGCCGGCCTTCGCCAGGCGCGTCGTCGAGGGTGAGCTGGGCTACTTCACCTCGTTGTTCGGCCGCACCATTCCCCGCAACGTGCTGGCGCGAACGCGGCCGCAGGTGCGCGTCACCAACCTCGGCCAGAAGGCCTTCACCTTCGACCCGCACGGCAACGTCGTCGAGGTGCCCGACGGCGGGCCGGGCACGGTGCTGTACGAAGGGCCCTACGGCGTCGCGGGTGCGGGCACCACCATGGAGCTGGGCTTCGGCTTCAAGGCGCTGCACTTCGCGCGCACCATGCCCGGCTACATGCACACGCGCGTGTACGCGGCCACCGCGGCGCAGGCGACGCTGCGCATTCCGCAGCTGTGGCGCGGCGTGCACCCCATTCCGCACAGCCACGACTTCCTGCTCACCCACTGCCGCATGGAGTTCGACCGCGAGGTGCCGGTGGAGGTGGGCGGCGACGTCATCGGCCTGCGCCGCGAGGTCGAGTACCGCATCGCCCCGCAGATGGTGTCGGTCGTCGACTGGCGCCGGCTCAAGGCGCGCGCCTGACGAAGGCGGTGGCGTCAGGCCCGTGAGGTGAAGTCTGCTGGTCTCGCTCGGCTGCCGGAGGCTCCTCATGCGCGTGATGTCGTCGTTGTTGGTGGTGCTGCTCAGCGCGGCGTGCGTCGTGCGCGTGCCGGTGGGCGTCGATTACTCCGAAGAGGCGGGCGACCAGGCGCCGCCCCCGCCGCGCGCCGAGGTCGTCACCGTCGCGCCGAGCCCCTCGCACGTGTGGATTGCGGGCCGCTGGGCCTGGCGCGGCCGCTCGTGGGTGTGGATGCCCGGCTCATGGGTCGTCGCCAGGCAGCACCACGTGTGGGTGCCCGGGCACTGGGTGCGGCGGGGGCATCGGTACGTGTGGGTCGACGGCCGCTGGCGCCGTCGCTAGCCCTCGTGAAGACGCACGCGCTCCACGCCGCCATGCGCTCGATTCTGCTCCTGGCCCTCGTCGTTGGGGGCTGCATCGCGCCGCAGCCGGTGTTGCTCCCGCCGACCGGCGATGACGTCACCATCTTCCTGCACGGGTACCGCGCCAGCTTCCTCGCCACCGAGGGCGGTGAGGTGGCCTACGTCACGGTCGGCGCCGGCCTCTCGAAGGGCGACCGCTCCCTGGCCTTCTCGTTCGAGGGGCAGCGCGACTTCCCGAAGTACGGGCCGCTCACCGTCACCGGGCCCCTGACGCGCCTCACCGCGATTCCCCTGCTGCTCGAAGAGAACCCCTACGGCTCGTGGATGGAGTGGGCGAAGACCGAGCTGCCCGGCTTCATGGTGTTCGCCTACGACTGGCGCCGGGACATTCGTGAGAGCGGGCGCGGGCTGTGCGCGCGCGTCGAGGCGCTGGGGCCCGGCAAGCGCGTGCGCCTCATCGGCCACTCCATGGGCGGGCTGGTGTCGCTGTCGTGTCTGCGCGAAGGCAGCGACGCGGTGCGCGCGGCGGTGGTGAAGGTGGCCTTCGTCGGCACTCCGTTCCGCGGCGGGCCCGGCCAATGGGACGACCTTCAGCTGGGCACGGCGACGTCGAGCAACACGGCGCTGCTGTCGGCCGAGGCGCTGCTGACGTTCCCCTCGGCGTGGCAACTGCTGGGGCCGACGCCCGACTTCTTCGTCGACGCCGCCGGCGCGCGCGTCGAGGTGCCAGCCTACGAGGCCGCCGCGTGGCTGGAGCGGGGGTGGGGCCTCTTCGGAGAGCCCGCCGTGAAGGCCAGCGCCGCGTACCTCGCGCAGCTGAAGCAGCGCCTGCGCGAGCACCACGACTTCTGGGCCGGCATGGGCGACGTCGAGGGGCCCCCGCCGGCGTTCCAGGCGCTCGCCATCGTCGGCACCGGCCGCCCCACCGTCGAGGCCTGGCGGGTGAAGGCCGACGGCGTCGTCGACTTGAAGGCGCCCACGCGCGCCGACGGCGACGGCTCGGTGTTGACGGCGCGCGCCACGCCGCCCCGGCCCATCGCCGCCGAGGTCGTCACCACCCACGCCGAGCACAGCGCGCTGCTCAACGACGACGGCGTGCGCGAGGCGCTGCGTGCCTTCGTGCGTTGAGGGGCCCTGTTTCCCCGGTGGCGCAGGCGGGCCACTGGTGTAGACGCGGCCTTCGCGTGAAGTCCTTCCTGCCCGTCCTCGCAGCGGTGGTGGTGCTCGCCGTGCTCCAGGTGACGCTGGGCTCGTCGCCGTACTTCGTCTACCTGGCGTCGCTCGTCGGCGTGAACGTGGTGCTGGCCGTCTCGCTCAACATCATCAACGGCATGACGGGGCAGTTCAGCATCGGCCACGCGGGCTTCATGGCGGTGGGCGCCTACGTCTCGGGCACCACCTCGCTGCTGCTCAAGGACGACCAGCTGGGCTTCCTCGGGCCGGTGGCGTCAGACCAGCTCTTCTTCGTCGTTTCGCTGCTGTTGGGCGGCGTCATCGCGGGCGTCTTCGGCTTCATCGTCGGCCTGCCCAGCCTGCGCCTGCGCGGCGACTACCTGGCCATCGTGACGCTCGGCTTCGGAGAGATTTTCCGCGTCGTCATCCAGAACTCCGACGGCATCGCCAAGGGCTTCGCGGGCGTGCCTGGCTTGTCGCTGCTGGGCAGCTTCATCGGCCAGTTCGGTGGAGCGCTCGGGGTGTCGGGCGTGCCGCAGCACTCGAGCTTCTTCATGGTGTGGTTCTGGGTCTTCCTGGTGGTGCTGCTGGCCAAGCGCCTGGCGGCGTCGTCGCACGGGCGCTCGCTCAAGGCGATTCGCGAAGACGAGGTGGCGGCCGAGGCCATGGGGGTAGACACCACCAGCTACAAGGTGCGCGCCTTCGTGGTGTCGAGCTTCTTCGCCGGCATCGCGGGCGGGCTGTTCGCGCACTTCGTGCCCATCATCAACCCCGGCTCGTTCACCTTCGTGAAGTCGATGGAGGTGGTGGTGATGGTGGTGGCCGGCGGCCTCGGCAGCACCACGGGGGCCATCGTGGCGGCGGTGCTCCTCACCTTGTTGCCCGAGGGCCTGCGCTCGCTCTTCCTCGAGCTCGGCGGCGGCGACGCCTCGCTGGCGCAGAAGGTCGACCAGATTCGCATGCCCATCTACGGGGTGCTGCTGGTCGTCATCATGCTGACGCGCTCACAGGGCATCTTCGGGACCCACGAGGTGTGGGAGCTGTGGGGCCGGTGGAAGAAGCGCGCGCCCGCTCAGCCCACCTGACGCAGCCGTCGCGCCTGCAGCCGCTCGAGCCGCTGGTCGACGAACTGCGCCGCGCGCAGCGACATCGCCATGATGGTCAGCTGCGGGTTGACGCCCAGGGAGCTGGGCACCGCGGCGCCGTCGCAGATGAACAGGTTGGTGACGTCGTGGGCCTCGTGCGTGCCATCGACGACCGACTGCAGCGGGTCGACGCCCATGCGCGCGGTGCCGAGCGGGTGGTAGGCGGTGAGGTCCATGTGGCGGGCGGGCACTGCGGCGCGCTCGAGCCGCTCCACGTCGGCGAGCGACTGGAGGCGCTCATGGCCCCGCACCGGCGCCCGCACCTCGTGCGCGCCCGCGGCGAAGTACACCCGCGCCAGAACGCCGAAGGCCCGCTGGAGCTGCGCGCGGTCGGCCTCGTTGAGCCAGTAGGTGATGCGCGGCGCGCCGTCACGGCCCGCGGTGACCCGGCCGCGCGAGGTGTCCTTCACCATGAAGCCGAAGCCGAAGGTGCGGTCGAACTGCTCCATCAGCGCCGTGTACGAGGGCCCGAAGCCCGCGAGCGAGACGGCGGTGAGGTCGAGCGGCGTGGTGCCGCCCTCGAAGTAGAGGCCCTCGCTCGCGAAGGCGTCGATGGCGTAGCCCTGCGGCACCGTGCGCGACGAGTTGATGGACTCGTCGAAGAGGCCGATGGCCGCCGACGCGGGGTGGATGGAGAGGTTGCGCCCCAGCTGGCCCGAGGTGGCGCCGAGGCCGCTCTGCTCCATCAGCACCGGCGTCATCAGCGCCCCGCACGCCAGCACCACCACCTGCGCGCGCACCGTGAGCGGCTTCAGGGTGCCCGTCGCCACGCCGGTGACGCCGACCGCCGCGCCGCGCTCGCGCAGCACCCGCTCCACCTTGAAGCCCGTCAGCAGCTGGGCGCCCGCGTCGAGGGCCGCCGGCACGTACGAGACGTTCATCGAGCGCTTGGCGTCGGTGGGACAGCCGAAGCAGCACAGCCCCTGGCCGTCACAGCCCGGCGCGTTGCGGCGCAAGGCGTGGTGCGAGTAGCCCAGCGCGTCGCAGCCCTTCGCGATGAGCTCCGCCGGCTTGCCCAGCGCGGCCTTCGACGACGGCGCCACCTCGAGGAAGCGCTCCACTGCGTCGTAGTGCTGCCCCAGGCCCGCCTCGGTGAAGTCCGTCAGGCCGGCGCGTCGCCACTGCGCGAGCACCGCCGCCGGCACGCGAAAGCAGGTGCCCGAGTTGATGAGCGTGGTGCCGCCCACCCCGCGCCCGAGAGGAATGGGGATGGCGGTGTTGCCAAAGGCCACCGTCACGCCGCTCTGCCGGTAGAGCTTCTTCATCATGTCGACGGCGCGGCCGGTGAAGTCCTGCCGGGTGAAGGCGCCGCCCTCTTCGAGGAGGAGCACCGCGTGGCCCCGCTTCGCCAGCGCGTGGGCCAGGGGCGCTCCGCCGGCGCCGGTGCCGACGATGACGACGTCGCACTCCAGCGCCTCGCCGTCGGGCAGGGTGCTCGCGTCGACCTGCTGCGAGCGCCACCGCGCCGGCTCGAGCGCCCTGGGCGGTTCCACCACGTAGCGGCAGCCCAGCTTCTCGAAGACGGCGCGGTCGTCGAAGTACCCCAGCTTGATGGGCGCCAGCAGCGCGCGCAGGGGCAGGTGGGTGGCCTCGGCGGCGTCGAGCGCCTCGAGCACGCTCACGCGCTGGCTCAGCGACAGTCGCGCGAAGCGGCGGCGGTGCGAGAGGAGCGCCTGCACGTCGAGGGCCTTCAGCAGCAGCCCAAAGCCCGTCTGCGCCGCGGCGGGCAGGCTCGCCACCAGCGCCGCGGCCCGGCGGGTGGCCTCTGCGCCTGCGGCCGGGAGCAGCTGCCCCGCGGGCAGCACCGCGCCGGCGAAGGCCTCGAGCAGCTCGAGCTCGTACGGCGTGAGGCTCATCGGGCGGCCCCCACCAGCGCGCGCCGCGAGACGGCGACGTGGCGGGCTTCGAAGCGGCGCCGCCCGCGCGTAGGCACTGGTAGCCAGGACTTCAGAAACGCGGGCAGGTCGAAGAGGTCGAACCGCAGCGTGCCCGAGGCGAGCCGGCCTCCCGACGCGCGCGCCAGCGTCACCGGCAGCACCGTCATCGACTTCACCGGCGCGAGCAGGCTGGGCGCCTTGGCGCCCGAGAGCACGAGGTCGTCGCCGCCCGCGCTCCACCGCACCCGGTAGCGCAGGGCCGGCGGCGCGAGCGAGAGGTCGAGGGTGCCTTCGCACGGCGCCTCGTCGCCGAACCCACTGGCGTGCACCACGCCCTCGAGCGCGAAGTGGCCACCATTGAGCTGCTGCGTGCGCACGTGGAAGGCCAGGGGGTGCTCGCGGCCATTGGCGTCGGTCACCGCGCCGCGCATCGTCTCGATGAAGGAAAGCGCCATCGTCATTTCTCCTCGGGGCTGCGGCGTCAGACGACGCGTGCGAAGCGGGGGTCGGGCTGCCGGCGGAGGAACTCGAGCGCGCCGCCGTGGGCGCTGGTGAGGGTGAACGACGCGCCGTCGCTGGGCCGCACCGTCAGCTCGACCGCGGCCAGCTTGCTGTTGAAGCAGTACGAGTGCTCGCCGTTCGGGTTGTCGTACCCCAGGCACACCATCGGCTGCCTCGACGCGTCCATCGACAGCGAGGCCTCGCCAGCGTCGCCGCGCAGGGTGAGCGCCCAGCGGTCGCGCTCGACGGTGGCGTGCTGGCGCCAGCCATCGAAGAGGCGGTTGAACTGGTAGGTGCGCGCGCCGCGCTGCACCACCAGCGCCGAGAGCCGGGGGGTGGTGCGCCCGGCCACCCGCACGCGCGCGGTGAAGCCCTCGACCATCGCGTCCTCCGAGGGGAAGAGGCACTGGCCCCACGCGTACTCGAAGGTGTGCTCCCGGCCCCAGTTGTGGCCCTGCATGCCGTGCCACCCGTCGACCGACACCGCCTCGTGCGGGAGCTCGAGCGCACCGCTGAAGCGAAGGAAGGGGAAGGGCGTGAGCAGCTTCGACTTCGGGAAAGGCCCGGTGCGCAGCACCTTCCACGGCAGCATCGACAGCGGCGTCACCAACGTCTGCGGCTCGCGCGTAAAGGAGAGGTCGAAGCGGACCGGACCCTCGGGCGCCGTCAGCTCCCCGCGCGCGGCGCCGGCCTCGCCCAGCCGGAGCGTGAGGGCCTTCGTCGTCAGGTCGGTCCCGTCGAAGCGCGCGTCGACGAAGGGCTGGGTGGCGCGTTGGGCCACGGTGAGGTTCCGCTCGCCGTCGAACCAGATGAACCAGCTCTCGGCGACGGTGGGCCCCTCGAGCGGCGCGAGGATGGTCTGCTTGAGCCAGAACGCGCGCGGGCGCTCCGGGTCGTTGGCGCGCAGGAACCAGCTCTCGATGTGGCCGGGCGCGCCGGTGAAGCGCGGCGCGTTGTCGAGCGGCTCGGG
>JACSRE010000009.1 GCA_014879945.1 Myxococcus sp.
GAACGAAGGAGTGGTCAGGACGAACAACCAACGCCGTGCCTTGACACGGGTCGTTTCATAGCAGTCAGGGCTTGTCGAGCCCCGGGTCGGTCTTGTCGGGGTCGACCTCTTCGGCGACCTCGTCGTCGGGGTAGATCTCGTCGTCCATCCCGTCCCAGTCGGGCAGGTTGGCCTCGGCCTCTTTCATCTTCTGCTTGGCGAAGAGGTCGGCGGGGGTGGGCTTCTGCCTGGCCAGCACCGGCCCCGCGATGGCGGCCGTGGAGCGCCGCTCGCGATAGCGAATCTCGTCGCGCACCGCGTCGCTCGCGGGCGTGGCCGGCTTGAGCGAGTCGACCTTCAGCACCGGGAAGGCGCCGGTCGAGGGAGAGGACAGCGCGGCCGCGGCGCGGCGCACCAGCTTCGAGCCCTTGCCCGTCGACATCTCGTCGCGGGTGAAGACCGGTCGCTTCGCGGGAGGCTTCTTCGCTGCCATTGGCTCGACCTTACACCCAGTTCGACGCCGCGCCTGCCTACGCCGGAATCGCCGCGACCACCGAGGTGGTGTTGTGCCAGCCGTCGAGCCGGCCACCGAAGCGGGCGATCTCTCCGTAGGTGAGGAAGCCGAGCACCGGCACGCCGGGGAACACCTGGCGCACGGCCTCGATCTCTCGCGAGAAGTCCTTCCCGAGGATCATGCCGCGGCACACGCAGTCGAACACCAGCACCCCGGCCGCGGGCTTGCCCCTGAGGCTCGTCTTCGCCTCGGCGGCCGCCTGCCGGCACGCCTCGACCATCGAGTCAGGCGCGCCGTCGAGGATGCAGATGGAGGCGCCCTCGGCGATGTCGGCGACCAGGTTGAGCGAGCCGTCGGGCCCGACCCCCACTGGCGCGCGCGCGTGGTGCAGGCTGTCGAGGAAGAAGACGCCGATCTCGTTGCCGATGAGGTAGCTGCCGCGGTTCTCGTCGGTCAGGGTGATGCCCTTTGCCTGGGCGTGCGCCTGGTAGGCCTCGAACGCCGGGCGCCCGTCGATCTCCTGCAGCGTGCTGCCGTGGGCCTTCGTCACCGTCATGCGCTTCGAGGAAGGCGAGAGCCCGTGGCCGGCGCCGGCGCCCCAGGTGTGCTTGCTGAAGATCTGCGCGACGCCAGCGCCGTCGTCGGTCGCCCCGCCGTTGCCGAGCACCCCCGTGGACTTGAAGCGGCCCTCGTCTCCGGCGGCGCCTCCGACGATCTGCTGAAACACCCGGGTCGCGGCCTGGTACTCCTTGACGACCCGGTCACCGCTTCCGGCGAGCCCGTCGACGAGCATCACCGAGGTCGAGGCCCCGTAGCCGCGCGAGGCCGCCTTCGCGGCGAGCTCGCTCCAGCCTTCAGAGAGCCCCTTCGACACGGCGCTCGGGTCGGCGCGCGCACCGCGGGCGGTCGCCCCGCCGACCAGCAGCTCGTCCGAGCTCACCAACATCAGCGCGACGGCGTTGTGCGCGAGGCCCTGCTCGGTGAACTCGCCCGCGGTGTGGCACCCGAGCAGCACCGCGCCGGGAGCCTTCTCTCGGAGCACCGCCTCCACCACCTCGAGGTCGCGGTCGGGGCCCGCGAACGCGACACACCACACCGGTTCGGCCGGGAGCCGCGCGCGCGCGTCGTCGTACGCGATGGTCGTGGCGGTCTGCGTGTCGGCGTCGGCAGAGAGCGCGGTGCTGGTCGTGGTGGGCATGAGTGACGTTCTAGTAACGACGCGGAGCGAGGCGAACACCACCTCATCGATGCGGGCCTTGTCGTACCTGCACCTGAGATGTGCTCCTGCGCCAGACCTCATGAGAAGCTGATCACGTGCGACTGGAGCGACATGTCGGAGGCCTCGGCAGAGCCCGCAAGGT
>JACSRE010000177.1 GCA_014879945.1 Myxococcus sp.
GACCGCGGGAGGCTCCGTGGCGGGTGGTGGGACCGCGGGAGGCGCCGCGGCGGGTGGTGCGGCGACGGGCGGAGGCAGCTCGGGCGGCGCGGCCTTCTGCGCCATGGACACCGCCTGCTATCCGGGCGCGCCGGGAACCTCAGGCGTCGGCGTCTGCCGCGAGGGCGTCTCGCAGTGCCTGGCGGGAACGCCCGGGCCGTGCGTGGGCGCCATTCTCCCCTCGGCCGAGGTGTGCAACGGCCTCGACGACGACTGCAACGCGGCGGCGGACGACGGGCTCGGCAGCACGACCTGCGGCGTCGGCGCGTGCCAGCGCACCGTCGCCGCGTGCGTCGACGGAGGGGTGGTGTCGTGCCGGCCGGGCGCGCCGGTCGCCGAGAGCTGCACCAACGCCATCGACGACGACTGCGACGGCGTCGTCAACAACGGCTGCGGCTGCATCCACGTCGCGCCGACCGGCCTCGACACCAACCCGGGGAGCCTCCTGGCTCCGGTGCGTCGCATCACCACCGCCATCGCGGCCGACGCGGGCATCGCGAGCGTCTGTGTGCGTGGCACCTGCGCGGGGCCCTTCGACTACGGCGGCACGAACGGCGAGGCGCTCACGATGCGCAACGGCGTCTCGGTCTACGGCGGCTTCAACCTGGGCGCCACCGCGCGCACCTGCGTCACCCGGCTCACCGCGACCACCCCCGAAGGCGTGCTCTTCGACGCGACGGTCTCGTCGCCGACGGCCCTCGACGGCTTCGAGCTCATCGGCGGCAACTTCCCCACCGCGGCCGCGGTGACGGTGCGCGGCAGCACCGGCGCGGTCATCAACAACGACCTCATCGTCGGAGGCGCCGGCAACGCCGTCACCACCTCCATCGGCGTCGACGTGACCGACGGCGCCGGCATGCCGGCGACGCCCACCATCGCCAACTCGTCGGTCACCGGCGCCGCCGTCGCGGGGACGGCCATCGGCGTTCGCAGCACGAAGTCGGCCCCGCTCATCACCCGGAACTGCGGGACGGCGCTCGACGCGCAGGGCCGCTGCACCGCTGGGTGCGGGACCGTCGGCGCGCCGGTCAGCTCCATCAAGGGCGCCACCGGCGCGGGCACGGCCCCCACCGTCGCCGCGGCCTACGCGGTCTTCCTCGACAGCTCGCCCAACGCCGTCGTTGACACCAGCGCCCTGTGCTCCGTCGTCGGCGCGGCGCCGCACGTCACCGGCGCCGGCGTCTTCCTCCAGGGCAACGCCGCGGGCGTCTCGGTGCGCGCCAACAACATCGTCGCCTACGGCGCGACCGCCAACTCGGTGGGCGTGTGGGCCGCGCCGTGTCGCAACGCCTCGCCGTCCATCTCCAACAACCACCAGGTGGCCGCCGCCTCGTCCGTGGCCGGGTCGCGCAGCGACGGCGTGCGCGTCATCGGCGCCTGCAACGCGCGCATCGACAACAACCGCGCCATCTCGGGCGGCATCGAGCAGGCCGGGCAGGACACCAACGGCGTCTACTGCGCGAGCGACCCGGTCGGCGGCCAGGCCAGCCAGTGCACGGTGCTCAACAACACGCTCATCCAGGGCTCCGCGGGCGGCTACCCGCCCCGGTCGGTCGGGGTGCGCTGTGACGACGGCGCCTGCGCGCGCATCGACGGCAACGCGCACATCACCGGGCGCGGCGGCGTGTTCTCGGTGGGCGTCATCGTCTCACGCGCCGGCCCGACCATCGGCCGCAACCTCATCACCGCCGGCTGCGGCACCAGCACCGCCATCGGGCTGCAGAGCATCGACTCGTTCGCGCGCGTGGAGAACAACGTCATCAGGGGCCTCACGGCCGGCAGCAGCGGCGGGGCCTGCGCGGTCAACGGCATGTCGGCGGCGCAGTCGTCGGCGGTGATGGTCATCAACGCCAACACCAGCAACGAGCTCGACCTCCACTCGAACTCGCTCTTCGGTGACGGCCCGCAGTCGGGGTGCACCAGCCGCGCGCTCGCCTTCGACGCCGCCTCGAGCGGAACCCCAGCGGGGGCGCCGCGGGGGCTGGTTCGAAACAACGCGCTCTCAGGCGGCAACTGCACCCCGAGGTACGGCCTGCAGGAGCTCAACGCGAGCGCCGACCCGCGGGTGCTGCAGAACAACTGGTTCGACCGCGCGCCGCTGGGCCTCATCCCCTACCGTGACGAGGGCACCACCGACCTGCTCGACGCGGGCGCCGTCAACGCCCTCACCGACCTCACCTCGTCCAACAACTTCGAGGGGGCGTGCCTCGTCGGCCCTGGCGCCTTCAAGGTGCTCGCGTCGGGGGTGTGCGTCGACCAGGGCACGGCGACGGGCGCCCCCCGGGTGGACTTCGAAGGCGACCCACGGCCCAGCGGGGCCGGCTTCGACGTGGGAGCTGACGAGGTGCCCTGACGACGCAGCCGTGCGCGGAGCGCGCTCCCTCACGTCTGCGGGCGCAGCGCGCGCGACAGCCAGACCGCCAGGGCGATGGCCAGCCCCTGCACCACCAGCCGCGCCCACAGGGCCGCCACCGGCACCGCGGGCCACAGCTCCGGGCGCACCACCATGAAGACGTGCACCACCAGGAACACCACCAGGTGCAGCACCACGAGGACCGCGCCGAAGAACCGGGCGAAAGGCACCAGCAGGAGCGCGGCGGTGACGAGCTCGGTGACGCCGCTGAGCGCCACCAACGCGTCGTGGAGCGGGAGGAACGGCGGCATCATCGCCACGTAGAAGGCCGGGTCGCGGAAGTGGTTGAGGCCTCCCACGCCGAACACCACCACGAAGAAGCCGAGGGCGACGCCCCTCCCGAGCCGCGCCCCCGTCACCTTCGCCCCATCAGCAAGGGCAGCGCCGTCGCCACCACCGTCAAGGCCACCGCCCAGGCGACCGACTCGACCAACACGCGGCGCCCCTTTAGCGCCAGCGCCCGCTTCTCGAGCTCGTCGGTCACCTGCTCGGCGCCGGTGTCGAGGTCGCGCAGACCGCGCGACGCGAGGTTGATTCAGGTCTTTCGTCGGGCCTGGAAGAAGCCGGTGGTGGCGCCCGCGAACGGCACGAAGAGCGCCAGGTGCCACCACGGCGAGGCGCCTGCCCACAGCAGCCCCGCCAGCGCGGCCACGGCCACGCCGAGCGAGAGGCCGCCAAAGCGCAGGCGCTTCGAGCGCTCCTTCGGGCCGATGTTCAGCAGACAGACTTCAGCGGGCGCGTCCATGTGCAGGGCGAGTAGCGGGCCGGCGAGTCCTCCGCCACGACTTCGACGCGGCCGGGGCCTTCGGAGGGTGCGCGCGCAAGAACATCTCGACGTGGGCCTCGAAGAAGACGTCGAGGTCGAGCGGCCGGCAGGTGTCGCCCGACAGCGAGTCCTGATGAAACAGCGCGAGCACCACCGGCGAGAGGAACTGGAGCGCGCCGAAGCGGGTGTTGAGCGGCTCGAGGTCGCCCAGCTCGACGTGGCGGGCCAGCAGCGTCTCCACCGTGCCCAGCAGCGGCTCGAGCACGTGGTTGACGTAGGCCGGCCCCAGCCCCGGCGTCGCCAGGCCGCCCGCCAGCGCCGACGACTGCACCAGGCCCACCTCGAACTTGAACCACGCGCCCTTCAGCTTCGAGAGGTAGCCCCAGAGCGACGCGCGCACGTCGCCGGGAATCGGCGTCGCCGCCATCGCCAGGTACGGGGCCGCGTCGACGTGGTGGCTCTCCATCACCGCGGTGAGCAGCCCCTGTCGGTCTCCGAAGTAGTGCTTGAGCGTCGCCACCGACGCGCCGGCCGCGGTGGCGTAGTCGCGCAGCGAGGCGCGGAGCCCGTCGGGCGCCATCACCCGCTGGCGCACGCGCCTGGCCAGGGCGAGCCGCGCCTCGTCATAGTCGGCGTTCCTGGCGCCACGGGTTCGGGCCATGGGTGAAACGATTAATTCGCTCGCTCGAACTACGCAATGGTCGCATGGCAAGCAGGGCTGGCGTCTGCGGTCGGATTCGGTGGAGAACAGGGGCGGGGGTGTTTATTGAGGCGCGCAATCGTGAATGGAAATCGAGCCAGGGTGTTCGGGGCGGTGGTGGGGCTGACGACGTCGCTGGCCGGCGCCCAGCCGCTGACGGCGTTCCTCGAGGCGGCGGAGCAGCGCAACCTCGACGGCCGGCTGGCTGAGCAGGCCACGGTGTCGGCCCAGGCCACCTTCGGGCAGCAGTGGGGCGGCCTGTTGCCGGCGCTGTCGGCCAACGGCGGGTACACGCGCAACCAGTTCCCGGCCATCGTCGAGCTGCCCAGCGGGCAGACCAGCGCCACCACCATCACCATCATCCCGCGGGACCAGCTCGAGGCGACCTTCAAGGCCGAGGTGCCCCTGGTGGACGTGTCGCGCTGGTTGAAGGTGTCGGCGTCGTCTTCGGCGGCCGAGGCCGCGGTCGCGCGCGAGGCGCTCTCGCGTGACCAGGTGCGCCGGCAGGTCGTCACCGCGTTCTATGGCTTCGCTGGCGCGCAGGCGCTGGTGGACTCGGCGCGCAAGTCGCTGGCGGTCTCGCTGGCCCAGCTCGAGCAGCAGGGCGCGCGCCGCGCGGCCGGCGTCGCCTCGGAGCTCGAGGTGGTGCGCGCCAGCGCCGAGGTGGAGCGCAACCGGCAGTTGGTGGCCGACGCCGAGGCCCTGTTGGCCACCTCGCGCCGCACGCTGCGCACGCTCTCGGGCCTCGAGGCCGAAGGCGAGGCGCCCATGCCCGGCGACGACCTCACGCCCCCGCCGGCCCTCGCGGAGCTCGAGGGGCGCGTCGGCGCGCTCCCCGCCGTCGAAGCGGCCAGCCGTGACGCCACCACCGCCTCGAAGAACGCTGGCGCCGCCACCACCGCCCTCGTCCCCTCGGTCAACGCGCAGTTCACCCAGCGGCTCACCAACGCGACCGGCTTTCAGAACCAGGTGGCCTCGTGGAACGCCGGCGTCACCTTCTCGTGGCGCGCCGACCTCGGTAGCCTGCAGGGGCTGCGGGTGGCCAGCGCCGCGGCGCAGACCGCGCAGCTCAACGCCGAGAAGGCGCAGCTGAGCGCGGCCGACCAGCTGCACTCCGACTGGCAGCGCGTGACGGCGGCGCTCACCAAGGTGAAGGCCTCGAGGGCGCAGGTCACCGCGGCGCGGCGGGCCCAGGCGCTCGCGAAGGAGCGCAACGCGGCCGGCGTCGCCACCCAGCTCGACGTCATTCAAGCCGACCGCGACCTCTTCTCGGCCGAGGTCAACGACATCACCGCCCGGCTCGACCTCGCCAGCGCGCGCGCGTCGCTGAAGCTGTCGGCCGGCCTCGCGCTGGGGGCCCCATGAAGCGGCCAGCGATGGCGCAGCCAGTGTTGACCCAGGCCTCCTTCTTCGGCCGCGTGCGCACCATGGCGGCCATCGGCATCAGGATGATGTTCTTCGACCGCCTCAAGCTGGCGGGCACGCTCTTCGGCGTGGTGTTCGCGGTGCTGCTCGGCAACTTCCAGGCGGGCACCTTCCTGGCGCTGCTGGGGAAGAACCGCATGTTCGTCGAGAACGCGCAGGTCGACGTGTGGATTACGCCCCCAGGCACGCGCCAGTTCCAGGGCGGCAAGCCGCTCACCGACTCGCAGCTCAACCGCGCCCGCGCCACGGCGGGGGTGGCCTGGGCGGAGCCGCTGGTGGTGCAGACGGCGGCCCTCCAGCTCCCCTCGGGCGGCAGCGAGCCGGTGTCGCTGGTGGGCACCCGGCGGCCGCGCTTCGTGGGCGGCCCGTGGAACCTCGTGCGCGGCGACACCCGGTCGCTGCTGGTGCCCAACGGCGTCATCTTCGAAGACTCGGAGCGCGAGAAGCTGGGCGGGCTCAACCTCGGCACCCTGCGCGAGCTGGCCGGCCACAAGGTGCAGGCGGTGGGCTTCACCTGGGGCCTGTTGCCCTTCGCCCCCGCCTACGCCTTCGCAGAGCAGGAGCTGGCCCGCGAGATCCTCAAGGTCGCTCCCGACAAGCACACCTTCATCATGGTGGGCGTCGAGCCCGGCGTCCCCGCGACGGTGGTGCGCGCCCGGCTGCAAGACGCCCTCGAAGACACCCGGGTGATGACCCGCGACGAGTACATGAAGGAGATCCTCACCTACATCATCACCGCGACGCAGATCGGCCTGTCGTTCGGGCTGTCCACCTTCATGGGCGTGCTGGTGGGCATGATCACCGTGGCGCTCTCGATGTTCTCATCGGTCATCGACAACATGCGCCAGTTCGGCACCCTCAAGGCCATCGGCTCGCGCACCGTCGACCTCGCGCTGCTGCTCTTCACCCAGGCCATCATCTACGGGGTGCTTGGCAGCATCATCGGGCTGGGCGCGGTGGCCGGCATGGTCGAGGGCATGCGCAACCCACAGCTGACGCCGGTGCTCCTGCCCGAGGCCTTCGCCATCACCGCGGTGGCCATGGTTGGCGTGTGCCTGGCGGCCTCGCTCCTGGCGCTGGTTCGGCTCATCCGCATCGAGCCGGCGATGGTGTTCCGATGAGCGCGCCAGCCCCCGTGGCGCCGGCCATCGAACTCTCCGACGTCACCAAGACGTATGGCTCGGGCGCGCTCGCGTTCCAGGCGCTCAAGGGCATCGACATGCGCGTCGAGGCGGGCGAGTTCGTGATGCTCATCGGCCCCTCGGGCAGCGGCAAGACGACGCTGCTGTCGATTCTGGGCTGCGTGCTGTCGCCCACCACCGGCACCGCGGCGATCTTCGGCGAGGCCCTGCACGGGCGCAGAGAGTCGGAGCTGCCGAGGCTGCGGCTCGAGTACATCGGCTTCATCTTCCAGGGCCACAACCTGATGAGCGCGCTGACGGCCGAGCAGAACGTCGCGGTGCCGCTCGAACTGCGCGGCTACTCCCACCACGCGGCCCTGGTCGAGGCGCGCGAGGTGCTCACCTCGGTGGGGCTCGGCGACAAGTTCAAGAAGCGGCCCGAGGAGCTGTCAGGCGGGCAGCGCCAGCGGGTGGCCGTCGCGCGCGCCATCGCCGGGCGCCCACCGCTCATCCTCGCCGACGAGCCCACCGCCAGCCTCGACGCCGAGTCGGGCATGCAGGTGACGCAGCTGCTCAAGGCGTTGTGCACCGAGCGCGGGCACACCGTCATCTGCGTCACCCACGACAGCCGCATCTATCACCTGGCCGATCGCAAGATCTTCCTCGAGGACGGCCGCATCGTCCCCGAGGACCAGGCCCACTGACGGTCGCGAAGAACGGAGCCACCCATGTTGAAGAAGCTCGGAACCGGACTGTTCGTGCTGATGCTCGGCACCTGCGGCGCACAGATGGTGCGCTCGGCGCGCGCGGGCCCGCTGCTCGCCCCGACGCCCAAAGACGTGCTCAAGGCCGAGCGCGAGCTGACCAACCCCACCGGCGCCGACGTGAAGGCGCCGCTGCCCGAGGGGGGCGACTTCATCGGCGGCAACGGCGTCGTCGAGCCCCGCAACCGCGAGACGAAGGTGGCCGGGCAGGTGACCGCCGTCATCAAGCAGGTGCTGGTGAGCGAGGGGCAGGTCGTCAAGCAGGGCGACCTGCTGGTGCAACTCGACGACAGCGTCGAGCAGGCCGCGCTCCAGGCCGCCGAGGCTGACGTGGCCGCCGAGCGCGCCACCCTGTCGCGCACCTCGAAGGGGCTGCGGGTGGAAGACCGCGACGCGGTGAGCGCCGAGGCCCAGGCCGCCCGCGCGCGCGCCGAGCTGTCGCAGAGCGTCTTCGGCCGCACCGAGCAGCTCGCGAAGTCGGGCGCCGCGACGCCCGATGAGCTGGAGCGCGCCCGCCGCCAGGCCCAACAAGACGCCGCCAACCTCAAGGCCACCGAGGCCCGGCTCCGCGCCGCCGAGGCCGGGAGCCGCGGTGAAGACATCGCGTTCGCGCGGGCGCGGGTGCTCGGCGCCGAGGCCCGCCTCGCCCAGGCGAGGGCCCAGCTCGAGCGCCTGGCGATTCGGGCGCCCCTCGACGGCGAGGTGCTGCAGGTGAAGGTGCGCGCCGGCGAGCTCTACAGCTTCCAGACGACCGAGCCGCTGCTGGTGATGGGTGACACCCGCACCTTGCGCGTGCGCATGGACGTCGACGAGCGCGACGTGGCCAAAGTCGCCAACGGCGCCGCCGCCTACGTCACCGCCGATGCCTTCGGCGCCGAGAAGTTCACCGGCAAGGTGGTCGAGGTGGGCCGGCGCTTCGGCCGGAAGAACATCCGCACCGACGACCCCATCGAGCGCAACGACACCAAGATCCTCGAGGTCGTCATCGAGCTCGACGCGACCCGGAAGCTGGTGCCGGGCCAGCGCGTGACGAGCTTCGTCGCCGCGCCCCCCAGCACCTGAGGCGCCTAGAAGCCCGCCTCGAGGCACCCGATGTCGGGGTTGGTGCCGACGGGCGTGGGGCGCGGGGTGCCGACGAGGTCGCCGGCCGGCGCGCCCGTCGGGGTGCCCGCGCGCGAGGCGGGCGAGGCCGCCGTCAACGCGAAGTTGCCGATGGCGGGGTTCATGAAGAGCGGGTCTCCCGCGACGCTGCCGGCGGCCGTGGTGTCCATCATGGTGTTGATGGCGGTGGTCGTGGACCTGACGGTGGCGCCCTCGTCGACGTACAGGGGGGGCGTCATCGGGCCTCCGAACACCTGGAAGAGGTTGTTGGTGAGGGCCGTCGGGTCGGCGGTGGTGCCGCGCTCCTCGAACGCCGCCTGCCTCGACGAGGGCGTCGCGCCGACCGGCCCCGCGAAGAGGATGTTGTTGCGCCAGGTGCCGCCTTGCATCGACGCCACCCCTCCAGGCGGCGCCGACAGCGAGACGCCGACGCTCACCGAGGTGGGCGCCCCCGACGAGGCGAACGGCGGCGAGCCGCCGATGGTGTTCGAGTTGAACGTCGGCGAGGGCACACTCCCGTCGCTTCTGCGCGTCAAGACGTGGTCGACCCCGAGCGCCGTAGTGCACGGGCCGCCCTGAATCAGGTTGTTCACGAAGGCGCCTCCCGCGCCGACGGCCTCGACGCCTCGCACCGTCGTGCCAACGTTGCAGTAGGTGCCGTTGCCCCCGAAGCCGATGCGGTTCTGCCGCACCTGAGGAGCGCCATGCGTCACCACCAGGTGCGACATCGGGTTGCCGGTCTGCCCAGAGATGGTGTTGCCCACCACCTCGCCGCACGAGCCGTTGCATGACGCGCCCTGCGTCGCGCACGAGCCCTCGCAGTGCAGGCCGATGGAGCGGGCCGTGCCGACCGCGCTCCCGAAGAGCGCCGAGCCCGACACCGCGCACCGCGAGTCCTGGCCGGCGGCGCCCTGCAGGTCGCGGAAGGAGCAGACGATGGCGGTGCCGGCCTCAGGCGTGAGCACGGACCCGATGGGGCTCCCCGACGCGCCGGAGTAGTTCGACGTCGAGGAGCCGGTGGACTCGAAGCGCACGCTGCAGCCGTCGAGCGCCGCGCCCCCGATGGCGTGGCTGTTGGTGCCGCCCACCGCGCCGCCGCTCACCGACGCGTTTCGCACGATGGGGCTGGCGCCGCCTGGCGACGCGCCGCCGCACGACTCGAAGGCCACGCCGTAGCCAGTGCGGGCGGTGAAGGTGGCCGAGGCCGCGCGCGGGCACCCGGTGGCGGTGACGCGCTCCAGCAGCACGCCGTTGGCGCTGCCTTGTGAGAGGAAGCCGAAGCAGCTGAGGGCCAGGCCGCCCGAGAAGGTGCTGTCCTGAAAGGTGGAGGACGCGCCGTCGAGCAGCCGCGCGCCCTGCGAGTCGGTGCCCGCCGCGCCGCCGACGAAGTCGGTGAACGTCACCTGCGCGCTCCCGTTGCTCACGCGCAGGCCGGTGCTGGTGCCAGTCGCGCCCTGAGGGGAGATGGCGTTGCGCGCGGTGTTGGTTGACTCGAGCCGCAGCACCGCGGGACCCGCGAAGCCCGCTTGCACGTCGATGCCGATGGACTCGGTGGGCGCGCCGCCGGGCGTGGTCGGCCCAGAGACGGCGACGTCACGCAGCAACGGTGACGCCGAGTTCACCGAGACGCCCACCACCCGCGAGCCGCCAGTGGCGGCCTGTCGCACCAGCAGGCCCTCGACGACAGTGGCGCTGGTGAGGCCGATGGGCGCCTTGAGGCCGATGGCCTGGGTGTTTTGAAGGGTCGAGCGCCCCGCGGTGCGCGCCCACGCCAGCCCACCCGCAGAGGACGTGACGGCCCACCGGCCCTGAAGGGAGCGCCCCTGGGCGAGGGTCACGTCTTCGCTGTAGGTGTGCGCGACGCCGCCGAAGCTGGTCGCGATGAAGACCGTCGGCAGGTTGGACGCGACGGCGTTGAGGATGCCCCGGCCGATGGTCGCCACCGGGCTCTGCTGCGTGCCGGGGTTGCTGTCGCTCGCGCCCGGGCAGTTGCCGCAGACGTACGCGTCGAGCATCGGCATGCCGCCGGCGCTCCCGCCTGCCGCAGAACCACCGGCCGCGGAGCCACCAGCCGCAGAACCACCGGCCGCGGAGCCACCGGCCGCACTCCCACCGGCCGCGGAGCCACCGGCCGCACTCCCGCCGGCTGCGGAGCCACCGGCCGCGGAGCCACCGGCCGCAGAGCCACCGGCCGCAGAGCCACCGGCCGCACTCCCGCCGGCTGCGGAGCCACCGGCCGCGGAGCCACCGGCCGCAGAACCACCGGCCGCAGAACCACCGGCCGCAGAACCACCTGCGTCGCCTCCCCCTGCGCTCGCGCCAGCGTCACCACCTGCTGCAGCGCCACCCGCCGAGCTCCCGCCTCCGGAAGTCCCACCGGCAGCGCTCCCTCCGCCCGTCGCTGTGGTTCCCCCACCGACCCCTGCGTCGGAGTCGTCGATGGGCACCACGCCGCAGTTGCACCCGCTGATCAACGCCACCGAAGCCAACGCACCGAAGCGGGAGAAGAGGCGCAATGAACGCTCCTTGTCGAAGGGGGACCCGGGCGACTCCACGAAGTGTACCCACCAGCAAGCGCGCGTTCTTTGAGCGGCGGGCCCATGTCGCGGTCGTGCGCTGCGGGGCGGGCGCGCCAGCCTCGCAGAAAGTTCGTAGCGCCGCTGGCGTTCGTCGGCTCAGAGCATGGCAGCCAGAAAGAGGCTGTAGGTCAGCTGTGCGACCGGCCTTCCCTCTCGTCGCGCCTGACGGCGGAGCGCTGCGGGCAAGGAGCAGCGGCTCGCGTCGAGTGGGTCTTCGAGCTGCGCGTAGCCTCGCGCTGAGTAGCCGACCACC
>JACSRE010000054.1 GCA_014879945.1 Myxococcus sp.
AGGCCCTCCTGGGCCGTGCTCGCGACCAGCACTCCGTCGCGGGTGTAGACGCTCCCGAGCACCAGCCCGGCCGGCACTGCTCGACGCCGATGGTGATTGCGCTGGAGAGCCCTACCGACGCGAACACCCATTCGTTCGCGTGCCGTGCCAGGTCGAGCCGCAGACGATCGAGGCGCTCCGCATGACATCCGCCGGGAACACGCCTCAGTCGAGCCTGGACCTCGTCTTCCACTTCAGTGACCCTCGACCCGCAGCATGGAGTGAGTCACTCGTCGACATCGCGCAGATCCAGGAGTTTGGCGGGCCGCCAGTGATCATCCCCATCACGCCGAAGATGCGGCGGTACCTCGCGGTGCTGCTCAAGCGAGCTGGAACACCTCGGAGCGCACGCAGCGGACGTGGCGTCGTCGTTACTCAGGTCCCGCGGCGGCCCTTCCTGCGGCCAGCGTTCGAGAAGTTCCGGACTGGCGTGGGCCAGCGGCTGCTTCAACGGCTGGCAGCATGGCTGAGCTGACCGGGCAACTAATCGCCTGACGTCTCCGCCTCGATTCGCTTCAGAGCGTCGATCGCGCCGTGGCGCGGTCCGTAGTCGGCGTCGGTCGTGAGCTTCCGAAGAAGAGGGATTGCGGCCTGTGCCGCTGTCCCCATTCTCCCGATCGCAAAAGTTGCCCAGTAGCGAACCTGCGGGTCGGGGTGCTCGAGCAGAGGCATCACCGCTGGGACGGCTTTGGCTGCGGTCTCGCCGAGTTCGCCAAGCGACTCGAGTGCCCGCTTCGACAGTTCTGCGTCTTTCAGCGCCTCACACAGCGCGGTGACCGTCTCACGCTGGAGGTCTTCGCTTGCGTCAGCCGCGCAGGTCAGGTCGTGAACAGCCATCGCACGCATTTGGGCATCGGTTCCGCGAACAGCGACGAGCAGAGCACGGACGTCGTCGTCGACGCCGGTATCGGGAGCGTCCGGCTCGTCGGTTACGACCGAGTTCGCAGCGACGAGCACCCCGGTTGCGCCATCCTCACCTTGCCACGACACCCGACCGTCGAGACGACGACCCCAGGGAGCCAGGAACGTCTCGACGAGGAAGTTCGCCCACGCCTCGTACGCGCTGAACTTCTCGCATCCATCCCACTCGAGGGCGCGACCGTCGGGTGTGGGCCTCCAGCAGCAGAAGCGGCTCGGTTGGCCCTCGACTCGCTCGTTGAGCTCAGCAGGCGCAGCGCTGTCGTCATGCGCAGCCTGCTCGACGTGCATGACGAAGGTTTCACCGGCGAGCTGAGGCGGAGCCGCTCCAGACGGCGCGCGAGGCGTCCTCCCGGTACGAGCAAAGACGGTAAGCGTATTGAGTTGCTCGGGCGTCAGGCTCGGTTCGATGACGAAGCGCCCCTCGAAGAAGACTGAATAGCCCATCGACTCTCCCTCCTCTGCGACCATACCCGCCGCGCTCCGTCCCCGTCCGCTCGCTGAGAGCCCTTTGCGCCGGGCATGTCGGTCCCGACGAGGATTCGAGTGACTCCCTCGAACCTCCGGCCCGTCGGGCGGCGGGGACCTCGTATCGATTGAGGGTACGGGCATTGGCCGGCGCCAACAGGTCCTCTTCGGCGGTGCACCGGGTCGCCATGGTCGTGAAGGGTGGCGCGAGCACCCCGGACGGCGATCAGGCGAACGAGGCGTGCGCCCAGGCGCTGCGGAAATCGCAGGCCGGGCTTAGGTTGGTGCTGACCGAAGAGCCCCTCGGCGACGTGTCGACGCTCTCGGATGCCGAGCCGGCGAAGTGACGGTGCGCATGCGGGTGAGGCCCTCCTGGGCCGTGCTCGCGACCAGCACTCCGTCGCGGGTGTAGACGCTCCCGAGCA
>JACSRE010000305.1 GCA_014879945.1 Myxococcus sp.
CATCGCCCGTCAGCAGCGCGAGGGGCGACAGCTTCGCGCGGCGTGACCTAACCTGTTCGGCGCTCTAGGACGGGCCGCGATGGAGGCCGCCGACTGCTTCAGAGCCGTCTACGCGAACCCGGGCGACGCGGGCGCCCGGCAGGTGCTCGCCGACGTGCTCCTCGAGGCCGGCGACCCGCGCGGAGAGCTGATCGCCCTCCAGCTCCAGCACAGGCGCTCCCGGAAGGCGCAGCTCAAGCTCGAGCGCCTGCTGGCGCGGCACCTCACCGACTTCCTCGGGCCGCTGGCGGGCGTCGTCTCGCCCCGGGGGCAGGTCTGGGAAGACGGGTTCCTGGTGGAGTGCCGCGCCACCCTGACGGGCACGCTCGTCGACGAGCCCTCGCTGGCGACGCTGCGGAGGCTCGAGCTCCAGAACCGCGACGGCGAAGTGCCGCTCGAGCTGCTGGGGCCCCACGTCGCGTCGCTGCGCGAGGTGACCGGCCTGCCGCGAGCCGCCGTGGTGCCCGTCTTCACCCATGCCCGGCCGCTGCCGTTTCAGTCGGTCGGCGTCGAGGGCCAGCGGAGCGCCGAGCCGTGGACGACGCACGAGCTCGACGCCTTGCGGTCCGCGCGCGCGCTGCCCGCGCTGAGGCAGCTGTCGATCGCGATGGCGCGGTTCGACCTCGAAGGCCTCGAGTGGCTGTGGACGGCGCCCTCGTTCGCGCGCCTGCGCACGGTGGAGCTCGGGCTCAGCCGCGTCGCGATCGACCTCGGGGCGCTGCGAGATCGCCTGGTGCTGCTCGACGAGGTGCCCGACACCCTCGTGCTGCGGGGGCGCCAGCTCGAGCTGCGGCTCAAGCCGACTGACCGGTGGCGCACGCTGCACCTGCTGCTTCACGCGCCGCTGACCGAGCCGGTGCGGCACGACGCGGCGCTGATGCTCGAGTCGCTGCCGGCCGAGGGGCTGTCGCGGCTCGACGTGTCGAGCGACTTCCCGGTGACCCGCGACGCCCTCGCCAGGCTCAAGGCCCTGGTGAAGCGCTTCCCCCGGCTGGCGCCCGTGCGCTGGCCCTCGAGCTGCTGAAGACGACACCGCCACGGCCACCTGCTGCGGTGACCGTGGCGGCGCGTGGGTCAGCGTGACGGTGGCGACTACTTCTGTCCGGCCGCCGGCGCGCCGGCAGGCGTGCCCTTCAGCTCGTCGACGATGCGCTGCGCGCCGTAGACCTTCTCGAGCGCCTCGAGGATGGCCGCCGAGTGCACCGCCACGGCGCGGTTCTGCGTCTCGTCGAAGCCGTAGTCGCCGCCGAGCGACTGGATGTTGCCGTCGAAGATCAGCCCGACGACCTCCCGCTCCTTGTTCACCAGCGGAGAGCCCGAGTTGCCGCCGATGATGTCGTTGGTGGTGGCGAGGTTGAAGGGCGTGTCGAGGTTGAGCTTCGCCCGGGCGTCGAGCCACGACTTCGGGAGCGCGAACGGCTCGGCGCCGGTGTGGCGCTCGAAGGCGCCGCCCAGCACGGTGATCGGCTTCACCTCGCGGCCGTCTTCCTGGTAGCCCTTCACCGAGCCGAACGAGAGGCGCAGCGTGAAGGTCGCGTCGGGGTAGATGCTCTGGCCGTAGACGGCGAAGCGGGCCTTGGCGAGCGCCTCTTGCTGCTTCTTGAGCGGGCCGTCGACCTCGTTCTCCCACCTGGTGCGAATGGCGCGGGCCTCGGCGTCGAAGCTGCGGGCGAACTCGATCATCGGGTCCTTCGAGGCGTCGATGGCCGCCTGGCCGCCGTTGAAGAGCGCGGTGCGCGAGGTGGTGTCAGCCACCGGCTTGCCGGCCTTGTCCTTCGCGGTGGCCACCAGCTCGTCGAGCTTCGTGCCGGTGATCAACGCCTTCGCCACCTCGGCCGGCGACCTCACGCCGAGCATCTTCTTCACGATCGGGTGATCGGGGCTCAGGTCTTCGCGGATCTTGGTGAGCGACCAGGTCAGCTTCGCGATCTCGAGCTCTTTGTAGACCGGCGCGTTCGAGAGCATCTGCGCCTTCAGCTGCGGCAGGCGCGAGTCGGTGAACTCCTTGAGGCGCTCGCCGTTGGGCTTGCCCGACTCGGCGGCGTAGCGCACCAGCGTGCGCGCCTTCGAGAACAGATCGGAGTAGGGGCCGCCCTCGAGCGCGCCGTACTCCTTGCGCATGGCGGCGTTCTTTTTCGTCAGGGCGGCGATCTCGTCCCACACCTTGCCGAACTCCTTCTTCAGCTTCGGGTTCGCGTTCACCTTCTTCTTGAAGTCCTCTTCGTTGGCCTTGAGCTTTCCGTAGAACGCCGCGTCGGCGAGCGCGCCGTGACGGCCCTTGAGCGCCTTGAACGCGTTCTCGACGCCGAACAGCGTGTCGTTCGAGTGGCGCTTCTGCTCGGGCCCGCGGTTCTGGTACTCGCTGATGAGGCCGCGAAGCTCGCTCAGGCGGAACAGGCGCTGGGGCAGGCGATAGTCGCGGTCGTCCTCGAGCTGCGCTACCGTGAGGGTGCGTGAGGTGCCGCCGGGGTTGCCCGAGACGAAGGTGAGCTCGCCTTCCTTCGCGCCCGCCGCCGACCACTTGAAGAAGGTGTCGTTCTTCAGCGGCTTGCCGTCGGCGCCGTAGATGCGCACGAACGTCATGTCGAGGTCGTACCGGGGGAACATGAAGTTGTCGGGGTCGCCGCCGAAGAAGGCGATCGCGTCTTCGGGCGCCATCACCAGCCGCACGTCCTGGAAGCGGCGGTACTTGTAGAGATCGTACCGGCCGCCCCGGTACAGCGTGACCACGTCGCAGCGGAACTCGTCGCCGGTCGCGCACTCCTTCTCGATCTTGGCGATCTCGGTCTTCTGCGCCTCGGCGAACTTGTCGCCGGCCACGGCCTTCGTCGCGTCCTGGAGCCGCTTGGTGACGTCGGTGATCTCGACGAGCTGGTTCATCTCCATCGCCGGGCACTTCGGCTCGTCGGCCATGGTCCTGGCGAAGAAGCCCTCTTTGTTGAAGTCCTTCTTCTGGAGCCCCGAGAGGTTCTCGATGCAGGTGCGCGCGCAGTGGTGGTTCGTCATCACCAGGCCGTCGGCCGAGACCAGCGACGCCGAGCAGCCGCCCGCGATGCGCACCGACGCCAACCGCACCTGGTCGAGCCACTCCTTCGTCGGCTCGAAGCCGTACTTCTTCTTCACCTGCGCCGAGGGGAAGTTGTTGAACGTCCACATGCCTTCGTCGGCGAGGGCCGGCGCGGCGAACACGACAATCGACAGCGCGAGGTGGCGCAGCATCATGGCGATCTCCATGGGGACAGCGGGAGTGACGACCGCTCGGCCAATGCCCGCGCCTGCCTCGGCGGTCAAGCGCGCTCTCTGGGGCTCCTGCTCGGCCTCACGGCGCCGAAGCCGGTCGCCCGACGGCGGGGCGCGATCGGCGGGGTGCTGGGAGCCGATTTCGGTGACGCGGGCGGCCCCTTCACGATGACGGTGAGCGCGGCGCGGCGTCGCGACGTCGGCTGAAGCGCGCTCGCGCCCCCCTGCGAGCCGTGTCAGCCCCGGCGGGTATGCAGGCACCATGACCGAACTCGAGCGGCGGGCGGTGCTGGCCGTGTGGACGCTCCCGGGCGTGGGCGCGAAGGCGCTTGGGCTGCTCGAGGGCCTGGCGCCGCGGGCTGACTGGTTCACGCTGCGCTTGTCAGAGCTGGCCGGGCTCCTCGGCCTCAAGGACGACGCGCGTGAGGCGCTCGTGGCCTGGGGCTCTCTCGAGGCGCAGTGCGAGCGCGTCGAGAAGGCCCTCCGCCTCGATCACCAGCGGGTCTGCTTTCAGGGTGACCCCGAGTACCCGTCGCGGCTGGCGGGCGTGCGCAACGCGCCACCGCTGCTCTTCTTCCGCGGGCCGGGGGCCGTCGCGCAGACACGGGGCCGGGTCGCCGTCGTCGGCACCCGGCGGCCCCAGCGCGAATGGCTCGCGTGGACGGCGCAGCTCGCCTCGGCCTGCGCAGGGCAGGGGCTGGTGGTGACCAGCGGCGCCGCCGAGGGCATCGACACCGCCGCGCACCACGGCGCGCTGACCGGCCGAGGCATCACCTGGGCCTTCGTCGCCAGCGGGCTCGACGTCATCGACGCCGCGCCCAGGAGCATCGTCACCCGGCTGCTGCGCGTCGGCGGCTCGGTCTTCTCGGAGTACCCGCCGTCGGTGCGCGCCAAAGAGGGGCTGTTCGTTCAACGCAACCGCCTCATCTCGGGGAGCGCCGACGTGGTGGTCGTCGTGCGCGGCGCCGCCGACTCGGGGGCCCGCCACACCGCGCACGCCGCGCGCACGCAACAGCGCCCGCTGCTCGCCGTGCCCGCCAGCCCGCTCGAGCGCGGCGCGGAGCTGTGCCAGGCGTTGCTGCGCGATGGCGCGCGCCCGTGCTTCGACGTGAACGACGTGCTCCGCGCGCAGGGCCTGGTGCAGATGGCGCCCTCCGCAGCTCCCGTGTCAGAGGAGCGGGGCCTGGTCAGCGACGAGGCGCGCGAGATCTTCGCGGCGCTCCCGCAGGGGCTCTTCGACATGGAGCAGGCGGTCGGCGCTTCGCCACAGAAATCGTCCGGCGCCATCGCCGCGGCCCTGATGGAGCTCGAGCTCGCAGGTTGGCTGGCAGGCCGCAGCGGCCGACGCTACGAAAAACGCGAGTGACCATGCGCCGTTCCTTTGTTGACGGCCCTCGGGGTGCCAACTAGAAGTCTGGGCTGTTCTTCGACGTCGGGTTGAAAGGAAATCGACACTTCCATGTCCGCCAGCATGATGGTGCAGCACCTGATCGATGTGGTGCTGACCGCCGAGCCAGCCCACGCCGCTGAAGGTTCCTTCAAGGATTCTCTCGTCGCCTTCTTCAAAGAAGGCGGCACGTTCATGTTCGTGAACATCTTCTGGTTGGCCTGCGCCGTCGCGGTGACGCTCGAGCGCATCGTCACCCTGATGTTCAGGTACAACCTGAACGCGGGCCCCTTCATGGAGCAGATCACCAAGCTCGTGCTG
This sequence comes from Myxococcus sp., assembly GCA_014879945.1. GTDB lineage: Bacteria > Myxococcota > Myxococcia > Myxococcales > Myxococcaceae > Xiheimicrobium. The sequence continues at coordinate 4,988 of JACSRE010000305.1, forward strand.
ACCGGCAACCCGGACCGCGCGGTCAAGCTCTGCGGCGCCGCGCCCAACGCGCCGCTGGCCAAGGTGGTGCGCGCGGGGCTCACGCGCGCCAACCGCGGCGAGGTCGAGGTCGCCAAGGCCATCGAGGAGTCGATCCTCGAGCAGACCCCGCACATCTCGGCCCGCATTCAGTGGCTGTGGTCGCTGGCGAACATCGCGACCCTCTTCGGCCTGATCGGCACCATCATCGGCCTCATCGGCACCTTCAAGTCGCTCGGCAACGTGCCCGCCGACCAGAAGCAGGCGCTGCTCTCGAAGGGCATCTCGGAAGCAATGAACAACACGGCCTTCGGTCTCGGCATCGCCGTGACCTGCATCATCGCCCACCTCTTCCTCACCGCCTACGCGCGCCGCATGATCGAGGTCGTGGAGCTCAACGCGATGAAGCTCGAGAACCTGCTGGCCCGTCGCGCCGCCGGCGAGACGAGCGCGATGGACTTCGAAAAGGCTTCCTGACGACGGCCCACTCGATCGGGTGGCTCCCGGGAACCTGAGGGGCTGCTTGATGTCAGGGGTACGACCATGGCGTTTCACGTCTCCAAGCGAAAGCTGAAGCAGAAGGAAGAAGAGGAAGCGGGCGAGCTCAACATCGTCCCGTACCTCGACATCCTGATGAACCTGATCATCTTCATGCTCCTGTCGATGTCGGGGCTGGCGACGTTCGGGATCTTGAACGTGAGCGCGCCGTCGTACGGCGGTGGTGGCGGTGGGTCGAACCCCGATGAGAAGCCGCCCCTGCTGCTGACGGTGGCCATCGCCAAGAACGGCTTCTACGTCGCCGCCACCGGTGGCGTGCTGCCGGGCATCGAGCAGACGGGCGGGGCTGCCGAGGGCGCGCCGCCGACGGTCGCGAAGAAGGCCGATGGGAGCTACGACTACGCGACCCTCAACGCCAAGATGAAAGAGATCAAGGCCTCGTTCCAGGAAGAGACCAAGGTCATCATCGCCGCCGAGGCCGACACCCAGTACGAGGTGCTGGTCGAGACGATGGACTCCACTCGAGAGACCTCTGATCGCAAGCTGCTCTTCCCCGACGTCACGCTGGCGAGCTTCTAGAGGACACCACGATGGCTGCCGCCGCGAACCCCGCCAACGAGCTCACCGAAGACGACATCGCGCGCAACCGCTTCCGCAAGGCCATGGCCCGGAAGAAGCGCAAGGAGCGCGAGGCCGAAGGCGAGATCAAGGAACTCAACATCACCGCGATGATGGACATCATGACCATCATCCTCGTGTTCCTCATCAAGTCGTACACCGCGTCGTCGGTGACGATGACGGCGTCTGAAGACATTCGCCCTCCGCTGTCGACGACGCGGCTGACGCCCAAAGACACCATCGCCATCACCGTCACGCCCCGGCACATCCTGGTGGGCGACAAGGTGAAGGCGACGCTCGAGAAGAACATGCAGCCCAACGCGGGCGAGATGCAGGGCAAGCTGATCCTGCCGGTTGACGCGGCGCTCAAGAAAGAAGTCGAGAAGCTCAAGTACATCGCCGAGCGCAACCCCAGCGCCCCCTTCATGCACGAGGTCTCGATCATCGGAGACCGGCGCATTCCGTACGAGGTGCTCAGCTCGGTGCTCTATACGGCCGGCCAGAACGAGCTCGAGAACTTCCGCTTCGTGGTGATCTCGAAGGCCGACGACTGAGCCGTCGGGCGTAGGTACGCCCGATCGGTCGAGTGGCTGGCTTCTCTCGCGCGCAGACTTCGTCTACAGCCCGGTCGACTCGCACCCCGGAGCTGGCCATGACGAACGACTCTCCCATCACCGTCATCGGCGCCGGGCTGGCCGGCAGCGAGTGCGCCTACCAGCTGGCGCGGCTCGGGCACCGGGTCACCCTCCGCGAGCAGAAGCCCCACAAGCGCTCGCCTGCCCACCAGAGCAACGCCTTCGCCGAGCTGGTGTGTTCGAACTCCATGCGCTCGGACAACCCCGAGAGCGCCATCGGCATGCTGCACGCCGAGCTGAGGCGGGTGGGGAGCGTCATTCTCGCCGCCGCCGACGCCCACCGTGTGCCCGCGGGCGACGCCCTGGCCGTGGAGCGCGAGGGCTTCTCGGCCGAGGTCACTCGCAGGCTCTCCGCGAGCGGGCGGATCACCGTGGTGCCCGGGGAAGTGACCGAGATCCCCGAGGGTGACGTCGTCTTCGCCACCGGGCCGCTCACCTCTGACGCGCTGACCGCCGCGCTGGCCCGCTTCACCGGCGAGAAGCTCTATTTCTACGACGCCATCGCCCCCATCGTGGCCGGCGACTCGATCGACCTGACGGTGGCCTTCCGCGCCAGCCGCTACGACAAGGGTGACGGCGCCGACTACCTGAACCTCCCGCTCGACAAGGAGGAGTACCAGCGCTTCGTGAAGGCGCTGTGCGAGGGGCAGAAGGTGACCCCGCACGCCTTCGAAGAGCCGAAGTACTTCGAGGGGTGTCTGCCCGTCGAGGTGATGGCGGCCCGTGGTGAGCGGGTGCTCGCGTTCGGGCCCATGAAGCCGGTCGGCCTCACCGACCCCCGCACCGGCCGCTGGCCCTACGCGGTGGTGCAGCTGCGCATGGAGGATCGCGCCGGCACTGCCTGGAACCTCGTCGGCTTTCAGACGCGCCTGACGTGGCCGGAGCAGAAGCGCATCTTCGGAACGCTCCCTGGCCTGCAGAACGCCGAGTGGGTGCGCATGGGGCAGATCCACCGCAACACCTTCCTCGACAGCCCCCGGCTGCTCGCGCCCGATCTCTCGCTCAAGGCCGAGCCGAGGTTGTTCTTCGCGGGGCAGATCACCGGCGTCGAGGGCTACGTCGAGTCGACCGCCTGCGGCTACCTCACCGCCCTGGCCGTGCACGCGCGCCGCACCCAGACGACGTTCGCGCCGCCGCCCGGCACCACCGCCCTCGGCGCGCTCTACCGGCACGTCACGGGCGAGGCCCACCCGCCGGGCGCCCCGTACCAGCCCACCAACGTCGTCTACGCGCTGTTCCCACCCGTCGAGGGCCGCATGAAGAAGCCCGAGAAGCGGCAGGCCTACGCGTCGCGGAGCCGCGCCGACTTCGACGTCTGGGCGCCCTCGGCCCCGCACCCGGTGTTGCCGGCGCCCGCCCTGTGCTCGCCGCCCCCTCAGCACGCGGTGGCGGCCGAGCCAGTCGCGCCGGTGCCCTAGACCGCGACGCGCTCGGCTCCTGGAGCCCAGCTGGGCTCGGGGCCGCGGCTCGGCCGCGCTTGTGCGGAGCAGCTCCGCGCGCGCGGCCGGCAGGTGGCGCACGTCCTTCTCACGGACAGGCTGTCAGCACCTCCGCGCGCGCGGCCGGCGGGTGGCGCACGTCCTTCTCACTGACAGGCCGTCAGCACCTCCGCGCGCGCGGCCGGCCGTCGCTTCAGCGGGCCCGTCAGGCTGAACCTGCGCGCACGGCCTGGTGTCAGTTGCGGCGCGGTTTGCCGTGCCAGCAAGGTGTGGTTCAACCCCCATGATGCCGACCCGGGAGCTGCCCATGACGACCTCGACGCTGAAAGTGCTGCTGCTGGCCGCCGTGACGCTGTGCGGCTGCGATCAGAAGAAGGGCGCCTCGCGGCCGCAGGGCACGCCGACGATTCGGCAGGCCATCGAGAAGCCGGTTCGCCAGGCCTCGCTCGGCGTTCGAAAGCTCGAGGGCCCGGTGGCCGAGCTGCGCGCGTCGCCCGACGGCCGCGTCGTCACCGTGATGCGCGACGGCGAGAAGCCCAGGCTCGACGGCGTTCCGCCCACCATGCGGGTGGGCTCGCTGTGGGTGGTGCCGACCGGCGAAGGCGCGCCCATCAAGGTCGCCAACGGCGCGGTCAACGTGCCGGGCGGTCAGCTCTTCACCAGCGACGGGAAGTACCTGATGGTGCTCGGCGCGTACGATCCATCGCAGCAGTCGGGCGAGCTGCTGCTGCAGGATCTGACCGACCTCTCGAAGGAGCGCCAGCGCCTGGCGCCCCACGTCACGTACATGAAGCCCAGCGCCGACGGCGCGCGGCTGGCGTACGTCGACGACGGCGTGCTGTTCGAGGGGCCGCTCCCAGCGGGGCCCTTTCGGCAGCTCGCGGGCGAGGTCGCCACCGTCGAGTACGCCCCCAACGGCAAGCACCTCTACTTCCGGCGCAAGTCGGCGGCGGGGGGCGGCGTGTACCAGGTCGAGCTGGCGGCCGAGAAGCCGACGCCCCGGCGCTTCGTCGACGCGGTGGGCGAGTACGTCGTCTCCGAAGACTCGAAGTGGGTGATCGCCATGGCGCGCAGCAACCCCAGGCAGTTCGGCTTCGAGCTCTTCGTGGGTGACGCCGCGAGCCTCAAGCCGGTGAAGATCGGCGACGACGTGATGCGCTTCGCCATCAGCCGCGACAGCCAGTACGTCGCGCGCATGCAGGTCGATCGCAACGCCACCAACGCCAACGACATGCAGATCGGCCAGCTGTGGGTCGGGCGCACCGGGCAGGTCGAGGGCCGCAAGGTGGGGCAGAAGGTGCGCGAGTTCGAGTTCAGCCGAGACTCGCAGCAGCTCATCTTCCGCGAGAACTACCAGGTGCTCGCGCTGCTGGGCGGCACCTACGACGAGAAGGTGGGCGATCTCACCATCGTGCCCTTGCCCGACGGCGCCCCCCGGGTGATCCAGAAGCGCTCGCCCAACTACGAGCTCTCGCCCGACGGCACCACGCTGGCCTACACCGCGCGCATCGAGCAGCCGGAGTACTCGCGCCACCTCTTCCTGCTGAAGGCCGGCGAGCCGCCGCTGAAGCTCCAGGAGTGGCTCTACGACTACGTCTTCGCGCCAGACGGCTCGCGGCTCTACTTCCGCGCCAACTGCACCCGCGAGGGGCGCAGCTGCGATCTGCTGGCGCAAGACGTCGCGAAGGCGGGCACCGAGAAGGCGCAGAAGGTGGCGGGCGGCACCTTCAACTTCAAGCTGTCGGACGACGGCTCGCGCGCGCTCACCACCACGCCGCACATGCGAGACGAGCTGTTCGACCTCTCGCTCACCAACCTCAGGACCGGCGAGACGAAGGTGCTCGACCAGTACGTGACCCAGCCGGTGCACTTCCTGTCGAAGGACGGCTCGCGGCTGGCCTGGGTGGTGGCCGAGAAGGGCACCGCGGGCGTCTACGTCGGGTCGGGGTTGCCCTGAAACCTGCGCGCGGCTGCGGCCGGCGGTAGGCTGGGCAGAGTGGACGCCCACGTCGCCGAGTTCTTGAAGCACCTCGAGGTGGCGCGCGCTGCCTCGAAGCACACGCTCAGGGCGTACGCGCAAGACCTCGCCGCCTTCGAGGCCTACCTGGCGCCTCAGGCGATCGGCCTGTTGAAGGTCACCCACCTGCACCTGCGCGGCTTCCTCGGGCAGCTGGCCATCGACAAGGCGGCCTCGACCCGCGCGCGGCGGCTCGCGGCGATCAAGTCGTTCTACAAGTACCTGGTGCGCCGGAAGGTGCTCGAGGTCAGCCCCGCGCGTCGGGTGAAGACGCCGAAGCTCCCGCAGAAGCTGCCCCGCGCGGTGCCCATCGACGAGGCCTTCGCGCTGATGGAGGCCCCCGACGCCGGCAAGCTGCTGGAGCTCCGCGATCGCGCGATGCTCGAGGTGCTCTATGGCGCTGGGCTCCGCGTCAGCGAGCTGTGCGGGCTCTCGTTGCAGGACGTCGATCTGCGCGCGCGCATGGTGCGCGTGTTGGGCAAGGGCAACAAGGAGCGCCTGGTGCCGCTCAACGAGGGCGCCGTCGACGCCGTCACCGCGTGGCTCGGCCGGCGCGAGGAGCTGCTGGCGACCCCGCGGCCGCGCCAGGACCCGGCTGCGCTGTTCCTCAACTTCCGGGGCGGGCGCCTCACCACGCGCAGCATGCAGAACAACCTCGACCGCTACGTGCAGCGCCTGGGCATCACCCGCGATCTGTCCCCGCACGCGCTGCGGCACTCCTTCGCCACGCACCTGCTCGCCTCGGGCGCCGACGTGCGCTCGATTCAGGAGCTGCTCGGCCACGCCAGCCTGTCGACGACCCAGCGGTACACCGCCGTCTCGTTCGAGCAGCTGCAAAAGGTCTAC
>JACSRE010000215.1 GCA_014879945.1 Myxococcus sp.
TCGCCGTAGTCTTCGCGGTGGCGGCGGCCGGCCCAGATTGAATCCACGGCACGCTCCAGCTCGATATGCCCCGGGCTACTCGCGGCCACGGCACCCACCCCCTCCCGGAGCGGTGGGCAAGGTGCTCAAGAACGTCGCTCGCCGAGCTCGAGGTCGGGGTGGCGGCCGCCGGCGCCGAAGCCGTGAGCGTCACGGCGCGCCGACGAAGGGCCTCAAGAGCGGAACGCGCTGCCAGTGTTGCCGCAGGGTCGCCGCGAACCGGCTGTCGACGTCGTGCTCCTTCGCAAAGCCAGGCCACGCGGCGAGCGCCCCCTCTGCGAAGGCCAGGGCCTTCTTGACGAGTTCGTCAGCCGCCGGCGCCCGACTCAAGCTCGGGACCGAGAGCTTCGCTGCGAACGCCGCCAGCCGCTCGACACTGAAGTCGACGTAGCGCTTCGACTTGCCCAGCTTCAGCGCGTACTCGTGTTGGTCGGTGTCTGCGTACTGAATGGTCGAGACGAGATCGAACGCCGGCGACAGGCTGGCCCTGATGCCGTCCTCATACCGGAGCATCCAGTTCTTCAGGTGAGCGTCGCCGTTGCCGATGATGACGTTGAAGACGAACCTGTTCACCACTTCGTCGATTCGGTCTGGCGCAAGGGCAAGCACGAGCCGACCGACCCACTCTGCGCTGGCGGCGTTGTATTTGACCTTGTCGCCCGGGTGCTTGTTGAGCACCTGAAGGAAGTCCTCGGTGTGAATGCGCTCGGCGGCCTCAGTTCGGTCGAAGCGGCGAACCAACAGCGCCATGGGCTCTCGGCTCACCGCCACAGGCGCCAGCACCGGCGAGAGGCCCTCGACACTCTCGACCGGGGCCAACTGAACATCGGGAACAGCCAGCCCGACCGCGCGCGCGAAGCGCATCATCCAGTACTCGTTGCGGGGCACGAGCGGGAACCGCTGACTGGGGAGCTTCGCGAGCCACCGGCCGCCGGCGCCGCGCACTGGGAGCACCCAGCCAGCGCCCCGCGCGTTCACCGAGAACTTCAGCTGCAGGCCAGCCACCGAGAACCGGAGCGCCTCGTCCGGCGACACCGCGGTCGCGGGCAGCTCGTCGTCGAGGTCGCCGCTGCGGTCGAGCGCGCCGACCGGGCGGACGACGACGTTGCCGGGCAAGTCTTCTCCAAGCTCGGCGAGCACGAAGAACTCTCGAGCGGGGTTCACGCCCGCGCGTTGGGCGAGCAGCTCTCTCAAGACGCCCTCGGGCAGCAGGTTGCTGAAGAAGGCCGGAGCGCGGACGCGCGAGGTCCACGTCTGGGAGAGGTCGTCTTCCAGCGCCTGGCTGAGCACCGGTCTCGAGCGGAGCGCTCGGTACGCCTCGGTCGTCGTGAAACGAATGAGCTCGATGCCGGTGGAGTCGAGCTCGAGGAAGCCGACCTCGGTCGGGCCCAGCGAGACGCGCAGGGTGTTGGTCGAGAGGCTCACGCCGCGTCCTCGTCGGCGAGCGCGCTCAAGGGCGGCCGGAGCGAGTCCGAGTCACCGGCCTTCGCATCCATGAATTCCTGCAGGCCACTGTGAAGGCGATCGATGCGCCATTCCGTCGAGACCTCGGCGTCGAGGAAGGGACTGAGCAGGCGGTGTGACCACAACGTCTCGGCTGAAGCGCGCTGGAGCGCAGCGAGGAGGTTGGCCCGGGACAAGGCAGGATGGACGATGGCCGTGAACAACCCGCGCGAAGAAGACAGAGGGAGCTGGCGAAACGCCTTCAGCTTCTGTGCCCACAAGAGGTCTGCGAGGGGAATCAGGTCGCCCGTCAGAAGGTTGCGGGGCGCCGCTTCGAGGAGAAGCAGGGCGACGACCTTGCCCTCGGCGCTTCTGAGGCTCGGTGGGGGGTCGAACGGAGGGAACCGCTGTTCGCCTCCGGCATCGTCAAGCAGCGCTTGAACGGCAGCAGACTCATCCCTCATCGTCGCCAGGCGATAGAGCCGACGAATCACCGAGAAGTCGCCTCCCATTCTGAAGCTGAACGTCGCGCGCCAGAACCAGAACCCGAGCAGCTGCCGATTCCGCGGCAACACCGACGCGTGGCTGCCGAAGAACGCGACGAGCACACCCATCAACAACGAGTACGGCAGCAACTCGACGATGAGAACGCCCTGCCCTTTCAGAAAGGCGACGGCCTCAGCGGCGCCACGCTCGAGGGCCTGCGCGGCAGCCCCATCGTCAGCGGGGCCATCATCGAGCGGGTCGCTTCCATTCAGCGCCTTCAACGCTCGCAGCAGGTTCGACTCGTCGAGCGGCCCGAACTGAAACTCGTTGCCAATCTGAACCGCGCGACCGAGCGCCTCCCCACCCCGATGATTGGCGTGCGACGCCCGAAACACCTCGGTCGCAGTGAGCCTCTTGCCGGCCGTGTTGAGTCGTTTGAAGACGTCCTCGACGAACGCCTGCTCGTCAGCCTCGAGAATCGACGCGTTCAACGGGTAGTCGCGCAACCGCTTCGACAGGGCCGACGCCTTGGCGATGTCGACCGCCGGGTTCGCGTGGAGAAAGGGCAGCAACTTCTCGGTGTCGGCGAGCACGGGCAGCGGCACCCACTGCGGCGGCGGGTGATTTCGGGGCCCGACGACATCGCCGGTCTCGACGTCCACGACGAAGTCGAAGTCACTGCCTCGGTTCGTGTCCGTGAGCAGCCCACCGGCGAGGGCGGTGAGGCGCTGCTGACCGTCGACGACCTGCCACGCTCCGCCCCGCCCTGGGACGTCGACGCGAAAGGGCCCGAGCTCGACCCTCGCGGCGGGCGCATCGCGCACCCACATCAAGAGGCTGCCGACGGGAAAGCTCTTGAGCAGACTGTCGAAGAAGAGCCGGTTGTCTTCCTTCTTCCACTTCAGCGGGCGCTGAAAGGTCGGCACCCGAATCGAGCCGTCCTTCAGGCGCTGCAACACGTCTTCGACTTTGAGGGTGACGCCCTGAACGCGAGCAGAGGAAGTGGCCATGAGAAGGTGACGGCCTTCTTACCACCCCACTGACAGCCGAGGTCCTCCCTCGTCTTTCACCCCGCGCTGCGCGAGCCAGCCATGCCCTCACTCGTCGGCAAGCTCCCCATCGCCGGCACCTGCGGCCACGACGCGAACGTCTTGCCCACCAGCGGCGCCACGTGATGCCCGACGATGTTGGCGCTCTCCATGATGGTGAGCAGCCCCGAGCCCGGGTGCGTGCCGCCGCCAACCCAATACAACCCCTTCACGTGCGGTGACTTCACCTTCGGCCGCAGCGGGCCCAACTGCAGCCATGTATGCGAGAGGTTGAAGACGGCGCCGCGGAAGACGTTGAACTCGTCGCGCCACGTCTCGGCGGTGAAGGCGCGCTGCTCCACGATGTGCCTGGCCACGTCCTTCGCGCCCACCTTCTCGAGCCACTGCGGCACCTTCTTCGTCAGCTCGGCCTCGACGCGCTTCCAGTCGTGCGGCGCGCCGGTGTTGGGCGTCGGCACCAGCACGTACATGGTGGAGTGCCCCTTCGGCGCCCCCGCCGGGTCGGTCACCTGCGGGTTGAGCGCGTAGAAGGGCGGGTCGTCGAGGTCCACCTCGCGGTCCTCCAGCGCGGCGCGGTCGGTGCGGCGGGCGGCGTTCGAGAGGTAAATGAGGTGGTGCGGCAGCTCCCGGTAGACCGTGTCGAGGCCCAGGTAGAGCATGAAGGTGGAGCAGCTGTACTTCGCCTTGCCCAGCCGCGCGTTCGACAGCCGCGTGCCCTCGCGCCACTGCTCTGGCACCAGCCGCTGCGCCGCGTACGGCAGGTCGGCGTTCACCACCACCAGGTCGGCGTTCAGCACCTCACCCGACGCCAGCCGCACGCCCTTCGCCACGCCCTGCTCCACCAGCACCTCGTCGACGGGCTCCGACATGCGGAAGGTGGCGCCCAGGTCTTCCGCGCACCGCTTCATGCCCCTGGCCAGCTCCCGGAAGCCGCCCATCACGTGCCACACCCCGAAGGCCAGCTCGAGGAAGGGGATGACGCCGAACACGCTGGAGCAGGTGGTGGGGTGCAGCCCGAGGTACTTCGACGGGTAGCTGAAGGCGTACGAGACGCGGTCGTCGTGGAAGAAGCCGTCGAGGTGCGCGTACAGCGTCTGCCACGGCTTGAACTTCAGCGTCGGCAGCAGCCGCAGCGGGTTGTAGTAGCCGAGGTCGTCGGCCGGGTGCGCCATGAACTTCTCGTAGGCGACGAAGTACTTGGCCTTCGAGAACTCGAACCACTCCTCGTACGCGGGCACCAGCTTCGGGTCGAGCCGCGCCAGCTCGGCCTTCATCTTCTCCACGTCCCAGTGCGTGTCGAGGCGCGAGCCGTCCCAGAAGTGCAGCCGGGTGTTCTCGGGCAGCCGCGTCAACGTCACGTAGTCTTCGATGCGCTTGCCCGCGCGCCGGAAGATGCCCTCGAGCACCTGCGGCAGCTGCATGATGCTCGGCCCGGTGTCGACGGCGTACTCACCCATGGTGAGGCCCCGCATGCGCCCGCCGGGAACGGCCTCTTTCTCGACCACCGTGACGTCGAGCCCCAGGCCCGCGAGGTTGATGGCGGCCGAGAGGCCTCCGGGGCCGGCGCCGACGATGAGGGCTTTCATGAGGTTCAGCTACCGGTGAGGGGCACCGGTTTCACGCCAAACGTCAGCGCCGCCTCAAACGCACCCTTGTCCGTGGTCAACAAGACGACCATCATCGCGGCCACCTGTACGTCTGGAGTCCTTCGTGACCGTGAAGTTGGAGACTGGCCGAGTCTTTCATCGCAGCGAGCCCCTCGCCGAGCTGGTGCTGGAGCACTCCGCCATCGCCCCCGTCTTGCGGCGCCACCGCATCGACTTCAGCTCGAAGGGCGCGCTGACGCTCGAGCAGATCTGCGAGCTCAACGGCACCTCGGTCGAGGTGGTGCTGGCCGACCTCCAGCGCGCGGTGAGGAGCCCGGACCAACGCCCCTTCACCGACCCGCGCGCCATGTCGCCGGCGGCGCTGATGTTCCACATCGTGGCCCGGCACCACGCCTTCCTGCGCGACGTGCTGGCGGTCGCCGAGGGCCTGGCGCTGAAGGTCGAGCGCGTGCACGCGGGCCGGCCCGAGCCGCTGGCGCAGCTTCGTCAGGTGGTGCACGAGCTGCGCGAGCTGCTCGAGCCGCACATCGAGCACGAAGAGGTGTCGCTGTTCCCCTCGTTGCTCGAGCACTCGCTCACCGCTGACGAGCTGCGCGAAGAGAGCGCGCGCTCGAAGGAGGACCACGAGCGCACCGGCGCGATGCTGGCCGAGCTGCGGCGCCTCACCAACGACTTCACCCCGCCCGCCTGGGCCGACTCGACGGTGCGCGGGCTCTACCACCAGCTCGAGAGCCTCGAGGCCGACACCCTCGAGCACGTGCACCTCGAGAACTACGTGCTGTTCCCCACGCTGGCGGCGCAGCGCGCGGGGCTCAACCCCAGGTAGCGGAAGCCCGCTTCGTCACGGAGCAGGCGCGCGTTTCAGGCGTCGGCGAGGCGGCTGCGCGGTGACGCGGCGCGGCCGAGGGTCGACACCGTCTGCACCAGGTCGGCGCGGCTGAAGACGGTGCTGCGCATCGAGAGGAGCACCTGCACCACCCGCTTCTCGAGCGCCGGCCGGTCCACGCGCCGCACCTCGATGGGCATCAGCTCGCTCGTCACCGCCGCCGCCGCCAGCACCGCGTTCACCAGGTGCGCGTGCACCACGTCGTCTTCGAGCGCCGCCGCGAAGTGCTGCAGGCGCGCCGCCGTCCACTGCGCCCACGGCTCCTCCAGCCCACCGAGCTGGCCGGCCGCGTCGAGCACCTGCGCCGCGAGGCTCCGCAAGAGGTCCACGCACACCAGGGCCGCCGGGCCGTCTTCTGCTTCGAGCCCCGTGGCCACCGCGCTCCGGCCGAGCCGGGGCAGCGCCTGCTCCAGGGCCTGCTGCAGGGAGTCGCCCGCCGTCAGGCGAGTCTGGAGCACCTCGCCAAACCCTGCGCCACGGTCGTGGAGCGCGCCCGGAAGCCGCTGAATCCACTGGGTGAGGAGGGTTGCGAAGCGCGGCAGCATACCTGCATTGTCCATCGGGGCCCGGGGGGCGTATTGAGGGCCTTCTGTCAGGAGCGTTGACGAATTGATGACGTGGCACGCAGTCGATCGGGTGGCCGGAACGCCCCCCGACGCAACCACCGAGGGCCGGTGGCGGGGTCGCTTCGTGGCCACGCTCGGCGCCGCGGCGGTGGTGGCGTCGGTGCTTCAGATGGTGGTCTACGCCTGGAACGCGCACTGGCCGAACGCGGCGGTGACGGCCGTTGGCGTGACGGTGACGGTGGCGTGGGTCGCCCTCTGGCGCCGCTACCGCAACCCGGCGCTCCAGGCTGACACCTTCGCGGGCTTCGCCACCACCGTCTACGGCGCGAGCCTGCTCTTCAACAAAGACATCGCGAACATCGCCTGGCTGGGCGTGACGCCGCTGCTGGCCCTGTTCATCGGCGGCGCGCGCCCCGGCCTGCGGTGGACCGTCATCGTGCTGCTCGTCGCCATCGCGGGGGTGGCCGTCATCGCGTCGGGCCACGCGCCCCCCTCCATCGTGCCCGTCACCTTCGCAGACGTGGGCTCGCGGCTGGTGGCTCTGCTGGTGGTGCTGCCCACCGCGGGGCTGCTGTGGGAGCTGTCGGCGCGCAGCATCATGAAGGACCTCGCGCGCGCGAACGACGAGGCCCAGGCCGCCGGCCGCGAGAAGCTGCGCTTCCTCGCCAACATCAGCCACGAGCTGCGCACCCCGCTGCACGGCATGCTGGGCATCGGCGAGCTGCTCCGCGCCGACACCAGCTCGCCCCAGGTGGCCGCGCGCCTCGAGGTGATGGCCGAGTCGGGCCGGCTGCTGGCCCAGCTCATCGACGACCTGCTCGACGTCACCCGCGCCGAAGCAGGCCAGCTGCGCCTGACGGAAGAGACGACCCGCCTCGACCGGCTGGTCGAGAACGCCTGCGACGTGCACCGGTCGAAGGCCGAGGCGAAGGGCCTCGTCTTCAAGGTCGCGCTCGAGGGGCCGGTCGAGACGTTGGTGCGCACCGACCCGCGGCGCGTTCAGCAGGTGGTGCACAACCTCGTCAGCAACGCGGTGAAGTTCACGGCGTCGGGGTCGGTCACCACCTCGCTCGCCGCGCGCGTCGACGGCGACCGGCTCGTCACCACCCTCTCGGTGCGCGACACCGGCCGCGGCATCGACCCCGCGGTCCACGAGAAGCTGTTCCTCCCCTTCTCCCGCGTCGAGGAAGACGCGCGCATCGCCGGCACCGGCCTGGGCCTGTCCATCACCCGCACCATCGTCGAGCGGCTCGGCGGCACCGTCACCGTCGCCTCGCAGCCCGGCCGCGGCGCCACCTTCACCGCCACCGTCGGCTTCCCCCTCGCGCCCCCACAGAGCCTCCCGCCGGGCGAGCCGGCGCTCGAGCCGCTCTCCCGGCGCCTCGACGTGCTCATCGTCGACGACAACGCCGTCAACCGCACGGTGGCCGCCATCCAGCTCCAGAAGCTCGGCGCCACCACCGCCACCGCCAGCGACGGCGCCCAGGCGCTGCTGCAGCTCGAGGCCCGCGCCTTCGACCTCGTGTTGATGGACCGGCACATGCCCGGCCTCGACGGCCTCGAGGTGACCCGCCGCTGGCGCGCCCGAGAAGGCGCCGACGAGCACCTCACCATCATCGGCGTGACCGCCAGCGCCATGCCCGAAGACCTCGCCGCCTGCCGCGCCGCGGGAATGGACGACGTCGTCACCAAGCCGCTGCCCCTCGAGGGGCTCCGCGCGCTGGTGCAGCGCGTCTGCGACCAGGCGCCTTAACCTGCGCCGCGCGCCGCCTGGAGCGCCTTGACGCCCTCGTCCCACCCGAGCGCCTCGGCCAGCCCCAGCGCCACCGTGGCCACCTCGGCCGCGCGCGGGTCGGCCTGACGCGCCAGCACCTTCACCAGCGAGAGCAGCTGCCGCGCCTGGAAGAGGAAGTCGCCGCCCGCCTCGGCGGTCGAGGCGGCCGCGCCGAACCACTGCGCCGCGTCGGAGAAGGCGTTGGTCTGCATGGCCAGCACCCCGAGGTTGGCCAGCACCCGCGCGGCGTGGAGCGGGGCACGCGCGGCCCTGAAGCGCTCGCTCGCCGACAGCAGGGCGTCGCGCGCGCGGCCCGGCTCGTTGGCCGAGAGGAGGAGGGCGCCGATGCGGGCCTCCACCCGGCCGCGGAAGTCCACCTCGCCGAACCACGCCGCCAGCGGCAGGAAGGGCTCGGCGGCGGCCAGCGCCTGCTGCCAGGCCTCGCGCGCGCGCGCCAGGTCGTTGCGCCCCTCACACGCCTGGGCGAGCGCGGCCAGCACCGCGGCGCGCGCGGGGTGCCCCTTCGAGCAGGCCAGCGCCTCGGCCAGCGCCTCGCTCGCCTGCTCCACGCGGCCCTCGGCCTCGAGCACCTTCGCGCTGACGAAGCTGACCTCGGGGTCCGTCGGCGCGCCACGCGGGAGCGCGTCGAGCCCCTCGCTCACCGCCCGCCGGGCGCCCGCGACGTCACCGAGCGAGAGCCGCGTGCTGGCCGCCCGCGCCCACAGCTGCAGTCGGGTGGTGAGCACCACCCCGGCGTCGCGCTGCGGGTGGCGGCGCAGCACGCGGGCCATGCCCTCCTGCGCGGTGGCTGACAGGGCGAAGTCGCGGGCCGCGGCGGCCTGCGCGGCCACCTCACGCCACTTCGCGCCGGCGCGCTGCGGCTCGTGCGCGCGCTCGAGCAGGAGCGCCAGCCGCGCCGCGGTCGCCGCCGTCGGCGCTCTCGCGGCCTCGAGCGAGGCCACCGCGCGCGCGGCCAGGCCCGGCCCCGAGAGCGCCGACGCCGCCACCGCCGCCTCGAAGGCGCCGCTGACCGAGACGCGCCCGCCGCCGGTGCCCACCAGCAGCCGGGCCGCGACGGCGCGAGGCCAGAGTTCCTGCGCGAGGCCCGGCAGCACCTGCGCCACGGCCGCCGCGTCGGTCTGCTCGCCCAACATCCACGTCGCCTCGAGGAGCCGCCCGCACCGCGCGCCCTCGGCCAACAGGCGCTCCCGCGGGAGCAGCTCGGGCGGCACGTCGGGCACGGCGCCTTCGAGGGCCAGGCGCTCGCCGCGGGGCCGGAGCGCGCCGCGCGCGAGGGTGAGGAGGAAGAGGTCGACGACCTGCCCGGGCAGGCCGCGCGTGCGCTGGAGGAGCGCGTCCACCAGCTCGGCCGGCGCCTCGCCCAGCGCGGCCGTCACCAGCGCCTCCACCTCGGCGCGGGCCAGGGTGGGGAGCGCCAGCGGTGACTGGCCCGGCAGCGTGGCGGCGTGCTCGGCGGTGGTGAGCGCCACCACCAGCTCGCGCGGCGCCGGGGCGCGCATCAGCTCGCGCACCACCTCGACGGTCGGCTCGTCTGCCTGGTCGAGCCCGTCGAAGACCAGCACCCGCCGCCGCCCGCCCGCCAGCTCGGCCAGCACCAGCCGCAGCGCGTCCACCACCTGCCGGGTCGAGAAGGGCGCCGGGGTGGGCGTCAACCGGAGCGCCACCAGCAGCGCCTCGCGGCGGATGGGCGCGACGCCGCGGGCCTCCATCGCCACTCCGAGCGCCTCGTGCCGGGCCTCGAAGGACACCTCGCACAGCAGGCAGACGAGCTCGGCGAGCGACGAGAGCGGCTGGCCGTCGCCGCGGAGCGACGAGGTGTACCCGACGAGGGCGTCGAGGCCGTGCGCGCGGCGCGCGAGCTCCTGGCCCAGGTGCGTTCTGCCGGAGCGCCGCGGCCCCGTCACCACCACCGGCGCGACCGGGCCCGCCTCGAGCGCCTTCACCCGCAGCTCGAAGAGCCTCGCCAGCGGCTCGAGGGCGACGGTGGGGAGCGGCTGGGCGAAGGCGGGCTTGCGCGCGGCGAGCTGAACGTCGTCGCCGAGGGGCGCGGTGCCGACCAGGTCTGACACCCCGAGGGCGAGGTTGCGGGCGAGCAGGCACTGGCCGGGGGCCGCGCGGCGCAGCATCGACGGCAGGGCGCTCAGCCCATCACCCTCGACGGCCTCGTCGGGCTCGGCGCGCAGGCGGCTGCCGGTGAGGGCCAGCCTGAGCGAGGGGGCGTCGGGCTTTCCGTCGGCGCGCGCCTCGAGGTGCTCCCGCAGGTCCTGGGCGGCGAGCACGCACGCGCCCTGCGACCCGAGGCCGAAGAAGACGAAGGTGGCGCCGGTGGCGTCGATGACGTCGAGCACGCCGCCGTTGCGCAGGCAGACGTCGCACGCGAGGGTGACGAGCTCGCTCAGGGCCTGCGGCGCGGCGGCGCGCACCCACTCCACGCCCAGCAGCCAGGCGATGGGGAGCGTGGGCGGCAGCGCGGCGCGGGCCTTCTCGAGGCGGGCGACGCGCTCGGGGCTCAAGGGGAAGCTGAGCTTCCCGAGGAGCTCGCCGAGGCGGCCGACGCGGCCGTCGCTCGCCGCAGGGGGCGCGAGGGCGCCGGGCACGAACGCGGGCGTGAAGGCCGTGCTGCCAAGAGGGCGCGGGGCGCTCATGGCCGGCAGCGGCGCGAGGGCAGGCGGCGGCGGAGCGGAGGCGACCGGCTGCGGCGGCGGCGCGGTGATGAGCGGACCGATGGGGCGACGCAGCGGCGGCTCGAGGCCCAGCGGCGCGGCGTCGATGCGTGGGCCTGAGGGCGTGCGCGCCGAGGGCTGCTGCGGGTTGAGGGGCGTGGGCTTCGCCGCGTCGAGGCGCACGCCTGACGGTGAGGAGGAGAACGGGGGCGCGGCATCAATGCGCGGCCCCGAGGGCGTGCGCGCCGAGGGCTGCTGCGGGTTGAGGGGCGTGGGCTTCGCCGCGTCGAGCCGCACGCCTGACGGTGAGGAGGAGAACGGGGGCGCGGCATCAATGCGCGGCCCCGTGGGCGTGCGAGCCGACGGCTGCTGCGGGCTGAGGGACGCAGGCTTCGCCGCGTCGAGGCGCACGCCTGACGGTGAGGACGAGAACGGCGGCGCGGCGTCTATGCGTGGGCCCGAGGGCGTGCGCGCC
>JACSRE010000306.1 GCA_014879945.1 Myxococcus sp.
CACCGACGCGCCCTTGGCCGCGTAGCCGTACTTGTGCAGGTCGGCCGAGATGCTGGTGACGCCCGGCACGAGAAAGTCCGCCGATGCGGTTCCTCGAGCGGGCGCAGGCCAACCTCACGCCCCAGTCGTCGTCGGCGGTGAAGTCGTTGGTGTTCGACGTCATCGAGACGTTGCCCCGCCGTCGTGGAGACGCGCCGCGCGGCGGCCGAGGGCCTGCGCGGGCCGGAGACGATGCCGGTGCGGAAGCCGATTCGTGTCGGACCTGTGGCGACGAGTGCGAGACGACGAGGTTCGCCGGGCTGTCCAGAGCCGGTGTCGCCCACCACCTCGCCACCCCAGCCGCTGCATACCGCGCCCTTCGGTCGCGCACGACGCGCACTGGCCACAGGCCGCCCTCAAACACGACGGGCCGGGTGGTCGCCCACCCGGCCCGAAGAAACCGTCAACCGGCAGCTCGTTACAGCGTGCCGGGCTTCACGAGCGCGACCGACATCTCGTCGAGGTACAGCGCGCCGAAGCCCGGAGCCATCATGTTGGTGTTCTCGGACTCACAGAGAATACGAACCTGGTTGCCTGCCTGTGCCGAGAGCACCGCAGACGAGCCCGACACGAAGGTCGAGGTGTTGATGACCGGGAAGAACCACAGCGTACCGAAGGTGGTCGTCTCGGCGGGGTTCGTCGCCCGACACTGGAACGAGTACGTCGCGCCGGTAGCGGCCTGGTTCGGGACGGTCGCGATGCGGTAACGGCCGGTCCACTCGATGTTGTAGCCGGTGCCCATCAACGGCGGCAGCGTGACGTCCTGAATGATGCGCGCGCGGCCCGTCGAGGGCGTGGTGCCCGGAATCGAGCCCAGCACGGCGGCGCAGGCGTTGGTGCTGCCGCTGATGGCGCCGTTGTTGTTGACCGCCGCAGGCATGGGCGCCGACCCGGTGGTGCTTGGCGTCCAGCTGCCCAGCCCGCAGGAGCTGCCCATCTGGAAGTCCCCGTTGACGAGCAGCTCACGGCGGCCCGAGAGGCTCCCCGTCAGGTCGCCTGCGCGCGCGATGTCGTTGCCAGCGACGTCACGACCGCCACGAATCACGAAGGCGCCCGAGGCGTCGTTGTTCGCCCCGACGGTCAGCGTGAGGATGCCGGAGTTGTTGGTCTCCCACGACCAGGAGGACATCGGCGCGTTGGTCGCGCTGCTGGTGAACGTCACCGTCGACATCGGGTCCATCGGCTCGCTGTAGCTGATGCGCAGCCTGATGGTGGCCGGCGAGGTGGTGTCATTGATGGCGTCGACCGTTCCGCTGCCGACGACGTTGGGGCCGCTCGACGTCGGAGGAATCGTGTCGCGCACCTCGACCGGCGTCGCGCCCATCAGCGGCGCGCGGCCGCCGTAGGCGTCGACCCCCACCACCGCGAAGTTGACGCGGTTGCCACCGGCGAGCGCCGTGGAGAACGGCAGGTTGAAGCTGGAGCTCAGGGCGAAGGTCGTCTCCTGGCGGGGGGCGCCGGTCGCGTTCACGTTCTGCACCAGCACGTAGTTGGGGTTGCCCCGGGTATCGCGCGCGTAGACCTCATACCGCACCGCGCCCACCGCCGGCAGCCACGAGACGGTGAACCGGTTGTCGTTGTAGTCGAACGCGCTCGGGCCGAACGGCGCGGTCGGCACCGGGTTCACGACCGTCAGTCCGCTGACCTGCGTGGTGAAGGGAGCGACCATCGCCGGGCGCACCTGGAAGCTGAAGTCCCCGGTGAAGGTGGAGCCAGTGCTTCCCGGGTTGTTGGCGTTCGCGTTCCGCAGCTCCAAGCGCAGCGTGTAGCGCTCGCCCTCGCGCAGCGAGTTGAGCGAGGGGCGAACGCGGAGCTCGACGGGGCTCATGAAGGTGCCCTCCACCGGAATCGCCGCGCCTGTGCTGTTCGCGTTCAGGACCCACGGCGTCGCGCCGGTGCCCTCGAGGCTGCCGGTGAACAAGGGGAGCGCGAAGGTGAACTGCAGGTCCTCACCCGCCGCCACCACGCCGTCGTTGATGTTCGAGGCGATGACGCGCTGAGTGAGGGCGCCGTAGGTCAAGAAGGTGCGCGCGGCCTGCCCCGGGAAGACGGTCACGCTCGACTGCGTGGTGGCGTAGTCGGCCTGCATGTCGCCGTTCTCGTCGTACCAGCGGGCGTAGACGGTCGTAGTGAGGCCCGTGGGGCGGGTGGCCAGGCCGGTGAGCGAGAACGAGCCGTCCATGCCCGTCTGCGCCGTGACGATGAGCTCGCCGCCGCTCGAGGTCCGGTGGTCGACGTAGACCGTGGCGTTGGGCGCCGGGGTTCCGTTGGGCAGGAAGACGAAGCCCGAGATGCTGCCGTTGGTGGGGAACATCTCGATGCTGAAGCTCGTCAGGCCGCCCTCGAGCGGCGAGTTGCCCGCGGTTCCGGGAATCGACGTCTGCTGGCGCGTGCGCACATAGCCAGCCTTCTCGAAGATGAAGTTGTAGTTGCTGTTCACCACCAGCCCGTCGAACTTGAAGATGCCGTCGGCGTTGGTCGTGCCGACGACGTCAGTGCCCAGCGCCTTGACGGTGACGCCCTCGAGCGGGTTGGCGGTGCCGACGTCGACCACGCGCACCACGATGCTGCCCTTGGGCGTGACGGCCTTCTGGGTCTGGTCGTACTGCTGCGGGCCCGTCGGCGTGGGCGTGGTGGTGTTGCTGCCGCACGCGACAAGCCATGACGCGGCAGCGAGGGCTGCGAGAATACGTTTCATGTAGGAATTCCCCTTTGAGCTTTCGGCCTCGGTGCCGAAAGATGCGCGGGACTGTACCGACGAGCGCGGTATTTTCCAGCTTCGAGGCCGGAATGATCACCGCGGTGGGTTGATCGGCTCCAGTGTGGGCGGAATCGAGTCGAGTACCTGCTGGTCTGCCGCAGCGGGGGGCCGCCTGGCCAGCGCGAGGTCAAGCCCCAGCCACCCGACGCTCACCATCACCTCACCGCGGCCCACGAAGCTGCGACCCGGGAAGATGTCCACTCCGGCGCGGGCCGCCAGCGCGATGGTGAACTCAGTCCAGCGAAGGTGCAGGCCGAGCACCGCGCGCTGGGGCAGGCGCGCCCAGCCTTGTTGGCGCAAGAAGAGCTCCACGCCCGTCTGGAGCGCGAGCTCCACCGAGAAGACCTGCCCGCCAAGGGACAACGCCACCTGCGCCTGCGGGCCGAGCCCGACGTCGAAGGCACGGTCCGGCACCACGAAGGCCGCGCCGCCCACCGACACCGACGCCGTCGCCACGCGCGTCGCCGTCACCTGCCACACCCGCGCGCCCCGCAGCTCGGCGTCGCGGTCGAGGTAGCCGGCGACCGCTTCAAACGAGACCCCTGCCCGCGGGTCGCTGGAGTCCGCGCGCACGAAGCCCACGCCGAACGAGCGGGTGCCGACGAAGGCCTCGACCCGCGTCTCGGAGAGCAGCCGACCGCGCGCGGTGAGCCAGCCAGCCTCGGCCCAGGCGGCCTGCGACGCCAACAGCCCCAGCAGCGCCAGCGGCCTCATCGCACCTCCACCTGGGTCTCTGGAATCGCGCGCAGCTGGGCTTCTCCGACGCCGGGCGGCGACGCGAGCGCCGCAGAGAGGAACGCGTGCATGGCCGCGCTGATGCGCGCGTGCGCCTCGTCGAGGCTCACCGTCGGAGGGCACCCGCGCTGCACGTCGTTGGTGTCGGCGTTGCTGAACTGAAAGTGCGTGACGCCCTCGAGCACCACCAGGGCGCTCGGCGCCGGCACCTTCGCCCAGCCCGCGCGCACCTGCTGCTCGGTCGCCATGCAGTCACCCTTGGCGGCCAGGTACATGGTCGGAATCGAGAGCGCAGGGAGCTTCGCGTCATCGGCCGGGTCCGAGTAGCTGGCCTGCACCACCGCGGCGTTGAAGCCCCCCGCGAGCGCGAGCTTCATCGTCACTACGCCGCCCAGGCTGTGCCCGGCGACCGCGATGCGCTGCGGGTCGACGACGCCTTCGAGCACCGGCCTGGTGGTGAAGACGCCGGCCCGTGACGGCTCGAGCAGGGCCGCCCGCGCGACCTGCCCGAAGTCGACCGCGAAGAACGCGAGGTCGAGCGGGTGCCGGGGCATCGCCACCACGTAGCCCCGCTTCGCCAGCTCCACCGCCTGCCACGAGTAGCGCGAGGGCTCGACGGCCCCGCCCTGGACGTAGACGAGCGCCGGCAGGTTGGCGCCGCTGGCGAAGCCGTCAGGGGTGGCGGGGAAGTAGACCGCCACGGGCACCAGGTCGGTGCCGTTGGCCCGCACCTCCCAGCGCACCGTGGCCACGCCCTCGGCGACGAGCTCCCCGCGCTCCGGGCCCGCGGGCCGCCCGCAACCTGAGAGGACGGCGAGGACGGACCCTGCGAAACCAATGAGGAATCGACGCATGCGCACAACAGCGCATAATGCGGCCGGCAACGCTCTGCGATTGAATCAAGAGGGTTGAACCGCGTCTGATCCGCCGCCGTTCACGAACCGAGGAAATGCCATGCGCCGCTTGTTGACTGGGGTACCGCTGCTGGGGCTGGGGCTCTTCACGAGCGCCTGCACCGTCCGCACCTATGAGTACCGCACGCCGGTTCATCGAACGATGGTCGCCACCTGCGACCCGCGAATGCCGTGCGCCAACACCTACTACTGGGACGAGTGGCGCGAGGTCTACGTCTTCTACGACGGCTACCGCTACTACGACGCGCTGGGCACGCCGGGCACGTACCCGCTCCCGCCGCCCAACATCACCATCAGCTACCCGCCCCCGGGCTACGCGCCGCCGTCGTCGTACTACCCGCCGCGTGGCAGCTACCGGCGCCCGCCCGGCTACGTGCCTCCGCCCGCCGGGTGGCACGCGGCCACGCCCGTTCAGCCGCCGCCCGCCGTGGTGAACCAGCCGCCGCAGGGTGGTGGCTTCTGGGGCCAGCCGCCGCCGCCGCCGCCCGCGCGCCCTGGCGTCGTGGGGAACGCCCCGCCGCCGCCGGGTGGCTTCTCGCAGCCGCCGCCGCCGGCCTCGTCGGGTGGGTTCTACGGCAACTCACCGCCGCCTCCTCCGCCGGGTCGGCCGGGCACCGTGCAGCCCGGAAACCAGCCGCCACCGCCGGGCGGCTTCTTCGGCAACCAGGCGCCGCCGCCTCCTCCGGGTGGCTTCAGCAACTCGCCTGGCGCCCCGCCGCCGCCGGGTAACTTCGGCTCCCAGCCGGGGAGCTTCGGCAACTCGCCTGGTGGCGCGCCGCCGCCTCCCGGGAACTTCGGCGGCTCGTCGGGTGGCCCGCCGCCGCCTCCAGGCAACTTCGGCGGCTCCTCGGGTGGTCCGCCGCCGCCTCCTGGCAACTTCGGAGGCTCCTCAGGTGGTCCGCCGCCGCCGGGTAACTTCGGCGGCTCCTCGGGCAACTTCGGCTCGCCGCCGCCCCCGGGTGGAGGCTTCGTGCAGCCCCCCGGCGCGGGCTCCATCGGACCGAGCGGTCGCCCCAGCATGGGCACGACGGCTCCTCCGCCGTCGCCTGGCTACATCGGACCGAGCGGCGGCATGAACTCGGGCAACGCGGCTCCGCCCCCGTCGCCGGGCTACATCGGGCCGAGCGGCGGAATGAACTCGGGCAACGCGGCGCCGCCGCCGGGCAACGCCTACATCGGGCCGGGTGGCCGCCCCGGGCCGTCCACCGGCACCGCCATCGTTCCGCCGCCGCCGCCCAGCTACCAGGGTGAAGTCCTGCGGCCCCAGGGTGGCCTCCAGCGCCCCCCGACGCCGCCCTACACGGTGCCGTTGCCGGGCGCGCCCAGCAACATGCCGACGCCTCCCGCGCCGGTGCCTCAGCGGAAAGACCCGCTGCCTCCCCCTCCGGGCGGCTTCGTGCCGGGGTCGCGCGGACCTGGCGTGCCCCCGCCCCCGCCCGGCATCCGCTGAGCGCCAACGCGTCTTGAAAGTCCCGAGGGCCGGCACCGACGAGGCGCCGGCCTTCGTCGTTGCAGGGCCTCACCGTCATGGCCCTGACGGGCGCCGGGGCGCCAGCGACCGCCCCGTTCAGGTTGATGGAGGCGCGCAAGGTGTCAGGCCCGTGACGCTCCCGATGGCCCGTGGCCTGCACTTGATCAACGCCAGGGATGATCGGCGCCACGCTGCTCAACTACCGCATCATCTCGCAGCTCGGCGCGGGCGGGCTGGGCACCGTCTACCTGGGCGAGCACGCCATCATCGGCCGCAAGGCCGCCCTCAAGGTGCTCAACGCGACGGTGTCGCAAGACGAGCACATCGTGCAGCGCTTCATCGCCGAGGCGCGCTCGGTGAACACCATTCGCCACCCGAACATCGTCGACGTCACCGACTATGGGCAGGAGAACGGCTCGTTCATCATCGTGATGGAGCTGCTCGAGGGCGAGACGGTCGCCGCCCGGCTCGAGAAGGTGCTCTCCATCGAGGAGCGGCACGCGGTCACCATGCTGACCCAGGCAGCGTCGGCGCTCGCGGCAGCGCACGAGCGCGGCATCGTTCACCGCGACCTCAAGCCCGACAACCTCTTCCTCACCAGCTACCCGGACTACCCCGACTTCCTGAAGGTGCTCGACTTCGGCATCGCCAAGCTGCTGGGCGCCTCGTCGGGGCCGAGGACGACGCCCGGGTTGATCATCGGAACGCCCGCGTACATGTCACCCGAGCAGGTGATGGGCGACGAGGCCCTCGACGCGCGCAGCGACATCTACTCGCTGGGCGTGGTGGCCTACCGCATGCTCACCGGCCGGCTGCCCTTCGAGGGCAACCTGATGCAGCTGATGCAGGGGCACCTCAACGGAACGCCGGCCCCCCTGCGCGAGCACGAGCCCCGGCTGAGCGAGGCCATCGAGCGCGTGGTGCTGCGGTGCCTGGCGCGCAAGCCCGAAGACCGGTACCAGTCGATGAAGGTGCTGCGAAAGGAGCTCGCCACCCTCGGCGGCCGCCCGCCCGTCGCCTTCTCGCGTGAAGAGGTCGCCGCCGTCGTCGCGCCCAGGCCGATCGCGCCCGTGGAGCAGGGCCTTGCGAAGGTCCCGCCGGCGCTGCCCCTGGCGCCCGACGAGCTGGTCGGCGACCCCGATGAGCCGCCCGCCGTCGAGGTGACGCGCGAGGAGCACGCCGAGCGGCTCCAGGTGGTGGCCGTCTCTGCGCGCCTGAAGGAGATCATCTGCAAGCGGCTGCGCGACGACTCGCTCAAGCTGCCGGCGCTGCCCGAGGTGGCGATGAGGTGCCTCGACCTGGCGAACGACCCCGAGGCCAGCTTCGCAGCCCTGGCGAGGCTCATCGAGCGCGACCCCTTCATCGCCTCGCGCCTCTTGCGGCTGGCCAACAGCCCCGTGTACGGCGGCGTCTCCCGCATCAGCAGCGTCGAGGGCGCGGTGTCGCGGGTCGGCTTCAAGACGCTCGTCGCGGTGCTGCAGGAGCTCGCCGCCGAGCAGGTCTTCGTCTCGCGAGACCCCACCATTCGCCACGCCTTCCGCGGCATCTGGGAGCACTGCCTGGGCGTGGCCACGCTGGCGCGCGACCTCTGCGCGCACCTGCCGATGCTCGACGCCAACGCGGCCTACCTCGGCGGGCTGTTTCACGACATCGGCAAGCCGGTGGTGGCCGCGATGCTGCTCGACCTCGAGCGCGGCAAGCAGGCGGGCGCGTTCGTCTCGGGCGGGGTGTGGCGGCGCGTCGTCGACGAGTGCCACCGCGAGGTCGGCTCCATCATCGCGTTCCGGTGGTACCTGCCGCGCGAGGTGGCGCAGGCCATCGCCCAGCTCGACACCTTCGACCTGCGGCGCGGGCGGTCGACCTCGAACGTGGTGCGCCTGGCGAACGGCCTGTGCAAGCGAGAGGGCCTCGACGTCAAGGCGCCCGACCTCGAGGTCGTCTCGCGCGTCATCCTCCAGGGGCGGCAGGTGCTGCGCCTGAGCGAGGAGCAGGTGGAGGCCTCGGTGAAGGGCTTGACCCAGCGCGTGCAGGCCTTAACCCAGGAGCGCGCCGCCGGCGAGGGCTCGGTGGGCGCCATGTCGCGCAGCGCGAGCTGACGCTCCCAGCCATCCCACCTCTGCGCCCGAGGTGCGGGAAGGGTTTTTCGGCGTCGCGGCATCTCCAGGTGAACACCCACTCACCCTGGAGTTGCCGATGAAACGTGCCCTGATGCCGTTCGCGGGAGTCGTCTGCCTGCTCGCCCCCACCGCCTTCGCCCAGCTGGGCAACGGCACCAACCCCGAGTGCCTCGACCCGTCGTGCGGCCGGCCCAAGGAGCAGGGCGGGGGCGGCCCCTGCGTCGACGGCGTGTGCTCGGGCGGCGGCTGTGGCTGCTCGGTGTGGGTCGCCTACACCGACGACGGCAAGACGCTCTCGTACACCGACGACTCGGACGGCGACGGCAAGGCCGACGACTCCGACAACTGCCCCTTCGCGGCCAACCGCGACCAGCTCGACGTCGACGGTGACGGGGTGGGCAGCGCCTGCGACAACTGCTCGGCCATGTCGAACTTCAGCCAGCTCGACACCGACGGCGATGGCCTGGGCGACACCTGCGACTCGGACCTCGACGGCGACCTCGTCGACAACGCGCTCGACAACTGCCCCTCGATTCCCAACCGGGCCCTCAACGGGGTGCAGGCCAACCTCGACGGCGACGCCTTCGGCGACGTCTGCGACCTCGACCTCGACGGCGACGGCTTCCTCAACACCGACGACCTGTGCCCGCTCGTCAGCAGCACCGCCAACGTCGACCTGCCGGGCCAGCTGTGCCGCCGCGACTCGGACAACGACGGCATCTTCGACCACGTGGACAACTGCCCCCTCACCGCCAACAGCAACAACCAGGACCTCGACCGCGACGGCATCGGCGACGTGTGTGACCTCGACCTCGACGGCGACGGCATCAACGACAAGCTGGCTGACCTCACCGCGTCGGGCAAAGACAACTGCGCCGCCACCCGCAACCGCAACCAGCTCGACGCCGACTTCGACGGCCTGGGTGACGCGTGCGACGCGAAGTTCTGCCTCGTCATCGACCCGTCGAACAAGGCCGACTGCCTCGACCCGAGCGGCCCCTTCAAGGTGCACGGCGGCGGCCTGGTGACGCTCAAGCGCGGCGAGAAGTTCCGCCTGCCGCTCTTCGCCAACCGCAACGGCGCGGCCATCGAGTACACGTGGACGGTGGTGCGCCGCCCCTCGGGCAGCACCGCCGCCATCGACAACCCGGTCGGCGCGGTGACGATGTCGAACCACTTCCAGTACGCGTACGTCGACTCGAGCGTGCCCAGCTTCACCTCGGACGTCGACGGCGAGTACGACCTGCAGCTCCAGGCGAAGCTGGCCTTCCCCGACCGCGCGTACCCCGAGAAGAAGGACTCGGTCTCGAGCCTGAAGCTGTCGGCGACGCCCGACGGCGGCTCGAGCCAGAAGCCCGGCAGCTGCAGCGCGGTGCCGTTCGACGCCTCCATCGCCGGCCTGGCCCTGGTGGCGCTGGCGCTGCTTGGCCGCCGCCGGAGCTGACCGGTCGTCGTCCCCGCCTGCCGCTCCGACTCCCGGTCGCCCTCGCGGTGGCCGGGAGTCGGTGTTTGCGCGCAGTCACGGCGGGGCGTGCGCCCAGCGAGGAAAGTCTCGCGCAGGCCCCGTCGCTGGTAGGCTGGCGCACATGGCACCGGTCGCCCCCGCAGAGCGTGTCGTCTTCGAGCAGACGTTCGAGGGCCTCTTCGTCAACGCGCTCAGGGACCGCATGTCGCCGCCGCTGGCGAGGGCGCTGAAGGAGCAGGGGCTCGACCTCTCGCAGCGCCTGCTGCCGGCCTACCCCATCGCGGTGTGGACGAGGTGTTGCCAGACGGCGGCCAGGCACCTCTACCCCGCGCTCCCGGAGGAGGACGGCCTGCGGCGGCTGGGAGAGATTGTCGTCGAGGGCTTCGGCAATGGGTTTCTGGGCCGCGCGCTGATGGGCGTGGTGCGGGTGTTGGGCCCCCAGCGGGCCCTGGCGCGCGTTCGACAGAACTTCCGCTCGGGCAACAACTACGCTGAGGCGACGGTCACCCGGCTCGAAGGAAACGAGTACGAGGTGTGGATGAACGAGGTGGGCCCGACGCGCTACGTCTGCCAGGGCATCATCCTCGCCGGGCTGAAGATGACGACGGCCCTCGACCCGACGGTCGAGGTGAAGCGCTTCGACGACCAGGCGGTGTGGTTTCACGCGTCGTGGAAGAGCTGAGCTGTCGCTTCCCAACGTCGTTCGTCCGTAGGACAACGCGCGGGTGAACGTTCTGCTCTCGCTGGTGTTGGCGGTGGCGCCCGACGCGCCGCGGCTGCTCGTGCTGCCGGACCCGTCGGGCAGCGTGCTGGCGGCCTCGAGCGCCGGCACGCCGCAGAGCCTGCTCGACGCGCGCAAGCTGGCGGAGCAGCTGCGCTACGAAGAGGCCGTCGTCGAGTACCAGCGCTACCTCTCGACGCCCGAGCGGCCGGTGAAGGAGCACTCGCTGGCGTTGTTCGAGCTCGGCTTCATTCACCTGGTGCTGGGCGACGAGGCCACCGCGCAGACGCGGGCCATCGAGGCGCTCGAGCTCGACCCGAAGCTGTCGCTGGCCTCGGGCACCACGCAGAAGCAGGTCGACTTCCTCAACCGCACCCGCAAGGCGTGGCTGGCGCGCGCGCGCCTCGAAGTCAGAGACCGGGAGAGCGACGACGCGGCCTCGCTGGTGCGCGTGGGCGTGTTCGACCCGGAGCAGAAGGTGGCGCGGGTGTTGATTCGGTACGCGGCGAAGTCGGTGGGGCCGTTCGCCTCGGCCGAGATGAAGTGCGAGGCCGAGCAGTGCACCGCGGCGCTCCCGTCGCCGACCGGAGAGCCCAGCTTCACCGCGTACTACTTCATCGAGGCGCTCGACGCGTCGCAGGCCACCATCGCGCGGGCCGGTGGCGCCGACGCACCGTCACAGCTGTCTCTTATACACATCT